>CACZML010000086.1 GCA_902782235.1 Oscillospiraceae bacterium
TGAACCTATGAAGCACGAAGCGGTCTGTTATACAGCGGAAGAGGTTTTGAAGAGGGGAAAGAGTGATATCCCCTCTGAACTGCTGTCCGGCAACAGCCTGGTATACAGTTCCCCTGCAACACTTGCTTATAATTCTCCCGGTGCCGAGGGGTTCGGTGTAAAGAGAGCAGGCTTAAGTGTCCCTGAATCGGTAATGCTTATTGTGGCTCCCGGCTGCTGTGGAAGGAATACATCCCTTATCTCTTCAATGCCTGAATATAAAAACAGATTCTTCTATCTTGAGATGAGTGAACCTGATCTTGTAACAGGCAGGCACTTGAATAAGATACCTGATGCAATCAGTGAAATATTGGCTTTCCTTAGAGATAACGGAAAGCGGATCCCGAAGGTTGTCATGATCTGCATCACATGCGTTGATGCACTTTTAGGCACCGACATGGACAGAGTCTGCCGTAAGGCTGAGGCTGCTCTGGCAGGAAGTGTTTTTGAAGGCGTAAAGGTGCGTCCGTGCTATATGTATGCGCTTACCAGGGAAGGACGCCGTCCGCCGATGGTTCATGTAAGACAGACTATCTATTCACTTAGTAAATATCATCGGAGGTTTTGCACCCCTCGAAAACACCGAGCTCATAGAATACCTGAAGCTTGCCGGGATCCGTAATATCAGACAGATATCAACATGCAGGACGTTCGAAGACTTCCTTCAGATGGCAAGCGCCAACTTCAATATCGTTATTGATCCGGAAGTCCGCGCAGCTGCTGAAGACATGAATAAAAGACTGGGCATTCCATATATCGAACTTACGAGAGTACATTCAACAGATAAGATCTCTTCACAGTACAAAGCCCTTGCAAGCGTCACAGGCATCGACATCGTTGACAGTGAAGAAAAAGCAGAAGCTGATGAAGCAGTCACAAGACTTAAGAATGCTTATCCGGATCTTACTGTCAATGTCGGCGAGTGCACGAATGCCAATGCGTTTGAATTAGCGTTAAGTCTTACGAGAATGGGCTTTAAGGTTGATGAGATCTATTCGGTCCTGGCGCCTGAAAATTTTGTGTATGTGAAGAATCTGGCGCAGCTCTCACCTGATACAAAGATCTACTGCAACATGGAGCCCACGATGCTCTACTACAAGATCTCACAGTCAAAGGCTCACGTAACAATCGGCAAGGATGCGAAGTTCTATTGCCCCGATATTCCGAATGTCGCCTGGAACCAGGATACGAGACCCTTTGGATACCAGGGGGTAAGGGATCTGATGAACAAGATTTTCGACGCGTTAACGGAGGCAAAAGCATGAAGGGATTAAGGAAAGTTCTTACACCTTTTGCTCCTGACCAGTCAGGTGCTTCCGGCGTGCTCTATTCGATGGGTGCGCTTATAGTAATCATCGATGCGGGCGGATGCACGGGCAACGTCTGCGGATTCGATGAACCCAGATGGCACGAATCACGGAGTGCCGTTTTCTCGGCAGGACTCCGCGACATGGATGCGATATTGGGAAGAGACGAACTTCTTGCAGCGAAGATCAAGTCTGCAGTTGAGAGGATAGATACATCGTTTGTTGCCGTTATTGGGACACCGGTTCCGGCTACGATCGGAACTGATTACAAGGCGTTAAAAAAACTCATTGAGGGCAAGGTCGATATTCCTGTTGTTCCTGTTAAGACGAACGGGATGAAGCTTTATAACGAAGGCGAAAAGGAAGCATACAAAGCGCTCATCGACGAGTTCGCTGAAGATGTTCCTTCTGCAGCTAAAGCCCAGATCGTTCTCGGTATGACACCTCTTACATACGGCAAGGATCACATCGATCTTTCAATCGATGACATCAGAAGTATCAAGGGTGCGGGAAAACTCATTGCAGCATCGTCTTCCGGAATAGATGCATGTGAATACTTAGGAAGAGATTTTGAGATCGTAAGCCCTGTCTATAAGAACAACATTCCGGAAGGAATCAAAGGAAAGACTCTTGTCTGCCACGATGAAGTTGTCGGCAAGACATTAAGAGATGCAGGTGTTGATTTGGATATTGCGACCTTCTTTAAGCTTCACGATTCTGTTAAACAGGCGGGCGATAAGAAGATCACCGAAGAAGATGAGTTTATCGAGATGGTAAGGACAGGCGGCTACGACACGGTCGCTGCTGATATCTGTCTCAAAGAACTGGTGCCTGATTACGAGGGTAACTGGGTTGACTTGAAGTGTTTTGCAATAAGCGGGAGATACTGATTTGGTAACGAAGCGCATTAAAGTATATGGCATAGTCCAGGGTGTCGGATTCAGACCGACAGTCGCAAGACATGCTGCTTCTCTTGGAATAAAGGGAAGTGTGTCTAACCTTGGCCCTTATGTCGAGATCTATGCGCAGGGCGAGGAACCGCAAGTTGATAAGTTCACCGATCTTATCAGGACAATGCCGCCGAAGCGAGCAGCCATTTTAAAGATGGACATTAAGGACAAGGTTGTTCCGGCTTATGATGATTTCAATATAATCGAGAGCGCGAAAACAACCGGCGAGATCTTCGTATCTCCGGACATTGCAATCTGTGATGAGTGCCTTGAGGAACTTTTCGATAAGAACAACAGAAGATATCTGCATCCTTTTATCAACTGCACATGCTGCGGTCCGAGACTTACTATTCTTGATGCACTGCCTTATGACCGCGAACGCACATCGATGAAGGAATTTCCGATGTGTCCTGACTGCGAAAAGGAATACTACGATCCTGCCACGAGAAGATATGACGCCCAGCCCGTATGCTGCAACAAATGCGGACCTGAAGTGTTCATTCTTGATGATGAAGAGAACCGTAAGGGACCGGAAGCGATCACATATGTGCGGGAGGTAATTGCAAACGGCGGTATTGCCGCAATAAAAGGAATCGGCGGATTCCATCTTGCCTGCAATGCATACGATAACGATGCGGTTAAGAGACTGCGTGAGCTCAAGCACCGTCCTTCCAAGCCTTTCGCGCTCATGATGAGAAACGAAGAAGAGGTCCTGAAGAACTGCTATATAGAAGATTACCAGCGCGGCATCCTGACGGGCCATCAGAAGCCGATAATCCTGCTTAAGCGCCGCGAAGATTCAATGCTCGCAGAACAGGTTGCACCTGATAATCCGATGCTCGGCTGCATGCTTCCTTACGCTCCTGTTCAGAGCCTTATCTTCGATTACGATGACGATATAAAGATGCCTTCATGCCTCGTTATGACGAGCGGCAATCTCTCCGGTCTCCCGATATGCAGGAATGACGATGATGTAAGAGCTGAGATCCGATCTTACTGTGATGTGGTCCTTACCCATAACAGAAAGATCAACATCAGGGCAGACGATTCTGTCATGGATTTTTATGAAGGCAAGCCCTACATGATCAGACGCTCGAGAGGCTATGCTCCGCTCCCGTACATGATGACCAAACAGTTCAAAGGTTCTGTCATTGCTTACGGCGGCGAGCTTAAGAATACCTTCTGCGTTGCAGTCAACAGTCTTATGTATCCTTCATCCTACATCGGTGATCTGACTGATCTTAAGGGCAAGAACGCTCTTAAGGAATCTGCTGAAAGAATGCTTCATCTCCTGGAAGCAAAGCCTTCTCATGCTGTATGCGATCTTCATCCTTTATATAATTCATCTGCTGCGGCGGAAGAATCGGGACTGCCTCTTATCAGAGTCCAGCATCATTATGCCCACATACTCTCATGTATGGCAGAGAACGATTATACAGGTGAAGTGATCGGCATCTCTTTGGACGGAACAGGATATGGTACTGATGGCACGATCTGGGGCGGCGAGATATTGAAGTGCAGTCCCGACGGTTTCGAGCGTGCCGGACATATCAGACCGTTCCTTCATACAGGCGGTGATATTGCTTCAAGAGAAGGGTTCAGGATCGCCATATCGATGCTCATCGATATATTTGGCGATGATGCAGAATCAAAGTGCAGTGATCTGGGCCTGATAAGGCAGGGAACATTCAAGACTTATAAAGTCATGCACGATAACAGGATCAACACCTCTATATCCACCAGCTGCGGAAGGCTTTTCGATGCAGCGTCGGCAATACTCGGGATCAGGTATGAACAGAGCTTTGAAGGTGAAGCTGCAACAGCTCTTGAATTCAAGGCTATGGAATATGAGGGAGAGAAAGATCTCGGATATATGGATCTGACCGAAGGCGATGTGATCGCGACAGACAGGATCATCCGGTATCTGACAGAAGAGAAACTTAAGGGAACTGACATAAGAAAACTCGCATATGCCTTCCACTATATGCTGGCTAAAGGTGTAGCTCAGATGGCTATGGCTAAGTCCGGCAGCATAAAGACTGCCGCGCTGAGCGGAGGGTGTTATCAGAATAAGCTCCTGACCAGACTGACTGAACAGGAGTTAATAGAAAACGGCTTTAACGTACTGCTCCACTCAATGGTTCCGCCAAATGACGGTGGAATAGCATTGGGCCAGGCGCTCTACGGGATGCATAAAATAAATAATCAGGAGGATATATAAATGTGTGTAGGTTTAGCTGCAAAGATCATCAGTGTTAAGGATGGTGTTGCCATGGTTGACTGCACGGGCGCGAAAAGAGAGATCTCCGCTGAGCTCCTGGATGACCTGGAACCCGGAGATTATGTCATGGTCCATGCAGGCTGCGCAATCGCCAAGATCACTGACGACGACAAATCAGAGACAGAGAAAGTATTAAAGGAGAATCTGGCATGACAAGTATCAACAGTACTGCTGATATGAGAAGTTTCCTTGAGACTTACGACGGACCTCCCGTAAGGATCATGGAAGTCTGCGGTACGCATACTCATGAGATCTTCAGGCAGGGAATAAGAAAGTTCCTGTCTCCCAAGATCAATCTTATCTCAGGCCCCGGATGCCCCGTGTGCGTAACTCCTGCGGCGTATATCGATGAGGCTGTTTATCTGGCGCTCGAGAAAGGCTGCACAGTAACTACTTTCGGAGATCTTGTAAGAGTTCCGGGAAATGTTAAGAGCCTTCAGAAGGCAAGAGCCGAAGGCGGAAAAGTAAAGATCGTCTATTCTCCGATCGATGCGGAAAAATATGCCAAGGACCACCCTGAAGAGCAGGTCGTTTTCCTTTCTGTGGGATTTGAGACAACGACACCCTCTGATGTTATTGCCGTAAAGAATGCGGTAAAGGACGGGCTTGATAACTTTTCGCTCCTTACAGCGAACAAGACCATGCCAGGTGCTTATGAAGCTATGGCATCTTCTACTGATGCATATCTTTATCCCGGCCATGTTCATGCGATCATCGGAACGAAGCTCTGCAAAGATCTTGCTGAGCGCGGCATAAGCGGAACGATAGCAGGCTTTACGGGTGATGAGCTTCTCGCTGCGCTTGCGGTAACCGTAAAGAATGTTTCCGAAGGCAAGCCGTTCTTTGTTAATGCATATCCGAGAGTGGTAACAGATGCGGGAAGTCCTGCTGCTGTTGCACTCGTGGATAAGTTCATGAAACCCTGCGATGCCGAATGGCGCGGTATCGGCGTGATACCGGATTCAGGTGTTGAACTCAGGAATGAATATGCGGCTTACGATGCCAGAAAGAAGTATTCGGTACCGAAGATGGAGTTTGAACGCAAGACGGCATGCAAATGCGGAATCGTTCTTCAGGGAAAGATCCTGCCTTCGGAGTGTCCGCTTTTCGGAAAGGCATGCAATCCGGATCACCCTGTCGGAGCATGCATGGTATCTGACGAAGGCGCATGCTCTGCATTCTATATGTACGGAGGACAGTCATGAAAGAAGTAATAACATTGGCTCACGGAAGCGGCGGAAGAAAGACATCCGAGCTTATCGGTGAGATATTCAAGAAGAATCTCGGAAACGAGTATTTCACTGCAGACGATGCGGCAGTCCTTCCCAGACCCGAAGGCCGTATCGCAATGTCGACAGACGGCTTTATTGTATCGCCATGGAAATATCCGGGCGGCAACATCGGAAGACTTGCTGTCTGCGGCACGGTAAATGACCTTGCATGCATGGGCGCCAAGCCCCTTTATCTCACATGTTCCTACATCATTGAGGAAGGACTCCCGATCGAAGATCTGGAACTGATCGCAAAGACGATGGGTGAGACCGCAAGAGAAGCCGGAGTAAATATCGTTGCAGGCGACACGAAGGTTGCGGGCAAAGGCCAGGTCGATAAGATCTTTATCACCACAGCAGGTGTGGGCGTCATCGGCGAAGGCATCAACACATCCGGAAAGTTTGCTAAGCCGGGCGATAAGATAATCGTAACAGGTGATGTCGGAAGACACGGAACAGCTATCCTTCTTGCCCGTGACGAATATGGCATTGAAGCAGATGTAACTTCCGACTGCGCGCCCTTGTGGGAGCCTGTAAGAAGAGCGCTCGAAGTATGCCCTGAGATGCATGTTATAAGAGATGCCACGAGAGGCGGCGTCGGAACTGTTCTTTATGAGATCGCAGATGAGGCAGAGGTCGGCATCAGGGTCGACAGGACAAGCGTTCCGGTAGCTCCAGAAGTCAGCGGCGTAACGGGTCTTCTGGGATTAGAGCCTCTGTATCTTGCATGCGAAGGCAGAATGGTAATGATCTGCCCTGCGGAAAAAGCACAGGCAGTTGTTGATGTCCTTAAGGGTACAAAGTACACTGAAGGTGCAACGATAATAGGCGAAGTAACTGAAGAAGAGACCGGAAGAGTAGTCATGACGACTGAAGTCGGCGGACAGACATATCTTCCCAAGCCCGGCAACGAACTGCTGCCAAGAATTTGCTAAGGAGCGTTTATGGAAACAAGAGTAGCTGCAATCTCGATAATCGTAGAGAATCCTGAATCAGTTGAGAAGCTTAATGCCCTTCTTCACGAGGCCGGAAAATACATCATCGGGAGAATGGGCGTGCCCTACCGCGAGAAGAACATCAGCATCATTATGATCGCTATCAATGCACCGCAGGATTACATCAGTGAGATAACGGGAAAGATAGGACGCCTTGACGGAGTAAACGTAAAAACATCATATGCCAACGTCAAGTGATGAAAGTGTGAGGATCGGCAACGCCGTATTCCCCAAACCGTTTGCAAACGGGCTCGAGTTCAACGCGCCCGCTCACGGCACCTGGAATATCGTGCATATCGGGTTCAGGATACCTGAGGCTCATCAGATATACATCTGCGCTGATAACTGTCTGCGCGGTGTTGTCATGACAGCAGCCGAGATGGGCGAACTCGGACGGTTCTCATCCGTTGTCCTTGAAGAAGATGACATGACACATTCGGGAAGGATAGAAGAGACTACAATAGAAGGTGTTACCGACTGTCTTAGGAAACTTCCGAAGTTACCTCCGGTGGTGATAGTATTCCCGGTATGTGTCCACCGTTTCATGGGTTGTGACATCGGATTTATTTACAAGGAGCTCGAAAAGCGTTTCCCGGATGTCATTTTCGTAAGAGGCTTCATGGATCCGGTAATGCAGAAACGCGGCACGACTCCTGACCAGAGACTTCGCAAAGCAATGTCAGACATCATTCCTTCTCTGCCTGCCAATAAAGATACTGTGGCATTTGCGGGAAGTGATATGCCGGCATCTGAAAATGATTTCAAAAAGATACTGGAGTATAACGGCAGGAACATAAAAGATACCGCGGAGTGCAGGACACTTGAAGAGTATCT
>CACZML010000087.1 GCA_902782235.1 Oscillospiraceae bacterium
TTAACTATCCCTGAATTGTTAATGGTCTTATTGTTCCTCTTCAGTTACATACTGAAGGACCTGATTCTCTACGCACCAGTCACCGAACCTGGTGAAGACATCATCGCCGTATGTGGCCTTCATGATGGTCGAGAAATTACCGAGAACACCATATGCGTTGGTCTTTCTGACATACATCTGAAAGAAGTTATCGCCATACTCCTCTTTGAGGAATTTGAAGAAGTATCTTCCGTATGCTTCTTCTGCATTAGCCGGGATAGACTTTCCTTTGACCCAGAAGCCGTTTAAATAGTATATTTCCGCATTTTCTGCATTTATTGCGTCACGGATCTGGTAGAGATAAGGACTCCTGTTTTGTAATGCCATATTAATGGAAGGACTTCCCGAAGCAAGAGCATCCAGCACGGAACGGGACATATATTCAGCGATACCTTTCATTGTCATCTCAGGCTGTTCATATTGAGAATTTCTGGCAACTATAGCTTGTGTCAAAGCTCCGGTTATCTCGAAATAGTGAATATAGCCGGATTTTTTCAGGTATTCAGCTCTGAGTTCTTTAGTAGCGTTCCATTGTTCTTCTGAGACAAGGTCATTCATGCAGATTGATACATCGTATCCCTTAACTTCCGCATCATTGCGCCAGTTACCATTGCGGTCGAAATAAACGAATATAGCCATCTTGGGTCCGATGCGCCAGTCCTTCCACGGGTTCGTTCCGTATACTTCTGACAGATCATATACTTCATGTTCTTCAAAGCCTGCCGGTGCTACGGAAAGACCAAGCTGATTCTCAAGCTCATTCAGGATCTGGTCCAGGTTATTTACGAAGTCACCCGGAATGTCCAGATTCTTTTCCAGGAAAAGCACATACTTATCTGATTCGATATAGCAATAATCAGTAGTCAGAAAGTGATGATCCTTGTTGCCATCGAGCTTTGTCAGCTTATACGGCGTCGTATCGCGGCCGTTAGGCGGAGTTGTCTCAACGGATTCCGTAACTTCAGTTGTCTCGGATGTTTCTGTTGTTTTCTCTGTTCCGTCACATGCGCATAAGAACAGACTTGATGCAACTGACACCGCCAACAGGAGCGAGGTCAGCTTCCTTATTCCGTGGTTTTTCATTTCCACACCCCTTTCGAATTTACCCTTTATTCCTTGATATAGACGGCTTTTTGCCGAATCAAATATATTTTATCATCTTGATATAATCAAAATATCAAGCAAATATCACAATTCGGAATGACCGCTATTAGTTAGGGAGAATAAAAAACCACTAAAAAAGGACCCTGCTAAGGTCCTTTTCATTGCATGTGCTAAATACTCTGTATTTTTACTTGCGTGAGCCTACAAGCTTGTATGCATCTTCGGGAAGCATCGGTCTGCCCCAGACATAACCCTGGATGTAATCGCAGCCGATGTCCTTTAAAACCTTGACCTGGTCAGCGGATTCGACACCTTCCGAGATGACCTTGAGATCCAGTGTATGGCCGATAGAGATGATCATGGCGACATACTGTTTTGAGGATTCATTCAGGCTCATGTTGTCGATGAAGGATTTGTCGATCTTGAGCATATCGGTAGGGAAGTTATTAAGATAGCTCAAAGACGAATAGCCGGTACCAAAATCGTCGATCGCAACCTTCATGCCAAGCTGCTTTAATTCGTCGATGCGCTGCAGGGCTTTCTCGGCTGAATCGATCATGATGGATTCGGTGATCTCGATCTCGATCCTCTCGGGTGAGACATCGTACTTGTCGAGAACCTTCTTGAGATCTTCAATGAAGTTATTCTTCATGAGGTGTCTTACGGAAACATTGGCGCTCAATGTGATATCCGCGCCGGTCTCAGTGATGACGTTATCAAGGAACTGTACGGCGAGCTCGAAAACACGCATGTCGATGCGGTCGACGAGGCCGGTCTTCTCGGCTACAGGAATGAAATCCATAGGGCTTATGAAGGAGCCGTCATCGTCATTCATCCTGGCCAGGGCCTCAAAGCCTCTTAACTTGTGATCCATGTCGTACTGGGGCTGGAGCTGGTAGAAGATGTTGCCGTTGGTTAATGCGGAACGGATCTTTCTCTCGATCTCAAGAGCATCTTCGGAATTTAAGACATCCATTGAGAATCTTAAGACTCTGCTGCCGCTGCCGGTCTTCTTTATCTCGTGTAGCGCAGCGTCTGAGAAGGTAAAAAGATTATCTATCACATCGCTGTCTTCAGGGCACATGGAGTAGCCGAAGCAAGCAGTCATGTAGTAATCACAGTCGTCTATGGTGATCTTCTTTTCGAGCTCTTCCTTGTAAGCTTCGATAGTCGATATGACCGCTTCCTCAGAATCGTAACCGGTGAGGATGATGAAGAACTCGTCGCCTGTGATCCTCGCAACAAAATCTATGGTGCCTGTGGTAAGCGAGTTGGCCAGATCCTTCCATCTCCTGGCGATCTCCTTAAGCACGTTGTCGCCCGTGTCGTGGCCCATCGTATCGTTGATGCTCTTGAAGTTGTTGAGGTCCGCTGAGACGACCGCAAAGCGCTCTGTACGCCACAGGAGATCCTGCATGAGCTCTGTACATGCAAAGCGGTTAGGAAGGCCTGTGAGCCTGTCTGTGACGGCCTGCTCGCGTATGTGGTTCTGATAAGCCTGGATCTTGCGGTTGCCGAAGAAGATAAATGTGATGGCAAGGATTATGAGGAGGTTGTTAAAAAGGCCCGGAATGTTCGAGTAGTTCTTGCGTACGATGATGTTTACATACATCAGAGGGAACTGGAGCACGAGCATCGCGAGTGCGGTGAAATACCCGGTCCTGCGGAACAGCATCGCAAGGCAGATAAGGCAGATATTGCCCATCATGGAGAAGATGCCGGTGAATGATTTGTTCTCGAAAGGGATTCCGAACAGGTATGTAGTCTCATCTGAGAGCGCGATCCTTGATGTCAGGAACATGGAGATGAAAAAGAGGATCAGCAGCAGGATAAACGCGCTCTTAGGCGCCTCCCTGTTAAGAGACAGCTTCCGCAGGGTCTTGTCGACTCTGTTGTTGTCTGATTGCCTTGTCATAAGCACACACCCTTGCCGATAGTTCTTGATTATGATACTGCCATTTTAGCAATTCAAAAACGCGAAAACCTGCACTAAATTGTTACCAGCGTTACTATAAGAAATACAAACTGTAAAGAAATTTTTAACGGTTTTCCCACTCTTTTCTGTATTCCCTGGGCGATTTCTCAAAGAATTTGCGGAAGGTCTCAGACATGTAACTTACTCCGCCAAAGCCTGTACGGGATGCGATCTCCGTCATGGGGATCTTGCCGGAACGCAGTAATTCAGCCACTTTGCGGCACCTCAAGTGCATCAGGTAATTGATCGGCGATTCACCTACATACTGGTGGAATAATGTGTTGCATAAAGACTTGCTTATGCTGCCGCTGGCAGCGATATCAGCTAATGTTACCTGATTCTGGTAGTTGTTTGAGATGAAGTGCATCATGGACTTGAAAGACTGGATCCTGGGATCTGACACAACGTCTTCGGTCGCTCCAAGCGTCTCGGCATGTTTTCTTATAATGTCCCATATCTGATAGAACTGCTTCGTGATCGCAAAAGGATCGTGCCTTAGATCAGGCATCCCGAGAACGAGATTCCTTATAGATTCAGTATGTTCATTGATATAGCGGAATCTCAGATAGGGGAGATCCGGATTCTCGGTAATAGGCCTTACTGCCTGCATCTCCACCGTGATCGAGTTCACGAGTATGCTCGGGTGGAGTATGCAGATGACGTATTTTGCAACCTCTCCGTTAACTGTCATGTTGTAGTGGATCTGGTTTGAATTAACGACGATCGTGTCGCCCGCCCTTAAGAGAAGCTCTTTGCCGTTAACAAAATATGCTACCTGGCCTTCCTTAATGGTCATGATCTCTATGTCTTCATGGAAGTGCGGAACGCCTTCCCATGTGACCTTGGGCGCGATCCAGCCGTCGTAGATATAGGACGGGAAGTTGGGATCGTCGTAATTTACTATCTCGGAGCCGTCGTCTCTTTTAACGATGAGACCCATCTGTTCTATCTTCATAACAATATTTCTCCAAATTTGCGAAAAGTATAACAATCTTACACGCCTGTGGAAAATAGTTATAAAAACAAGGCATTTATAAACTGTTTTCGCGCTTCTATCTACAATATACTTGCAATCGAACAGAAAAGAAAGAGGGAAATTGCTATGAATTATTCGGGAAATGAAGCAGTAGTAATGAAGAACGTCTGCAAAGACTTTAAGGTCTTGAACCGCCACGAAGGCCTGAAGGGTTCCATCCGCGACCTTTTCTCGAGAGATTACAATACAGTCTCTGCGGTAAAGGACGTCACCATGACCGTAAATAAGGGCGAGATCATTGGATACCTGGGTCCTAACGGAGCGGGCAAGTCAACAACCATCAAGATGATGACGGGCGTACTTGAGCCAACATCCGGCGAGATCCTCGTCAACGGCAAGGTGCCTTATAAGAACAGAACTGAGAACTGTGAAAACATCGGCGTAGTCTTCGGACAGCGAAGCCAGCTCTGGTGGTCACTGCCGCTGGTCGAATCCTTCAAGCTCTTACGTGACCTCTACATGGTCCCTCAGAAGGATTATGAAGCCATGATCGATCTTTACCGTTCGCTCGTTGATATCGAACCGATCCTCCATAAGCCCGTAAGACAGATGTCTCTTGGCCAGAGGACTTTGAGCGATATCCTCGCTGCATTCCTGCACAACCCTCCGATCGTATTCCTCGACGAACCCACGATCGGTCTGGACGTATCGATGAAGGCGAAGATCCGTGAACTCATCCTGGGCCTTAATAAAGAGAAGAATACGACAGTAATCCTTACCACCCATGACATGGGCGACGTCGATGCACTCTGCAAGAGGATCATCATCATCGACAAGGGCACAAAGATCTACGACAACGACATAGAGCACCTGAAGAACTATTTCGGATCGTACAGAACATTGAAGCTCAAGCTCGCCGACGATTCATGGGAAGAATACCTGATCGACGAGAAGACCACTGATGTCATGGACGTCATCATGGAAAAGCAGAAGGAAAAGAAGATAAAGGACGTTAAGATCTTAGAGATCTCGACGGAAGAAGTAATCAAGAAGATCTACGAAGGGAGCGCAAAATGAATCCCAAAAGGCTGTTATCAATAACAAGAGCCGGGATAATGGAGTCACTGCAGTTCAGACTCGGCATCTTTGTTACTCTCTTTGCGAACCTGATCTATCTGGTTCTCGTCTACTATCTCTGGAAAGCGATCTACGATTCGTCCGGCACGGATGTCGTAAACGGCATGACTTTCTCAGACACCATGATCTACCTGATCCTCGCAACGGCGCTTTTCAACTTTTTGGAAATGTTCGTCGTCTGGGACATGAGCAGGAAGATCCAGTCGGGCTCGCTCGTATTGGATCTATTAAAACCGATGAGGTTCCGCAAATACACATTCTGGTCTTACACCGGAAATCACGTGGTCCAGTTCGTGCTGACATTTATTCCGACATTCATCGTCGTCATGATCGTCACTCACGGGGCGATTCCGCTTGGCTTGAACCTTGTATGGTTCCTGATCGCAACGGTTTTCGCGCTCATCATAAACTACAACATCGAGATGCTGGTCGCTCCGATCTGTCTTTTCACCGAATCGACATGGGGCATCAACATCGTAAAAGAGACAATCGTTCTGCTTCTGTCGGGCGCTTCGATCCCGCTGGCATTCTTCCCTGAGAAGGCAAGGATCGTCGTGCAGTATCTGCCTTTCCGTGCGGTCTACGACATACCGCTGTCGATCTTACTCGGCAAGAGCGGATCGGATAACTGGCAGGGACTTCTGCAGCTTTTCGGACTGCAGCTGATCTGGCTCGTAGTGCTCACACTGGCAGGAAATCTTTTCTGGAATAGTGCGGTGAAGAAAGTCACCGTGAATGGAGGCTGACATGCGCAAAAGAGGACTGAAATTCTATGCGAGAATGTATCGCAAGATCTTAATACAGGACCTTAAGAGCAAGATGAGCTACCGTGCGGATTTTGTCATCTCAACGTTTGGCATGATAATGACGAATCTGTCAGGCTTTGTCACCTTCATGATCCTGTTCCAGAACTTCCCGACGATCAACGGCTGGGACTACCACCACATGCTGTTCCTGTACGGCTTCTCGCTGGTCGCGCTGACACCTGTGCAGTGCTTCTTCGACAACAACTGGAACCTGCGTTTTATGGTCCAGAGCGGCGACTTCATCAAGTACTGCTTCAGGCCGGTCAACGTGTTCTTCTACTTCATATCGGAGGTCTTCGACGTGAAAGGATTGGGCCAGCTTGCGTTCGGCATCGGCACCATAGTCTATGCATGGATCAAGATAGGGATACCTGTAACACCGCTGATCATTTTGAAGCTGATCGTGTTCCTGCTGACCGCATCGCTCTTCATGATCGCACTCATGAACTTTGCGGCTGCAACATGCTTCTGGATCAAAGGCTCAGGCTACGTAATGGTAATCATGTTCCGCTTCAAGGACTTCGCGAAATATCCGTCGTCGATCTTTGAAGGCATCTTCAAGATCATCTTTACGTTCATCATTCCGATCGCGTTCATTGCATACTATCCGAGCCTTGTGATCCTCACGCCTGACAACGTCCCGCTGCTGTCGTGGATATCACCTCTGTACGGCCTGGTGTTCGTCTACTTAAGCTACAGATTCTGGATGCTCGGCGTTCGCAAATACGACTTCACAGGTTCATAATAATGTTCTGGAGGATAATAAAATGAATGACTTAGTAATGATAATCAAAAGAACTGTTGTCCCGAATTTCCTTAATATCAGGACATCGATCAAAGCTTACGACAGAGACGCCCTCTGCTGCGGCGCGCCCTGCTGGCGCTGGGTCTACCACGCGCTCCACTCAGCCGACAAGTGGTTCATCAACCCCAATGTCTACGAGGAGCCTGCGTTCCACGAAGAGGGCATGGACAACCCTGATAATCCGACGTCAGTGGTGCTTTCCGACGAGCAGCTTTTAGAGTATCTCGATGCCATCGAAAAGAAGACTTTGGACTACCTTGATTCTCTGTCTGATGACATGCTCTACGAGTGCCCTGAAGGGTGCCGCTTCACGCGAATGGAGTTAGTGCTGCGCCAGTACCGCCACCTGTCATTCCACACGGGCATGCGAATTCCCCATGTGGGTATCCGACGCCGACAAGTATATCGATGACGGCATCTTCTTCGGCAGGTACCGCGGAGGTCAGACGAAGATCTGAGCCTTAAGGCGGCCGGCGTAACAGTTTTTGACCGCGCCTGAATTGGTCCTACATATATTTTGACCGCGCATGAATTTGACCTACCAACATTTTTGATCGCGCCTGAACCGGACCTACATATAAAAATGCGATTTTTCCGTTTTTCGTCGGTAGGTGGTGGGGGTATATTGAGTGTTTTAAACCGTAAAAGGGTGCCCGTCAGGCTGGTTTATCATGTTTTTCGGGGGTTTGAGAGGGCGAAAAAGGTCTCCGGCACCCCAAAGAGCATTTTTCAAAGCGAAAATAGAGCAAGACCTACCTATAAAAAATCGATTTTTTCGATTTTATTGAAAACCTTCGCATACCCGTAGGGGGTATATGTCTTGACAGCTTTATATAAACAAGTTAAAATGACACCGTGTCATTTTAACAAGTGCGGGAGACAACCATGCCTAAAGTTAGCGAAGAATACTATGAGAAAAAGCGCCGCGAGATAATCGATGCGGCATACCGTGTGTGCGCCAGAAAGCCGATCACTTCGATCGACATGAAGGACATTATTGCGGAGACGGGTTTTTCGCATGGCGTTATATACAGGTATTACAAGGATCTCGATGAGGTGTTTAAGGATCTGGTCATCACGATCAATTCGGAGAACAAGATCAACGACAGGCTCGATGAGATTCTTAGCAAAGCTGACATCAGGGAGTGGGAGCAGACTATTTACGATATCTGCCGGATGCTTGCTGACTACATGAAGGAGGTCGGAACGGATCTTCTTAAGGTTTCGATCTATGGCGACATGCTTGCGATGAGTGATCCTGAGCGTGCGATGAAGATCGCGCAAAGGCTTGGAAAAGATGAGCAGAGTCCTTTGCTTTATGCGACTGAAGCCATGACAGCATTCCTTACAAAAGTGATTAAGCAGAATAAGTTAAAGCCTGCGGTGCCGGTCGATCAGATAATACAGTTTTTTATCGTGAACTATCACGGAATACAGTCGGGATATGTGCTTACAGAATGCTTCAAGGCTGAGCACATTGAAGGCAAATATAAGATCGATGACATGTACAGGAACCTTGCGACATCGGTGGTGCTCATGATGGGTGGAAAGGTAAAGAAATGATAGTGCTCATGATGGGCGGAAAGGCAGCAAAATGATCTTCCACACTTACGGAAATAAAGAGAACAAAGCGGTCGTGCTGATCCACGGAATGCTCACGCCGTGGCAGATCTGGAACTATGCGTCGAAAAGATTCTCTAAAGATTACTATGTCATTGTTCCTGAGCTTGATGCGCATACGGAAGTAACGCCCACGGTTTTCCATTCGATTGAAGAGGAGACCGCGAAGATACACGATTACATTATGGAAGAAGTGAACGGAGAAGTATTTCTTCTTGCCGGCTTGTCGATGGGCGGAAGGATCGCTGCAACTCTTGCAAAGAGTGAAGACCTGAGCATCGAAAACCTGGTGCTTGACGGAGCGCCGCTGACTAAGGTTAACGGTCTGATGAAGGCAATAATGAAGTCGAACTATAAAACGATAATCATGAAGTCGAAAATGCACGATGCAAAGATATTAGAGCAGGCAAAGAAAGATTTTCTGCCTGAGAACATGATCCCTTATTACATTAAGATCGCTGAGAACATGATCATGGTATCCGTGAATAACATAATCGATTCAGTATTCTCGCGCTTCGATTATCCAAAATACAAAAGCGGCATGAAGATACTTTTCATGCATGGAACAAAGGGCAATGAATCATTATCAGCGAAGTGTGCGGTCAGAATGAAGGGAATAAATCCTCAGACTGAGATCAGATCTTTTGAAGGTCTTGGACACGCAGAGCTCGCGTGCTTCAAGCCCGAACAGTGGTATGAGGAAGTCAGGAGTTTTATAAGCGCATGATCGATTACATCAGAGAGAACTTCAGTTACTACCCGATCTACTACAGGTTCCTGTTCAAGACGAAGAAGGAGTTCACGCCGGAACGCGTGGATTATGGAACCGATAAGGAACAGTATTTTCTCTACTATGAGCCCGCGAAAAAAGTCAGCGACAAGGTCGTTGTCTGGGTTCACGGCGGAGGCTGGAATGCAGGCAATCCGAAGTTCTTCGACTATGTCGGACAGAACATGGCAAGGGCCGGTTACCGCTTTGTCTCATTGGGTTACAGGCTGTCACCGAAGAATAAATATCCGGTGCAGATAGAAGATGTCTGTGCGGCCTTTAATGCGGCCTTAAAGTATCTGAAGGAGAAGGGTATCGACACATCGAAGATCGTTCTCTCAGGCCCTTCTGCGGGCGCGCATCTGTCGTCCATCATGTGCTTCAGCAGGAAAGTTCAGGAGCAGTATAAAGTCGATGTCTCAGACATTATCGGTTACGTCGGTTTCGGAGGTCCGTACAGCTTCAGAGTTGGCCAGACGATGACCTTGAAGATGCTTACGGGAATGCTTTTCGCGAAAGGCTATGACAGGACGGAAGGTGAGCCAAGATCTCTCATGGATAAGAGTGATATTCCGATGCTTCTGATACAGAGCAGGCATGACGGACTTATGGGATTCGAGTGCGCCGAAGACTTTGCGGATAAGGCAAAAGAGCTTGGCAACAAATTCGAGATTTACGAAGTCGAGGATAAGAGAAATACTCATTCGTGGTATACTGCGGGGTGTTTTCTTTTCGAAAGAAGCGAAAATAAAACACTCAATAAGTTTATGTCATGGATAGAGGGATTATGAGAATTATAAAAAGAATTTCCGCAATTGTTTTGTGCGCGCTTATGTCGTTTCAGATCTTCGGATGCGCACTGATAAAGAACGCTAAGAATGATCCCAAAAAGCTCGAAAAGCCTGACGCTGAGCAGATCTTCGAATACATAAAGAATGAGGACATAGACAGCCTTTGTGATTTGTTCTCGCCTGAACAATAACCTGAAGACTGACAAGGGCACTGTATACAAGCAGTTCGGATATCAGCACATAAGGGTCAGCAAGAGTGATCCTGATTTAGAAGGCTTACTGACATTTACAATGCAGGATCCCGAAACGGGTGAGTGGACCACGGTAGGTGAGCGATAATTCGCAATTCTCAAAACTTTATGATACAATCTCGCGAGTGTTCATTCGGAGGGCGTATATGGCGCGCCCAAAAGGAGTTTTGTATTAATGAGTGAAGATAAAAACCAGGAGATGCTCGAGCAGCTCAATGCCGCTGAGGAAAAGGCTTCAGGCAAGAAAACTGAACCTGTGAAGAACAGTGACGGACATGTTCTCACTGAAGCAGAGATCAAGCGCCAGGCAGCTTTTGACGAGAAGGAGAAAAAGCTCCTCGCACAGGGCTTCGAGCGCCACGACATACTGATATCTGTTCTTAAAGCTAACGTTGTCGGCGTGCTTCTGACACTTCCTTTTATCGCTGCTGTTGTTGCAGGATTCATATTAAGAAATGGTATGCCCGATATTCCGGGCCTGCTTAAAGATAATCCGGTGATGTATTTTGTCGGACTCTTTGGTGCATTCATTGCATGCATTCCGCTTGCTGTAGTTCACGAGAAGATCCACGGCTGGTTCTGGACGATCGGCGCTGAGAACGGCTCTAAAGATATCGAATTCGGATTCATGAAAGAGACCCTCACACCGTACTGCACATGCGCATCTCCGCTTTCAAAGCCCATCTATATTCTGGGTTCAATGATGCCCATGACGATCCTCGGAATCGTTGCAGGAATCATCGCGATCTTTACCGGAAGCATCGTATTGCTTATCATCTCGGCCATTCAGATCATGGGTGGCGCAGGCGACATCCTGATATCTGCAATGCTCCTGTTCAGAAAGAGCGATGCAAAGGAAACAGTCCTTCTGGATCACCCGACAAAGATAGGTCTTGTTGCTTTCGAGAAGGGAAAGAAGTAAGAGTCAGAATAATAGCAAAATAAAAGGCTGCCTCACATGAAGACAGCCTATTTTATTGCCTGTTTATCAGTTCGCTCAGAGCTTCTTATAGACCTTCTGCAAGGACTTTAAAGTATCCTGGCCGGGAAGTCTGATCTGCTTGCCGTTGCGGAACAGACCTGTGATGATCTCCAGAACCTCTGTGCCGTCAACATGCTTTGCTTCAACGATCGTATAACCGTCGAATTCATGGATCTCGATCTTGAGCGCGCCGGTCCAGAAAACACCCATTTTCTTCAGATATTTGATGAGTGTGGACTTGTTGAATTCTGATACATCACTTGAGTTCTGAAGATACAAAAAGTCAGAGGGATTACCGGTCGTTGATGTAGCTTCGAAGTTATATGTTCTGTAGTCGAGCAGGGAATAATCGTCATTCCTTAAGATGAGATTATCGTAGCGGATCTCACGGACTTCCTCGATGTTGTTGCCGTTGAGCTCGAAATAAGCGTTGAAATTGGATACGAGACCGCTGCTCTCGCCGGTAAGGATAACGTATGCGGGCTTCTTCTTATCGCCGCATGAAGCCAAAAGGAGGCACATAACAGACAGCACCGTTATGACGCTAACGATTTTGGTGATTCGCGCTCTCATATTATCCCTCCGAGAATTACTATCGAAAGAATATCATATTCCTTTTATAATTCAAATCTGAAAGTGTCGAAAATTGACCGCTTCTCCTCGTCATTATTCATAAAGGAGAAGTAAACTGCGTGCTTTCCGGTGACCTTTTCGGTGAGTTCGAATGTGATTTCCTTTGAATCGGCAGAAACTTCAGTTGTTGCAACAGTCTTGCCGTTGTAAGAATCGAGCATGATGGAGACCGTTGTGCCTGCAGGGATATCACCTGTAAGGACAGCTTTTGAAGCGCCTTCTGTTCCAAAATTCAGATACTTGAATCCAATCGTCGCACCGCTCTGGATGTCTACGACAGGAGAGGAATCGCCTTCGTAAACAGGCTGGATGTGAGCGACTCTGACGCCTTCATTCGTGCCTTCCGCGTTGCCCTGGTACATGGGCTTTCCGAGGCCGTCGTACATGTGGCATGTGTAGCCTGCGGAGATAACTGCAAATGCATCAAGACCGTCGAGATAGAAGCCCTGTGATGTAGCTTCAACAACATCGGATTTAACGGGCTCGCCGTTCTCATATGTGATCTTTCCGATGTAGATCTTACCGTCCTTACCCATTGCGATATCTACGGGTTCGACCATTGCCTGACGTGAATATTCGTTGCAGCCTGTCTGTCTGTGATAGAAGACATACCACTGATCCTTGACCTTCATGAGAGAGCCGTGGTTGTTGCCCCACTGGTATGTCATGATGCCGTTGCCGTCAGGTCCTGTGATGACTTCACCGCCGTTGAAGCTGATGTCGCCGCCTTCCTTGTAATCACCAAGAGGGGAGTCTGCCCACTTGTAGGATAAGAATCCGTTGCAGCTTCCGAAAACTCCGTTTTCCGGCTTCGGATATTCGTAACGCTTTGAATAGATGAGTACATATTTGCCGTTGATCTTACGCGGGCTTGATGCTTCGAAGAAGCCGTCAACGGGATCAACATGGCCGTCGTCCTCCTTGATCCAGAAAGGCTTGGAATGGCCCATGATGTGGTGTCTTACTGTCTCCGGCTTAAGCGTTGCCATATCGTCATTGAGCTCGCCTGCGTGTGATTCGCAGAAGCCCCAGAATGCGTATGTTCTGCCGTC
>CACZML010000088.1 GCA_902782235.1 Oscillospiraceae bacterium
TGTGAAGTCAGCTTGTCGAACTTGATCTTGAGCTGCTCCATATTGCCTGATGTGTTGTGATCCTTAAGGATTCCGTAAGCAATAGTGCCCTGCTTAGCAACGGCTTTGTCAGCAGCCTTGCCTGACTTAGCGGCAACTGCCTCAGCTGCATTGCCGGAATCTTCAATGAGTTCAACGCCGTTTAATAACCAAGCGCCGTTTTCGAGTGTTGAAATCATAATATCTACCTCATTCTTCAATGGAATTTTCGAGGGTTATTATACAAGTTACGCAAGTCATATTCAAATAAATAATTAAATATATAGTATTCATCCAAAAAGAACAGGGGCCGCTCTTTGCCAAGCGAACCCCTGTCTGTTCAAAGTTCAAAGCAATTGCTTGCCTTATTTATTAAGTCTTGCCTCGAGAGCTGCCTTCTGGTCCTCGTAGCCGGGCTTGCCGGCCTCAACGCCGGGCTGGTTGAAAGGATTTACAGCGAGGAGGTAACCGGAGATGCCGCAAGCCTTCTCGAAGAAGTAGATGAGCTCACCAAGTGAGTAAGCTGTCTGGTCAGGCATGTGGATCAAAAGGTTCGGAACCTTACCGTCTACGTGAGCAAGGATAGTGCCCTGCATTGCCTTAGCGTTAACTTCGTTCATGTCCATGCCGGAGAGGAAGTTAAGGCCGTCGAGATTGGCCTTGTCGTTAGGGATCTCAAAAGATCTTCTGGGCTGGTCGATCTGGACAACTGTCTCATACATGATACGCGCGCCGTCCTGGATGAACTGACCCATGGAGTGAAGGTCTGTTGTGTTGTCAACGCCTGCCGGGAAGATACCTCTTCTGTCCTTACCCTCGGACTCACCGTAGAGCTGCTTCCACCATTCTGTCATGAAGTGGAAAGAAGGCTCGTAGTTGACCATAACCTCTGTGGAATATCCGGAACGGAGGAGGCAGTTACGAACTGCAGCGTACTGATAGCAAGGGTTCTCTGAGAGAGGAAGCTTCTTGTAAGCCTTGGAAGCGTCTCTTGCGCCCTTCATGAGTTCTCTGATATCGATGCCTGCAACTGCAATAGGAAGAAGTCCTACAGCTGTAAGAACGGAGAATCTGCCGCCTACATCGTCAGGTACTACGAAGCTCTCGTAGCCTTCCTTGTCAGCTAAGCCCTTAAGAGCTCCTCTAGCCTTATCTGTTGTGGCATAGATTCTTTCCTTAGCGCCCTGCTTGCCATACTTGTTCTCCATGTAAGCGCGGAGGATGCGGAAAGCGATAGCAGGCTCTGTTGTTGTGCCGGACTTGGAAATGATGTTGAGGGAAATATCCTTGCCCTCAATGATGTCCATCATGTCTGCAAGATATGTAGCGCTGATAGAGTTGCCGCAGAAAAGAACGAGGGGGCTCTTTCTAACCTTCTTGGATGCTGCATTAGCAAAAGAGTGTCCGAGAAGCTCGATTACGGCACGTGCGCCGAGATATGAACCGCCGATACCGATAACGATGAGAACATCAGAATCTCTTCTGATCTTCTGAGCTGCCTTGCGGATACGTGCAAATTCTTCTTTGTCATAGTTTGTGGGGAGGTCGAGCCATCCGAGGAAATCATTTCCGGGGCCGTTCTTCTTGTGAAGCATATCAGAAGCGGCTTTAACCTGAGGCTCCATTCTAGCGACTGCCTCTTCACCACCGATAAAATCGAGGGCGTTCTGGTAATCAAATGTGATCATCTTTAAGTCTCCTTACAGGTGTTATTCAAAAATCATACAGAGTATACACCCGTAATTTTGTCTTTTCGAGTATAATTAAGCGTGTAAATATTACAAAAAACAACGAACAATAAAGGAATGCAAGATGTCTGATATTTCAATAGCTGAATCAAAGATCCAGATACTGTATCTTGTCGACCGCGCACCGGGCGTGAGCTACCATCTTCTGATGGAAAAGTGCATGGAATCGCTCTATTCGGACTTTTTTACATTCTCACGTTCGTACGAGGAGCTTATCTCAGGCAATCTCATGGACAAGAGCAGATCCGGCGATTATACGGGCGACGCCGTAGGTTCCACCGAGAATCTGACATTAACGGACGGCGGAAAAGCCGTTCTGAACGACCTGATCTCCTCCCTCAGCGCACCTTTGATCCAGCATCTGGATGAGGCGGCAGCAGAGATAATTGCCGAAATGAACAGGAATTCAGGCGTAAATGCCTCTCTTGAGCTCACAGAAAACGGCAAATTCAAAGTAACCCTTACATCTGACAATAACGGCAAGCCTTTCAACGCCACGGTCACCGTGGACGATGAAGCAACGGCAGTAAGCATCTGCAAGAAGTGGAAAAACGCTGCTTCGAAGGCTTCTGACGAGCTCGTAAAGCTTATCCTTGGAGAATAAGCTTATCCCCTCGTAACGATCTCAACGATAATGAATTCACCGGGCTGAAGGATGTGTCTCAGATGGCTTGATCTGAGCTTCCTCTGGTCTATGAACCTGCCCTTCTCATCGTAACGTCTTGTAACGCTGTCAGTACGGCCAAGCCTGCTGTCACTGATAAGGAAAGTCTGCTGCGTATCAGAGGAATTGGCAACGACGAGATATACGGTGTTGCCCCTACTGAAGCATGCAGCGGTGACATTGGACATGAACGACTCGACACTTACAGGAATATTCTTGTCGATCGGTTCGGATATCTCAGTGTAAAGCTCGTCAAAGCCCGTAAATGCCGTTGTAAGACCTGATACGGTCATCATGTTGATAAACTCATCCTTGTCCACGAAGATCTCGCTGGACGTGTATTTCGAAGGCACGAAGTTAACGGAAGCGTCGAAAAGGAACATATCGGCAAAATCCGCTTCCGATGTCATTATCGCCGAGAGGATCTTTCCGCAGTTGCTGCCGCTGGTCTTAAGGACATTGATGTACTCGCCGCTCTTATTGCCTGTAACGATATGAGGCGTCTCATACTGCGCGAGGATATAGCTTGTGGTTATGTTATCGATATAGGAAGCAGTGTTGTCGTTGGCTGCAAGAGTTACGTCCATGGTATGGTTGTCGGCATTTGACATCATGGTACCGCCGCTGTATTCCATGCCGTCGAGGAAGACCGTCTTATCCTTTATGTCGCTGAAATACTCCGAACGGGAGAACATGGACATAACGTAATTGACGTAGGATGCCTTCTGGATATCGCTCTTGAAGACCTTTCCGCTGTCATTGATCTCAATATAGATTCTGGAAAACTGCCTGCTCCATGGCAGAGCCGTGCCGTTGTCAGTCCTTCGGCCGCCGTATTCCGATGTAATAGAACCGCACATATATTCAAGGAACTTATCAATATCGCTCTGGTTCACGTAAGGTCCGATTACGATCCACGGGGTTGAAGAACACTGCTTTACAAGCCTTAAACTGTCCTCAAGAGAAGCGGTAACGGACTGCCTGGGATATTCTTCGGCAACGGATTCATCATCCGCATATTCATTTCTGCTCGAAGTTCCCTTTACAGAACGTGAGACTGAATCGATCGAAGACAAATAGAGAGATGTCTCGGCAAAGCCGTCACCTCCGATATTGAGGTTGTTAAGCCTTATCGCAGAGGGTTTGCCGGATACCAGGGTCTCTGCATAATACTGGGGAACACCTGCAGTACTGTAGCTGTCAGGGCCTAAATAGATATCATCGACAAGAACGAATCCCGCGCCTTCAAAAGCTATTGAGAGCCTTATCTCACCTGCATCCGCCATCTGTTCCGTAACAGCGAAAACATAATTGTAGCGCTTATAGTTGTTGCCAAGTCCCGTAAGCTCTATTCCGAATCTTCCGAAGCCCTCGCCCTCGACCCAGCAGTAAACCTTTTCGGGCGCTTTGTCAGACATGGCATAGAGGCTTAAACGGTAGAAAGTGTTGGGAATAAAGTTATCCTTTGCTTTGCCGGGTAAAACCTGTGTGATCGCATGAACATCACTTCCGCTTCCCGTGATCCTTGCACCGTATCTGCCGCTGTAGGCTCTGTCTGTGGCAATGACATTTGTACCTTTGCCGTAAACTCTCCAGGTGGATTCCTCAGAGATATCCCAGGGGAATTCCCTGCTGTCTGATGCACTGACCGCTCCGCCTGCAGCCTTATCGGCATGACCTGCGATCAGGATATCGTCAGCAATGATGTCGATGCCTTCAAGATTGCCTTCGATAGAAAGCTCTGAAAGGATCTGTGACTTATATATTTCCCTGCCTGAATCGTAGAACACCTTGTCGCCTGAGACGCCCATTATGTTCTCGATAACGACATTCTCGGATGTAAGGGTAACTGTCTTTCCTGTTGCCAGATTTATGGCGAAAGCCTTCTTATCTCTTGTTCCCGCGATTATGAGTCCGGAATCAGTAAGATAAACAGAATCGACCAAAGAGCCTGTAAGCTTGGATATGTCGAGTTCTTCCAAAACATATTCATCTGAAACGCTCTTAACCAGCACAGCCTTTGAATTATCCGCAACAAAGCAGAAAACTCCTGTAGTTGCGTCAGATAACAGTCTTGCATTCTCGGCAAGGGTCTCTGACTGGCCGATCTTCTCGAAAACCATTCCGTTGGAAGATGAATAGATATTGCCCCAGCTGTCTGCAGCTATAAATCTTTTACCGTCTGAGATAAATGCAGTGGCATCAGAACCGGGAAGGCTTGTAACAGCAACGATTCCGTTGGCAATTGTAATTATCGTTCCGTTCTTATAGCAAACGGATGTTGTCGTACCGGAGCTTCCAATGCCGCATATGTTATTTTCCATGCTCGGAAGATAAGATTCATAGACGGTGGAGTAATTCTTGCCATCCTGCGAGAAATAGATAGAACCGTCCAGCGAAACTGCAACTACGCCTGCCTCGTTGGAATCGATCATGGTGAATCTGTCTTTCGCATTTACAACACCCATAAGCTGGTTGTTCGTAATGTCATAGAGAAGTCTGCCGCTGTCAGTTAATGCAAGGACCATATTGCCGTAGAAAGCCATTGCCTTAATGCGGTCTTCATCCCAGAGGGTCTTCTCATCCTTGATCACGGTAACTGCGCCGAGTCTTGCGGGCTTAAAGCCGGTAATGGTGCCCGTGAACTTCTCGCTCATGACACCTTCACTGTCGATCGATATGATCCTTGCCGTATCACCGGTGCAGGAATTTGTATCATAGCCTGCAGAAGCAACGGCATCAGGCGTTAAGAACACGCTGTTTTCTGAAGAACCAGCTATCAGCATGCTCGAAAAATCTGTTGAACTCTCGAAAGAAGCATCTCTTACGATATTGATATTGGGGATCAGGTCGCAGTTGATTCCGGTTCCGCCATAAGTATCTTCGGCCTTATCAGGTGTCACGGCGATCTCACAAAGCTCTGATCTTGAGCTGAATACGCCAATATAGCCCAGCACGATAATTGCCAGGACAAGAACGATCGCAACGACGACCATAGCCGCCGCAAAACGCGTCTTTCTTGTTATTCCGAATATCGGCCGGCCGTGCTTCTTCATTCCTTAGCCTCGATTCCGTTATCGTCTCCGTCAGGAGCCGGATCACCGTTGTTTTCCTCGGATAATTCTACTTGAATATTGCTTGATTCTTCAAGGGCTAAGCGCTCTTTTGCCTGTTTTCTCTTTACATTTACAAGATAAGCAAAAGCCAGGACTCCGATGGGCATCATGAGCATGGATGTCATGTTAATGCCGACCATGAACGATGTCGTGAGTTCATTAGGGATTCCGAAAGCTTCAACATTCATGAAATTGGCTATTCCCGAACCGAAGATATTAAATACCGCATGAAGAATTATCGGAGCCACAAGGCTGTCGGTTATGTGGTAGCACGCTGCAATGATAAGACCGCAGGCGATCGCATAGCCGATATGAACTGAGATACCGTGCATAATTCCGAACAAAACAGCGCTTAAGAATACTGATACCCAGGGGCCGAAGCCTCTTCTAAGCTGCCCGAAAATAACACCTCTGAATGTCACCTCTTCCGTTACCGGAACGATAAAGCAAAGTGTTATCACATAGATTATCGAATCCCATACCGGAACCACGACCTGCGGCGTATCGGAGAATCTGTCAACGCTCTCACGGTAATCTTCCATGGCGTTCTTCATTGACTCAATGAAAGTCGCGATCTTGTCTGCAACGATGATATAAGTCGTTACGACTCCAAGCATGCCCAGTCCGATGATCACGAGACATGCGACCTGATCGGGCTTAAGCTTATTCATCTTTATCAGGGGGTCCGTCTTTATCGAAAGAAGTCTTGCTATGACCAGCATCACGATCAGGACCGCGAGAGTGGAACAAAGATTAAAGGTTCCCTTGTATATCTTACGGTCGATCTTAAGGAGCTCAAAAGCCAGATAAACACCATAATCAGCGCAAAGGAAATACAGAAGCCATACAACGGCTTTTCCCAATGCGCCTAATTTGATGCGGGCTTTCTCCCAAAAACTCATTGTTATTTCTGATCTCCGGAGGATACTCCGTTCTTGGCTCTGGACTCAGGTGCCTGTGCTCCGTAATACCTTCTCATAAAGTAGACAAAAGCCTTCTCGAGCTCTTCCGGATCCTTGATGGAATAATAGACGCGCTCGCCGTTCTCCGCTACTGCAGTGCGCATGATGACGAGTTCAGGCTTTGAGTGGCTGCCGTCATCAGGCACGTAGTTATACATGACCACATAGTCGGTCTTCATGAGAGTGAAGGCGTCGATGCGCGACATGTAGTAATCCTTCTTTGCATAAGGATCGCGCATGACCAGGAGCTCCTCGCTCCTGCTCTCTTTAAGATGCTCGCCCGCGAGCTTGGCCTTGCGGTCCTTCTCGAGAGCGATCTTCTTCTTAAGACCTGTCGGTTTGTTATTAGTCTTCTGATTCTTCATCGTCGCCGTAAAGCTCGTCGCAGAGCTTATCGTAGTAATCGTAGATTACGTCTTCCTCTTTCTCAGGAAGGTTCTCAAGGAGGACTTCTCCGTCCTTATCGACAAAGCGCATGATGACATAAGCACTGATAAGTGCGTCATCCTCGTCCTTCTCGTCTGTATCTACGATAAGAACTACATATGTGCTGCCGTTGAAGAGGAATGTGCTCTCAACAACTGCCTTTGTAACCTCGCCTGTCTCCTCGTCCTTAAGTTCGATAACTCTGTCGCCCTCGTCATCAAGCTGTGCGATTGCGTCGATAAGTTCGTCCTTAGGTCCGATCTCTTCAAAATTGTTATTATCTGCCATATTCATGTCTCCTTTGACTCTTTAATTATAATATAAAGCTCAGATGGCTCATTATATCAAATTTGCGGTAATCTTGCTCACAGGGTGTTGATGTAGTCCTGAAGGATTATCTCAGCTGCCACCTGGTCAATGACCTTCTTCTGCTTCTTGGCCTTGATATTGCTCTCGTGAAGGTATCTTGAAGCAAGGACCGTCGTATAACGCTCATCCTTAAATACAGGCTCAATGCCGCAGCGTTCAGCCAGGGAAGCTCCGAATGCCTCTGCCTTGTCCTGAGATCTTGTGCCGTCAGTCCTTGCCGGGCGCCCTATGACGATGGCATTGACCTCCATCTCCTTAATGATCTCGCAGATGCGGTTCAAAGCCCATTCCGGGTCTTCCCCGTTCCAGTTGACGGTCTCAATGCCCTTGGCGATAACCCTCAGTTCATCAGAAACTGCAACGCCTATATGCCTTGTACCGAAGTCTATGCCCATTACCCTGCCGGCTGCTTTGCCCATTAATATTCCCCTTTCGAAAACAAAAAATAAGGCGGCATAAGCCGCCACTACCGCTTAATACCGGTATCTTTTAAACCCTTTTACAGTCTGGAGCAATAATCGTTGATGATTACTTCCAAAAGCTCATCACGGTCAATACGCTTGATGAGACCTCTGGCTCCCTTATAGTTGGTGATATACGTAGGATCGCCGGAAATAAAGTAACCGACAAGCTGATTGATCGGGTTGTAGCCCTTCTCCTTAAGCGCACTCAAAACATACGACATGAGCGCGTGTACATCAGCCGTTCTATCACCTGATAAATCAAATTTTGCTGTGTTGCTGTCCACAGAAACCTCCAAACGAAGT
>CACZML010000089.1 GCA_902782235.1 Oscillospiraceae bacterium
AGGAATAATACGGCGCATGTCACGAATGAAAGCTAAACGGTTTTATAAGCATACAAAAAGAAAGTCACACGAGAAGGCAAAGCGGTTTCTGAATACCGCTCTGATCGTGATGATGTTTGTGTGGTACATTGCTGCCTTTTTTCTCTGGATTGATGGCGCTGATAACAACAATATGCCTGTGATGTTTTCCGGTATCGGAATGTTTCCTTTGGGAGGTCTTATCATCTCAGTCAACGCAGTGAAGTATGCATTAAAGGACCTCAAGGGATGGAGAAGGATCTTCACCAGGCCGAGGCTTCCTCAAAAAGATGAATTTTATGTGGTGGAAGATCCGTCTTTTTTGCACAAGGCGCTCTTCCGTGCAGCTCTTAAGGAGCAGTTCCTGAACATCATTGTCATGATCGTTGTTCCCATCGGACTTCTGATCTGGAACGGATACTTTGCCTTATACGGCAGACTCAGCAGGACGGTTGGCTTTGCCGGATTCATGTTCTTTTTTATTATGGTAGCCGGACTGCCGGTGTTTTTCTATTCGCTGACAAACTTCGTATACAGGTTAAGGGTCGTAAAGCGCAGGGAATACATTGCTTATCATGCTGTCGTCAGAGGCATGCGCGACAACAGACTTACGATCTTTTACAAATCAAAAATATGTGTCTTCAAGTATTCCAACTGCGTTGGCATGAGCCAGAAAGACGTTCACGATACACCGGGAATAATTATATTTTTACCTGACGAAGCTTACTTTTTCCCGGATGAGATACATCAGACATCCAAACAATAATAGCGGGTCCGGATAACACGGGTTTGATATAATGTTTAATACAGGAAACCGGTGGATATTGGAATAAGCGGACAGATCTATGAACAACAAGAAAAAAGAAATTCCAGCTCTAGTTCTATACAGCTTTTTGTTATTGCTCATGTGCGGAGCTCTGATTGCATTCTGCTGCTGGGGTATTAACAGAGAGGTCAGGCTATCTTATATAGCTGCCGGTGTCTTTATTGGTGCTGCTGCCATTGTTGTTGTGATTAGTTTGCTAAGCCGTCGTTTTGACTGGATGTTCAGTTCTGAACATATTACGAAAATGGCTGAAGAAATGAATGCTGAAGGGCATTTTAAAAGGGTGGAAGAGCTTAAAAAATCCGGGGATATGTTTGAAGCCTGTGACAGTTTGAGCAAGGGTTACCATAAGGGCAAGATCGTAATATCGGTTATCTTGGCGGTATGCCTGAATGTGTTATTGGTAATTGGTCTGGTCGATAATAAAGTAACAAGTTTGCCGATAATTATTTGTGCCATACTTGTCGTCGAGATAATCAGTGCATTGATCGTGGTTGCAGCAGTTCTGGTTGAGCCAAGCTTCATTCCCGGAAATAAACTTAAAGCAGAAATAATAAAACAGGGCTTCGATGCTGATGACGTAAATAACGACTTCATGCACTCAACGATCAATTATCTTGCTATGGGAATTATGGCTGTCGGTGAGACGTACTGCATAGTTCATACCCCTCAGGAATTCCGCATAGCAAAGCTTGAGGACATTACCAAAGCCGATCAGTATTCTATTTATTTTCATATGTACCGTAATCACAATACCAATTACTACATAAGGATCCACGAAAAAGACAACACTTACAGGGATTACAAGTTCATAGATAAGTTTAATGCCGACCTCATGCTTGCACGTTTTTTGGCGAAAGATATAAAGACAGAAACATTCCCGACAGGTACGAGACCACCTGAAGCGGAAACGGGAGAAAGAGAGGGATTGAGATGAGAACTCTTTTTATTGGCAACAGCCACACGTATTTTAATGATATGCCGAAGATCTTTGCGGATATTTGCAGAAAAAACGGTATTGATATGCAGGTAACCATGCTTACGCAGGGCGGTATGGGGCTGGATTATCATGCGGACAATGAGCAGACCAGATTTAATATTCTTTTCGGTGATTACGACTTCATCATCCTTCAGCATGTGGCGCACCCTATGGGTGAGTTCTCTGTCATGGAAGAAGCTTCTGACAGGATAATGGAATGGATCAAGCAGACACGTTCGAAGGCCTGTTTCTTCATGACCTGGACTGAAGAAGACAATGAGGCGTTTCAGAAAGAGATGTCTTCAAGATATAGAAAACTTGCAGATAAGTATGGCTGTATGGTGGCCCCGGTTGGAGAAAAATGGTGGGCTCACATCCATGAGCATCCGGAAATCGATCTGTATTTTGAGGACAGGAGACATCCTTCGGCTGAAGGGTCCGGATTAGCGGCGCAGACTATCTATGACACGCTTTTTTCTTTGTAACGAAAACTTTCTTTCTCCGTCTAACTTATAAACTGATAAAGGAGTTTTGTTGCATTGAAAAAGAAAAAACACATATTCCGCAAGGTCCTTCTGTGCGTTCTCGGACTGCTTGCAGTATTTCTGCTGTTCTCATTCATTAGACACAGGGTCCTGCTTGAAGGCGAGAAAGATCTTCTCACACCGCCAGGTCAGATGGTCGATGTGGACGGCCACAAAATGCATGTTTATTCGGTTGGGGAAGGCGACAAGACGCTTGTGCTGATGGCTGCAAGCGGCACGGTCTGCCCAAGCCTTGATTTTAAGAATCTTTACCCGGGCTTGGAGGGTGAATGCAGGATAGTTGTCGTTGAGAAATTCGGATACGGATACAGCGATACTGTTGACCGGCCAAGAGATGTTGCATCCCTTCTTTCCGACACGAGAGCGGCACTCAAAGGCGCTGGAATGGAAGGTCCTTATATCCTTTGTCCGCACTCATACTCCGGACTGGAAGCTTTATACTGGGCACAGACATATCCTGATGAAGTTGAAGCGATCATAGGTCTCGACATGGCATTCCCGGAGACATACAACTATACAAAGGGCGGTGTTTTGGTAAAGCCTTATTATCTTGCGCAGCACGGACTTATCGAACTTGGCATAGGCAGGTTCTTTTCTGACGATACCTTCCTTCCTGAAGGAGATTTCCTTTCAGATAATGAAGAGCAGACATATATAGCATTGGTGAACCGGATCGGCAATAACATTGATGTTGCAAAGGAAGCATCTGATGCGAAGGAAAGCGCAGCGCTTGTCGCTTCAGGCAAAAAGCCTGATATTCCGGTGCTCCTGTTCTTGTCTGAGAAGAAGCTGGACGGCAGCAGGGAGCTGTGGAAAAAAGTCGCATACGATTATGCGGAAGGCCTTAATTCAGTATCAGTTGTAGAGCTTGACTGCGGACACTATATCTTCCATTACGAGCCCGGGAAGATAACTGAAGAGATCAAAGCATTTCTTAATGAGCGTTGAATCAGGCTGATGAAAAATTCTTGTAACGAAATTGATTTTCCTCCGTCTAACCCATGAATAAGAAATTCGGAGGGATCAGATATGAATACTTTTTTCGGTACACTTTGGCACCGTATCGCTGTATCTAATAAAGAGCAGCTCGTATGGTTTGGTGCGGTCGTTATAATCATGATCGTACTCGCAGTTCTCCACCACAAGTGGAAGGGCGATAAAAAGAAGATACGCCTGTGGCGCGGGCTTTGCTTTCTGCCGGCTGTCATCGCCGCAGTTCATGCACTTATTTATCTGAGAGGATTCCCGTTGTTTATTATAGGGTTCTTCCCGCTTTATGCAGTCGCACTTTTCGCGCTCCTGCCAATACCTTTCGCAAAGCGCAAGATCGGATATAAGATCACAGCGGTGCTCGCAGGACTTGTGACATGTGTAATGGGTTTCTACTATATCGGCATGTCTCCGGACTATTTCAATCATGCAAAGCAGAGCTATACCGCATCCTTCCATTCAATGGTTCAGGATATGGACAAGCATTATGTTCTTAAGGAATGGAAAGAAGTAGACTTTGCAGCGCTTGAAGCAAAATACATGCCTATGGTGAAAGAAGCGGAACAGGAGCAGGATGAAAAGAAATTTACTGATGCTGTCATGATGTTCTGCGCTGAACTTCACGACGGTCATGTTCATGTCGTAACAGATGATAAAGACAGGGTCGAAGGATGCATTTCATATACAGTGTCATATAAGCCCCGTGAATACGGTCTTGCAATGGTTCAGCTCGATAACGGTGATGTAATCGCTGTCTGCACGGGCGCTGATGTGCAGAAGCTGGGCATAAAGGACGGTACCGTCATTACCAAATGGAACGGCAAGGATATTCTGAAGGCCTGTGCGGAGGAAATCCCGAACCTCGGTATGTCTGTTAAGGAAAACGCCGAACGTATAGCGGCAATCGTGCTCTCGGGTGTAGGAGGCGACACACTCGATGTATCATTCCTTGATGATAATGGCACAGAACAGACCGTAACACTTAAAGATCTTGGCGATCCGCACACTCAGCTTGAAGCATTCAGATTATACAGGCACTTCGAAAAGCTTGGCGCTGAGGATGAATACGATTCTATTCTTGCTGAGAATTTCAGCACGAAGATGCTGGACGACAAGTGCGGTTATCTCAGGATTACCGCTGAATCATCAGGCAACGACCTTTACGATATCTTCGTCGGATACATGACAGGCAATCATGCGAAGGCAAGGGAAATGTTCCGCGAAAAGCTCCGCGCTCTCAAATCTCAGGGAATGGAATATCTCGTCATAGATATCCGCAATAATCAGGGCGGTTACGACGAGATCGCCAATGCTCTTTGCGACCTGTTTTCAACAGAGGATATGGATCATTACGCCGTAGGTGTACGCAAGAACGGCGTCTTTAAGAGCACTTCAACACATGGCATTAAAGGTGACGGCGAGTTTGCTGATCTGAAGGTCCTGGTACTCACGAATTACGGGTGTCTCAGTGCAGGCGACGGAGCTACGCTGTATCTTTCCATGATGCCTAATGTCACAGTTGCAGGACTTACAGACTCCTACGGCTGCAACCAGGAAACAGGCGGCATCAGTGCTCTTACCGGCGGACATATCTATGTAGGATTCCCTGTCGGTCCCGTGCTTGACGGCAATGGTAATCCCAACATTGATACACGCAAAGACTGCGTCAGCCGCAACCCTGTTGATGTGCGAATTCCCTTAGATTACGATGCGGCAATGAAGATCTTCCGTGACAAGGAGGATTACGAGCTGAACTGGGCAATGCAGTATCTCAGAGCAAACGCATGAGTGTCTGATAGGATATAATTGTTTGTAACCGGTCCATGTTAATGTCCCCGCCGGAAGGTAACAAGCATGAATAAAGAATGGTCTGAACAGAATAAGAAATTGCAGCTCCTGATCAAAAAGGCTGATACTTTTGATCAGAGTAAAGATGTGCTTTTCGGGCTTCGAAAAGAACTTTGGGATACGCTGCTCTCATTTAAGGAAGAGCTTAACAGGGAAGACTTTGATGCCATGCCTTTCATGAATGCTGACGGATACCACAGCAAGAATATCGCGTATTCCATATGGCATATCTTCAGGATAGAAGATATCGTTGCCCACACTCTGGTTAACGGCGATGAAGAAGTGTTGTTTACAGGTGATTATCAGAGACGGATTAACTCGCCGGTAATAACGACCGGCAACGAGCTTGTTAAGGAGCAGATATCTGATTTTACAAAGAAGCTGGATATAGATGAACTGTATTCGTATGCTGCTGATGTAAAGAAGAGTACGGAAGAAATAATACGCAATCTGAATTTCAGCGATCTTAAGCTCAAGATTCCGGATGAGCGGGAGAAAGAACTGCGGTCTCTGGGTGTCGTCAGCACGGACGAGAACGCGGTCTGGCTGATCGATTACTGGTGCAAAAAAGATGTGAAAGGGCTCATTCAGATGCCGTTTTCGAGGCATTGGATCATGCATATTGAAGCGTGTCAGAGAATACTCAATAAGTTGAAATAGAATTCGATTCCCTTATTATTCTCGTCTTTCCCTTAAAATGCGACGGTATTTAAGAGAATAGTTCGCTCCCAAAGTTATTGTAATATCTCCCAAACGCAGTTATAATTTGGGAGAAAACAATACGCTTTGGGAGAAAGGACGATTATCAGATGAGACAATTCGATTATTCTGAATTGGCTGACAGAACATGGGATAACGAGATAATTTCCTATATCTCGAAGATCCATGAATACAAGGGAAAGCAGGAACTTTTTCTTCGTCAGAAACCGGTCGAACTAGACCGTCTTATAGAGCTTGCCAAAGTGCAGAGTACTGAGGCTTCAAACCGCATCGAAGGCATAATCACAACCAATTCAAGACTGAAACAGTTGGTTGCAGATAAAACAACACCCAGAAACCGTGATGAGGAAGAGATCCTCGGCTACCGCAATGCGCTTAATTTGATCCACGAGAATTATGATGCGATCCCGGTAAGGAGGAATTATATCCTTCAGCTTCACAAAGAACTGCTTGCATACACAAATCTGTCTTTTGCCGGTCAGTTTAAGACTACACCCAATGAGATCGACATGATTACTGCAGATGGAGAGAAGAAAGTCTTATTCAGACCGCCGCAACCATATGAGACACCGGGTGCGATCGACCAGATATGTGAGAGCTTACAGCGAGAGCTGGATCTGGAATCAGTAGATGAGCTGATCCTGATCCCGTGCTTTCTTCTCGACTTCCTGTGCATTCATCCGTTTAACGACGGAAACGGAAGAATGAGCCGCTTGCTGACGCTTCTTCTCCTTAATAAATGCGGATATCTTGTCGGTCAATATATAAGTATCGAGAAGGCAATTGCTGACACTAAGGAAGCTTACTACGATTCTTTGCAGAGGGCGGATCTGAACTGGCACGAAGGTACTAATGATCCCAAACCGTTCATTAAATACATGTTGGGAATAATCCTTGAGTGTTATCGTGATTTTGAGAACAGAGTCTATATTGTTCACGGTGCAGGCGCGAAAAGCACTTCATACGATATTGTTAAAGCGTGTGTAACAGAAAGGATCGGGAAGTTTTCCAAGCAGGAGATATTGGCATTATGTCCCAGCTTAGGCAGTTCTTCCGTAGAATCAGCATTAAAGAAACTGGTAGATGAAGGCTATCTTGTCCGTCTGGGATCAGGCCGCAAGACAATGTATGTAAGAACTGATGCATTGAGGTGATAACACATGGAACTTAAAAAGAAGCCATAAAAGAACTGTTCACGGGCGTTTTCACGGGTGAACCGTGGAACGACGACTGGTCGGACAGCAAGCAGCTTGACTGTTATATAGATGACCTTTGTGGTCAGAGCTATTCGCTGACATATGGACTTTTCGAAGGCGGCGAACTGATCGGACTCTCGATGGGTTACATAAAACACTGGTATACAGGCACGGAATATATAATCGATGAGTTGTGCATTAAGACTGACCGCCAGGGCACAGGCGCAGGTACCTTCTTCCTGACAGAGATCGAAAAGGCCATTAAGGAAATGGGCTTAAAGCAGATATTCCTGCTTACCGACAGAGACATGCCGGCCTATAATTTCTACAAGAAAAACGGCTACGTCGAAGTAAGCAATCTTGTACCCTTTTCTAAGAATATCGGAGGAGAAACAAGTGGAACTTAAAAAGCTTTCAGAACATATATGGTATATGCCTTTTGAGGAGGAGCGTGACCGCCCGAACCTGGGCTATGTTAAGGGTGATAAGATGAGCCCGGGCCACTCGGAATCGCACATCAGGGAGTTTTACGATCTTCTTCAGAAGGAAGGTCTGCCTCTTCCTTCGCTTACGGTGATTACGCACTGGCACTGGGATCACACTTTCGCGATGCACGCCGTAAATGGTCTTACGATGGCAAATAAACTCACGAACGGGCATCTTCTGGAATGCATGAAGAAGATCGAAACGAACGGTCCTGATGAGTTCCTGAACATGTACGACAGCATTCAAAAAGAATATGAAGGCGGCAAGGAAGTGATCGTTGTTCCTGCCGATATTGTTTTCGACGGATGCACGGTCAAGCTCCTGCTGACACAGGCACCTCACACAGAGGATTCAACACTCGTTTATGTGTGCGAAGACAAGACGCTCTTCGTCGGTGACGCAGCCTGCTCGGAATTTACCACCGGTATCAAGGACAGAAAACTTGCAGGTGAACTGGCAGACAAGATCCGCTCGACCGGTGCAGTCACTTGCGTCGAGGGCCACTGGCAGCCTGTTGAGACTGAAGACACGCTGGGAGATCTCCTGAACTGAATCATTAAAAAAGAAGAGAGAACATTATGGAAAACAATATAAGCGAAAATAACAAAACATCAGACTGCAGTGCACTATCTTTGTCGGATCAGGAAAGTGCTGAAAGAAAGTACGATGCGGATGCAAATGAAGCCGGACTCCACTTTAAAAAAGGTATCGGGTGGAAAGCCTGCTTCGATGAGGAAAGAGGAATATATACTGCGGAGCGAAGCTGGAGAGGCTTCTATCAACTTTGCGAGATTGATAAAGAAACGTATGACAAGCTTGATCCGACCGGAAAAAACGGCGAAGATCCGGATAAGCTTATCGGCGGCGGACGCGTTCTTGTTGAAGCTGATGACGATTACTACACAATGCCGTACTGTATGGTCAAAGATGATAACTATAACGAATTAGCGCCCTGGTCCAGAGCGAAAGAAAGATACGAGAGAACGTATAACGATGATAAGGGGAAAGGATCCTGATATCACCAGCAATCAAAAGGAGAATCCGGAAATGACAAACTTAAATGAAATCTACAAAAGCGTTCTTGAAGCTGACAGGGCAGCAGTGGTCATATGTGACCTTGAACACACAATTATCTATATGAATCCTGTAGCAATAGAACGTTATGCGAAGTGGGGCGGAAAGGATCTTATGGGTAAGAGCCTGTTGAATTGCCATAATGAGAAGTCCCGCGAAATGATCCAAAAAGTGGTTGAATGGTTCAAAGCATCTAAAGACAACAATATCGTTTATACATTCTTTAACCAGAAGGAAAACAAAGATGTTTATATGGTTGCTCTCAGAAATGAAGAAGGCAATCTTATCGGATACTACGAGAAACACGAGTACCGCAACCGCGAGACCATGAAGATGTACGATATTACGTAATATCTGCAATTAAAGACTAGGGGGATATATGGCTATAACAACAAAACAATTTCAATTATTGACTGACATAAATCTTGTATGGGATTTTCTTGTCGATATCTATGACAGAGAGAACGGCAGCGGTATGCCGGCTCCGTTTTTCGAGCATGCGATCCGCGCGTCGTGGATGGATGCGTCTTATTCACATCTGGACAGACTGTGGTTTGATGGCGATAAGACCGTTGCTTTCGTCTATTATGAAGCACCGGTTACTGATATTTATTTCGCAGTTCGAAAAGGTTACGAGTATCTTGCCGACGAATTGATAGATTATGCGGTCACGACTATGCCGGATTTTGACGGCAATCAGCAGTTTGTTCTTTTCAACGGACAGGAATTCCTAATGGAGGCTGCTAAAAAGCGCGGATTTGAAATGGTATTTGAATACGAGAGCCGCGTGTTTGATTTTGAGAACGAACTGAATTACGAATTGCCGGAAGGATATCATTTTGTTGAGCCTTCCGATATCGATGTTCTCAAGCTTTCCAGGCTATGCTGGTACGGCTTCGACCATGGTGACGAACAGGAATTCACAGACTGGGATAAGTACGACGGCAGCAATGACTGGACGCCCGCAAAATCGCACAAAGACTGCGTAGCCGAATTCATGGCACCATCGCCTCATTCCACACATGAGTACGACGTTGTTATCGCGGATGAGAACGGCGAGTATGCGTGCTTTTCAGGAATGTGGTGGATCCCGCAGAATAAGCTGGCTTATATGGAACCGTTATGCACCTCTCCTGAGCATCGCAGAAAGGGCCTTGCCGCAGCCGCGCTCACAAAGCACTACCGCACGATGAAATCTCTCGGCGCGACGCATATGTCCGGTGGCGAAGATCCGTTTTATGAGAAGATCGGATACGGAAAGGGATTTCATTTCTCGTTCTGGAAAAACAATCGTCAACATACGAGTTAATAGAGCGGATAATCAGCATTTACACTAATCAGTTTTGGATAAATTTACTTTTTTCTCAAAATCAAGGAAAAAGGACTACAAAAACGCAAATATGTAGTCCTTATTCTCTATTTTTTGCAAAAAGGTACACCTGGCAAAAGACAAGATGAGTACGGAATCTCCCGGATTAACGATCACATGCGTCAGCTTCGCTGCCAACGTTGCCCTGATATTCGTGGAAGAGTTGGTATAATGAATCTATCCTGATAACCCTGGAAGGTATTGATCATGAATAACACTATACAGGACGAGACATCGCCGGACCTTGTATACGACTGGGCCAGACTCGGCAAGTTAAAGCAGGAAACAATCGACAAGATTTTCAATCCTGAATTGGGAGGCATTCATTACGTCTTATCCAAATTGGAAAAGACGAGAGATCATTTTTCGAGGGCTTTTCTTGAGGGCAGGGAGATGACACAGAAAAGCTTGGAAGAGGTGGCTCTCAGGAAGCTGTCAGAGATGGCAGAGAATGAAGACAGATTAAGTGAAATACAATTAGTTCTTGCACTTGTTTTCAATGACAGGATCGAAATAAAGTTCAACTGCAACTGGTATGAACAAGGCATCGGTTATTTTGTAATACCCGTTAACGGTGATATCTCCATGAAGCCTGCGGATATGAACATGGAAAGATTGAAAAAAGGCTTAGTGAATCTCGGCTTTGTGATCAAAGAGTGCAGGTACCAATGGTTTTATGTTTACAGTGCGGATATCCCGTCCAAAGAGCAGGTCCGCGGAATGCTGGAGCTGTTTACCGGGCATGAAGATATGTTTTTCTGGAATTATTATCACAAGGGTGGTGTGGAACCGGGTTCTTATATCGATGTCGAAGTCGTTGACGGGAAGCCGTATATTTGTGAAGGTACCCATGGCTGCGGCGGCAGCAACAAGAATGTTGATATGGATGTTCTTGTTGAATTCATCATCCGCAACTGGGATAAAGATTCCGACTGGGGAGCATACGATCATCAGGTGGCCATAAGGCCGACTAAACCCGAGTATATATTGGATGACTTACGACGCAGGAAATTTGGGACCTTCTATCCTGATTATTCTGCGACGCCAACGTAAATTATAAGGCAGGGTAAAACTCTGCGGAGAACCAGGTTAATGTATGTAAACGGTTACATAATTCAGAAGTTTGTCGATAACGGCTACAAAGGCGTGGACGGAAGCGGGTTCAGCACTGACAGTGGCGAGAACTGGTATTTGAACCGCGTTGAGGATACACATCCCCCGTACACGCTGGAGACCGGTGACTTTACCGTGTTCAAAGTGTATGAGATGGATATCTGACCGCAGTATAAATCGCCCCGGAAAATTGTATAATTAGGTATATTGCCGCAGCATTTCAAAATACGCCAAATGCCCTGAAATACAGGCATGCAACCACCGGTTGACAAGGTTCAAGGTGCGGTTGGTAGATATGTTAAGGCAGAAATTGCTATTCTCGGGACAGCAAATCTCGGAGGTGGATCAAATGACAATTGCTGACAGAATCCAGAGCCTTAGAAAATCCAAAGGCATGTCCCAGGAAGAATTGGCTGATGCGGTAGGTGTCTCCAGACAGGCTGTCTCGAAATGGGAGAGCGAGCAGGCGACGCCCGATCTCGATAAAGTCGTTATCATGAGCGATATTTTCGAAGTAACTACGGATTATCTTCTTAAAGGAATAGAGCCGGTTAAGACAGACGACCATAAGACCATGGCCGATGTGATCGACCAGAAGGTTCTTACAGAGAAAAACGGCAAGCGCGCGAAAACCGCACTTAAATGGTTCCTCATAGGTTTCGGCATTTTGCTTGCCATAGATCTCATCTCGATGCTGATCTATTTCCTCGTCAACGGATTCCCCGTCTGATCTTAAAATAACCTAACCATCAAAGGTCCGTAGTTGCGGATCTCTGTTTAACGCGCCCCAAAAGGAGAATTACATGAGTAAAATTGGAAATTTCATCAAGAATATAAGCCCCTTTAACAACCGGACGGAGATGCCTAAGATCCTTTATGTGATCAAGGTCATACTGATCTTCTGGGTCTGCAAATTCGGTTCAGAACTGGTGGGTGAAGTGCTGGTTCTGGCTGTTCACTTTGCCTGTGGCAAGAACCCGCTGGAGGGTGAGCTGTTCGACGATAAGACCATCACGCTGATGACTTACTTTGGATATGCGGTCATTATCGGAGTGATCTTCCTGTTCTGGAAACTGTTCCAGAAGAAGTCTTTAAAGGAATTAGGGTTCACGGGAAAACCTGTGATCTACCTTGCCGGTGGCATACTCGGTGCGGTTCTGGTAGTGATCTGCGCAGTTGCTGTCACCCTCACGGGAGCGATCAGATTCAACGGCGTATTCGGAAATATCGATACTAAGATGGTTGCGG
>CACZML010000090.1 GCA_902782235.1 Oscillospiraceae bacterium
ATTGTTTCCACAGGCAAGATCTGCGAGGAAGCAGATCAGGCTATGGAGATCCTGAAAGAGCAGGGAATCTTAGGCAAGCACATTAATGTAACCATGATCAAGCCCATGCCTGCAAAGGAGATCTGGGATCTTCTTGTCGGCACAAAATACGTATTCAGCCTTGAAGAAGGCATTATCAGCGGCGGCTTCGGTGAAGCGCTCGAAAGAGAACTCCAGATATTAGGCTTTGAATCCGATGTTACCGTTTTCGGCGTTAGAAATCCTATTGTCAGAGCCATGTCACAGAAAGAGCAGCTTAAGTACTGCGGTCTTGACGGTGTTACTGTCGCATCTTCCATCAAAGCGGCTCTGTCCAGATAATCTTATTTGCCTGATGTATATTTATTCATTATAATGTTTAAATATCTATAGGTCTGACAGGAGGTTCGTCTTTATGAATTACGGAATATGTTCCAATAGTTCAAGAGATAACGGTTATGAGACAGCGAAAAAGACAGCTGAGATCATCAGCCGCCTGGGAGCTACACCTGTCTTTGAGATAGGCATGGATGATGTATGCCCGAAGCTTAAAGAGGTTCCGGGTGTTATTTTCGAAGACTTCGCAGATATTGATATCAAGACGATCATATCGATCGGCGGCGACGGAACATTCCTTTCGAAGGTTGCTAAGTACAGGGAACTCGATACTGAATTCGTCGGCGTAAATCTTGGTTCTATCGGATTCCTTAATGAGATCCTTTATGATGATCTCGAGAAGGATCTGGCGCAGCTTATTTCCGGCGATTACAAGACCATAGACAGAACTCAGCTCAAGTGTGACGTTTATAACAAGAACGGAAAACTGAAGGGATCAAGCGTATGCCTTAATGACATCATTATCGTCAGAGGCGCTAAGCCCCACATAACAACGCTGGTTCTCTCTATAGACGGACAGATCATCGAAAGATTCAGAGGTGACGGACTTGTCGTATCTACGGCAACAGGCTCATCCGCATATTCGCTTTCTGCAGGCGGCCCTATCCTCATGCCCGGCATGAAGGATATTATCGTTACGCCTATCTGTTCCCATACATTAAACGGCTATACATACGTGGCAACTCCTGAAAGTGAGATAAAGATCACTTTGGAGTCTATTGAATCAGCACCTTTGATCTGCCCTGACGGAAGGGATTTCGTTGATCTGGAGAGCTTTGATTCAATAGAGATCAAAAGATATGACAAAGTCCTTAAGACTGTCTGCCTGAAGCCTGACAGCTTCTTTGCCAATGTCAGAAAGAAGATCGTACAGAGAGGTTACTTCTATGAAAACCGCTAAGAATTCAAGACAGGAAAAGATATTATCGCTTATCAGAGATAATGATATTTCGACACAGGAAGACCTTACCGCTAAGGTCAACCAGTCGGGATTCGAAGCGACACAGGCAACTATCTCAAGAGATATAAAAGAATTAGGCATCATTAAGATCACGCTGCCTAACAGAGCTACAAAATACTGCGTGCTCGACAGAACTGGCGATACTGCTCCGGGAAGACTTCTTGCAGTTTTCTCCAACAGTATCATTTCCGTAAATCAGGCCATGAACATTATCGTCATCAAGACATTGCCCGGTATGGCTGCAGCAGCTGCATCAGCGCTTGATTCCATGCACCTTGATGAGTGTGTCGGAACTATCGCCGGTGACGATACTATCTTTGCTGCGTGCAACGGAATCGACGAGGCAAAAGCTCTCGCCATCACTATTTCAGACATGATGGAAAAAGGCTGATATTAATGCTTGTAAGACTTGAGATCAGAGATTTTGCAGTCATAAGCAACATCGTTTTCGAACCCGGCAAAGGACTCAATGTAATAAGCGGTGAGACCGGTGCGGGTAAGAGCCTTATTGTCGATGCCATCGGCCTTATCTTAGGCGCAAAAGCATCCAGAAATCTTATAAGAACGGGAAGCCCTTCTGCGTTTGCAGAGGCGGTCTTCGACTGCTCTGATCTTGGCGATGAAGAATTTAAGAAGATACTCGAAGATAACGGAATCGAAGATGATGACGGAATGCTCATTATCAGCAGGACCGTTTACGACAGCGGCAAATCCGTCGCAAGAGTCAACGGCACCGGCGTTACCAATGCTATCTTGAAGGACATCTCGTCCAGGCTCGTTGATATCCATGGCCAGCACGATACCCAGGCTATCTTCGACGAATCAACGCATGTAAAGCTTCTTGACCGCTTTGCCGGTGAGAAGTGCATTAACCTCCACAAAGATTATGTTAAGAGCCTTCAGGAGTTCAAAGACCTTGTCTTAAGGATCAAAGAGATCTCTTCATCACCTGATTATCTCGAGCGCCGCCGCGATTATCTTGAGTTCGCTGTAAACGAGATCGAAGCAGCAGGCTTTAAAGATGGTGAAGAGGAAGAGCTTCACGATACCAAGAAGAAGTTATCGCAGAATGAGGTGCTTTTCGAGAGCCTCAAAAATGCCGGCGATCTTCTTAACACAGAAACTAACTATCAGAGCCCGGTACAGTCTGTAAATCAGGCAAGCCGTGAGCTTCTCAAAGCTTCTCAGAATGATGAGAGCTTAAAAGAGATTGCTGAACGTGCGCAGGCCCTAGCTCTTGATCTTGATGCACTGGCGTCCGATGTCGATAAGGTCTTATCTGACCGCAATTACGATGAGGGCCTCAAAGAGCGCACCGAACAGCGCATCGGTCTCCTTTATGAGCTTAAGGCCAAGTATGGTGCGACCATTGCAGAGATAAATAAGTTCGCATCCGATTCGAAGACTGAATTAGACGCGATCGAGAAGAATAAGGACATTCTTCAGGAATTGAAGAAGCAGCGCACTGTTAAGGAAAAGGAACTCCTTGATCTTGCCGAGAAACTCTCATCTGAGCGTAAGACCTGTGCCAAGCAGCTCGAAAAGGCTATCACTCAGGAATTAGCTGATCTTGAGATGCCTGATGCGATCTTCGAAGTAAGCTTCGTAAGGAGAGAAAAGGCAAAGTTCTTCTCTATGTCCGGCATAGACGATATTGCTTTCCGCTTCAGTGCCAACCCCGGCCAGCAGGTAAGAGCTCTTTCCGCAATCGTTTCAGGCGGTGAGGCTTCAAGGATCATGCTCGCAGTAAAGAATGTATTAAGCAGGGTGGATCTCATTCCGACACTTATTTTCGATGAGATCGATACAGGTGTTTCAGGCAAGGCTTCACTTGCGATCGCAAATAAGTTAAAGGCAATCGCTTCAGCTCACCAGGTCCTCTGCGTTACTCATACGGCACAGATTGCTGCAGCATCCGACAGAGGATTCGTTCTTACCAAGAAAGTTGCAAACGGTAATACAGAAACAGTATGCACAGTTCTTGACGGTGCAAATAAGACCGGTGAAGTATCAAGACTCCTTTCAGGCAGCGATTCAGATTCTTCATTAAGACTTGCAGAAGATCTGATCAAGTCGTTTATTTAATAGCCTTATGGGACTCATATGTTTTACAGACGGGGATTATAATTTCCAAACCATTGACGAAGCATTGAACATCATAAAGTCGCATGCTCAGAACAAGGATGAAATCTGGGTAAGCGGTGATGATAAGTATCCGTGCATTGTTGTCTGTACAAACGGTGCGTTTGCTGGTATTACCTTTTTCGAGAACGAAGACGGAGATATGTATCTGTCATTTAATAAAGATAATCAGGTTAAAGTTGACTTTACTGCAGGCGGTGAGGCGTGGCTTCCCGATCCTGATGTTGTTATTAGTAAAGAACTGGTTATGGAATGTGTCAGAGAATTCCTTGAAACAGGGATGCGTCCTGAGTGCATTAATTGGCAGAATCTTTGATTTTTCTCTCCACTAAAGCTGTAAAATTGATAATATCAAAGAATAACCGAACAATCGAGCAAGCAAATGTTCGATAATTTCCAAATCAAATCAAAAATATTTGCTTATATTCAAATGAATGTGTATCATAAGCGTGGAATAGCTATTGTCAAAAATGTTTGTTTTTGATGGTGGCAAGGGACAAATTAAGATTTTCTTTTATTTGAAGGGGTATGAAAATGAAGAAGATTGTTGCAACGCTTTTAAGCGGTGTCATGCTGACATCGTTTGTTCTCTGTGGATGCCAGAAGCCTGTTGAGACTGATGATGGCGATGAGAACGAGATCCAGACAGAAGCAGGTTATGAGAAGCAGGAAAACGGCGTGACTACTCCGCTGACAACAACTGCGTCCGTACAGATCAACGAGGACAACGTTAAGAAAGTTAAAGACCTTTACGATTCCAAAGAACCTGAAGGCCGCAGTGTTGTTCCTTTTTATCTTGATGGTATCAGAGGTGGAGGCTGTTATTCTGTACATGATGAGAATGTTTATTTCGACTATACAACGATGAAAGGTGATAGCGAGATAAGCCTGAATATCCATTCTGATACACAGCTTGTTTCTGTTACTTTCCAGTTGGGATATGGTGAGACCCGTTACTACGGAAATACTTCGGTAGGTCTTGCCTCTGTCGAATCATTGATCGATACATTGATCGATAACCCGCGTGCGGTTGATCTTTACGATGATTCTGCTCTTTCGGCAAACGAAGAGAACATCAAGAAAGATCTTCCTATTATGTATTCACGACTGATTGCCTGCGCGGAAAAGGCATTCCCTGAGCTTGGCATAGGTCTTGAAGATCTGGGCATTGATTTAGGGAATAAATACAGATCTCTTGATCCCACACAGACGATAAGCAGTGAAGTCGTAGTCAAGAACGAGCACAAATTCGTAAATGGTATCTGCTCCGATTGCGGCATGTGCTGGACTGAATACTATTATGATGCTATCGGTAAGCTTGATAACGATGAAGCTAATACCGGCTGGCGTTCATTGTATGGCCAGGATTCTTCCACGATGATGTCGCCCGGTGATTATGTACAGTGTTCCGCTTCCGACAAGGAATCCGGCGATGTGTTCTATCACTTTATAGACACCAAGAAAGAAAACAGAGAGAGCATTACATGCAGGATTTACTGCCGTAAAGATGGCAAGGGCGTAGATACTGCAATCAGAATGAATTATGAGCAGAATATGTACTCTGTCGGTCAGGGCATTGTTGATTACAAATATAATTACTGGCTTGAGATCAAAGCAGATGCCGGCGATTATGCAAAAGTGTTTGAGTCAAAGGAATCATTCAAGAAATATGCAGAAGTAATTCTGTTTATTACAGGTGATGACGGAGTTGGCCGCAGCGCATGGGGGAATAAGAAAGACGCAGACCTGAAGAAGGAATTTGAGGCTGAGGGCTGCACATATTTAACCAAAGATGAGGCCCTTGATTTCTTCTGGGATCATTGTCAGGGTATCCTTGCCAGCATGGATACGGGAATGATCTGGCTTGATACATCGCTCGCAGATATGGGAGTAAATTGGAAAAAACAGGATAATTAGGTTAATGTAGCAAGGGGATTTGGCATAGTCTGAATCCCCTTAATACGATTTGGGGGGCAGAAAATGAAGAAGATTATTGCAGTGCTTTTAAGTGGTGTTATGCTTGCATCTCTTGTGCTTTGCAGCTGTACAACAACGAAATCATCAGAAGCTGAAAATTCCAGAGAAACCGGCGGTAAAGAGAAAGCGGAAACACAGGTTGAAGCGACGGGAACTAAAGCTGATAAGGGTCCTGCGAAACTTGATGAGGAGAACATCAAGAAAGTCTATGAATATTTTCTGTCTATAGATCCTGAGTGCGAAGAGGGTGTAATTCTTTTCCTGGATGGCATCAGAGGCGATGGTTATGTACATGTAGATGACAAACTTATCTTCTTAAGCTATTCTTCAAATGATTACGATTCTTTTGGTATTAATGTTATGCGTGATACCGGTGAAGTTTACTTTTCGATCGATATGTCGTATGACGATACGGGTTATTCAACAAATGTGGATTTTCCTCTTGGAGGATTTGAAGAGTTCTTTGATAAGGCCAGCACTGATCCCGCTTCAGTTGATCCATATAACACGTCTGCACTTGGTCCTCATGGAGAAGATATTAAAAAGGATTTACCAATCATATTCTCAAGAATGATCGCATTTTCTGATGTGGCTTTTTCCGAATTAGGGATGGGTTTTAAAGATCTTGGCATTGATTTTGGTGACAAATACAGAGCTGTAGATCCGAAACAGACTACAAGCAAGGAAGTCGAGATTACGAATGAACACAATTTCGTGAACGGTTTTTGTGTTGACTGCGGTTTGTCGTGGGGTGAGTACTTTTATGATGTTGTTGGTAAGTTAATGCATGTTGATTTGGGTAACGGTCAGCATTATACGCGGGGGCAGTATTCCTCGACGATGTTGACACCTGGTGACAAAGTATCCTGCGCTGCTGATAAACCTCACTTCGGAAGTATCAATTATGAATCCAGAGTATATGATAAAGATAAAGGTACATCTAAAGACGAGTTTTGTTATATTGATTATTCTTTCGATGATTCAGAATTAAGAACGCAACTTTACTATAGTATTTCACAGCGACTGCTTTCAGATAACGCTGCGTCATATGACTATACATTAACTGTTAGAGCTAAGCCCGGTGAATATAATAAAATCTTTAAATCGAAAGATGCATTGAAAAAATATGTTGATGTCTCATTATCGATTCGTGGAAGTGACATTAATGATTATATAGAAAATGCTTGGGAAAAAATGAAGGAAGATGAGATCAAAAAGAAATTTGATTCAGATGGTCTCACTTATTACACCAAGGATGAGATAATAGACATGTTCTGGGATCATCATATAAATTATTTTGAAAGTATGGATAATGGTATGGTCTGGATGAAGAC
>CACZML010000091.1 GCA_902782235.1 Oscillospiraceae bacterium
AGGTTGGAGGAAAGAGGCTTTAACCAGGCGTATGAGATCTGTTATCCGGCTGCAAAGATAAATGGTATTCCGTCAGCAGAAGATTGTCTTATAAGGACCAGGGATACAGGAAGGCAATCTGAGATCCATGACAGCAATAAGAGAGCAGGAAATGTAAGGGGCGCTTTCAAAGTGAATGATGGCTGGGATGTGACAGGTCTCAGGATAATTGTTGTTGATGATGTAGCGACAACAGGCGCGACGCTTCATGAAGCAGCTAAGGCACTTTATAAAGCTGGAGCTGCTAAAGTTTTGTGTGTGGCGCTTGCAGGAAACAGGACGGTCAAAAACGCGGAGCCGTTCTAAAAATACCGCTTGGATAAAAATTCATAATTTTGATGCCGATTTGATGTAGCTTAGCTTTAGTATGAAATTGATTCAAAGATTTTTGATGCCGATTGTTGGGGAACAATAGGATATTTGATTCAAGCTTATTCTGCTTTATTGGGGGGCTCTATTATGGGAAAATCCAAGCTTTTAGCCTTGGTTATGTGTATTGCTATCCTGATGCCTGTTTTCACATCCTGCTCAGCGAAGTCAGGCGGGCACAAGGTAGTCAAAGCAGATGACCCCTGGTTCGATTCGTTAAGGTTCAAACTCGAAAAGGATTACAAGGAAAACGATGATGTCATGTCGTCCTGCATTAGTACGAGCGATGACAGGGTATTTAACATCTATTGCAAATCAGATGACAAGTGGGCAACATCAACTACTCTTCTTGATACTTATGACTATGAAGGAAATCTGGTCAAGCGTCAGAACGTAAAGTGCCCGGAGATCAATGGGTCAAGATTGATGAATATTTATTCATTCGATACCGATCCCCAAGGTAAGAATATAAGCGTAATCGCTTATTTGAATTCAGAAGGACTGCACGGACCGGTATTTGCTGATATCGATCCGGAGACAGGAGTAGTCTCAAATATTAAAGAAGTATTCAGCAAAAAAGCAGAAAGAGCCAGAAAACCTGATACAGCTTTGTTCGGATTGCAGAATGCAGGAGATTATACTGTTGCTGTACTGATGTACGGGCCGGGTGGAAAACCTGAGTATCAGTTGTTATTGTTCAGGAATAAGGAGTATCTCTGCGAACTTGATCTGTCGGTAGTACATCTTGTTTATCTGATGGAAGGCTTTTCTGTCGATGAATCCCAAAATTCACTATATATATCAGGCAGTGTAATTGGTGACACCCTTAACCTGGAATTTGATCTGAATACCGGAAGACTTAAAAGCCAGAAGTCCATACTGGATATGGATAACGACTCTGTCAATTACGGTGAGTATATTCCCACGGATAACGGCAAATTGTGTAAGATCGATTCTCTCGGAAATATCGTGATGCTTGATGCTAATACCATGACACCGAAAACCGTGGTTGATACTAACTGGTATACTCCGTATTTTAATTTTCCTTTCGATGGCAAATACAGCGTTGAATCCACGGTTTTGAACTGCACTGAAGATAAGATCGTTATCCGGGATAGTGAGACCGTTACATATGGTAGTCTTAAATACTTTAATACTGAGTACGTAAGGGTGCTTAAGAAGGCAGATAAGAATCCGCACGCTGGCAAAAAGATCATAGAACTTGCATTGCCTCTGGATTCCGGCGTTACGGATTATCTGGCGAATGCGATTTTCGAATTTAATAAAACAGACGATGAATACATCATCAGAACATGGGATAAGTATAAAACGGGATTCGTAGTAGGAAGATCTGCTATGGGTACTTCTGATGAGAATGAGCAGAAGATCTATAAGATGATCCAGGATCTTAAAGGTGATGAGGCACCTGACCTTGCAATAGGCATCCAGAAGAATTATGCAATGCGCGACGATGTATTTATGGATCTTTCTGATTTCCTTGATCCTGAAGTCTTGGATAAACAGTACAAAAACATCATTGATGCTGTAAGGATTAACGGCAAGCTGTATTTCCTTCCGGTAACACTCGAGATAGAAGGCCTTGTTGCAAAATCAGATATGCTTAAAGATGGTGCTGCAGGCATCACATTTGATGAATACGATGAAATGATAAAAGAGTACATGTTCGGCTTCTCGCCATATGATTATCCCGGCTCTGAGGTCTATAACAAACGCGGATTTTTCCTGTCCTGCATTGATACGAAGAGTGCCATTGAAGGGGATAAGATCGAATTCGGAACGGATCAGTTCCGTGCTGCCGCAGAATATGCAAAAGAGCATTTCAAATATGATGATCTGGACAGTACACCCCTGGAATATATAAGTGATTTTGGAAGATACAGAGGAAGATGCTATTACGCGAAGATCGGCGATTATCTTGATTATGTGCACGACTGCTATACCGGCAAAGACAAGTACATCATTATCGGTACACCTTCTGTTGATGGTTCCGGCCCGAGATTTATGGCACTGGAGACTATATCTGTATCGGCTTCAACTGATGTAAAAGAAGGATGCAGGAAGTTTATAAACTATCTTTTCGCAGGCACGGCATTTAATTCCGGTGAGTGTAACTTCAGGCACATAGTTACCAACAAGGAGATAATGGATAAAAACATCGGGACACTTTCCAAGCATAATAACGATGCGTATGCATGGTATGAGAAAGAGGTCGAGAGCGGCGCTTTCATACCGGCTGCAGGCTTAGACAAGGCTACCGGAGATAAGTATGCAACTGATGATATGCGTGAGATCTTCTTAAACAGCCTGTCAACGATAACCACATACTATTACGAGGACTACTCGATCATCAAATTCCTGGACGAAGAGCTTGCGCCTTACTACGCAGGCGACCGTTCTCTTGATGATGCAATCAAGTATGTAAACGACAGAACCGCCAAATACGTAAGAGAGATGTAACTTAAACGGAAGCTATGGACTTCCGTGAAGTATAAAAACAATTGGGATAATAAGAGTTTTTGTGGGGGTTTCATTATGAGAAAGATTAAATTATTAGCTGTTGCTCTGGCAGTCGCTATGCTGATGCCCATGCTTATGTCTTGTCAGGCAGGAAAGAACAAGGACAACGTGGTTAAGGCAGATGATCCGTGGTTTGAGACAACGAAGTTCGAGATGAAGAAAGACATTCATCAGTACGAGCAAGTGGCAGAAGCCAGGATCTGTACGAGTAATGACAAGGTGTTCAGCCTGTATCCGTTATCTCAGGATAAATGGGGCTCAGCCAGAACTGTCCTTGATACATATGATTTTGAAGGAAATCTTATTTCCCGCAAGGAACTGTCCTGTTCTGAAGATTGCTTTTTCCCATGTGTTTATTCGATCAGTTCTGATCCTGAAGGGAAAACTTTAAAAACTGCGATATTCCTTAATTATGGCGGCGGGAAATTCTATCCGGCTTTTGCAGATATCAATACGGAGACCGGAGAGGTAACAAATATTAAAGACATGTTGAATAAAGGGAATACCTATATAAACGAGATCTGGAATGTATCAATGATAGGCGAATATGCTGTTGTATCGGTTGAGGATTCTTCGGGCATGCCTGATGGTTCTATATCGCCGTTATTATTCAAAGATTCAGAATTAGTTGGTGCTCTTGATACATCGACACTCAATCTCAATGTAATATTTGACACTTTTTCCCTGGATCAGGCTAAAGGATCTTTATATATTGTCTGTGTAGAGAATGGCAGTTTTATCAATGTTGAATTCGACTTGAATTCAGGTAGATTGAAGAGTAAAAAGAGCCTCCAGGATACAGATGATAAGACCTTAAGCTTATTGGACTTTAAGGCTACGGATCTTGGAGATCTTTGCAGGATCACTTCTAACATGACTTCAAAGCTCATGGTGGACAGCACATGGTATACTCCGGTGTTTTCTTATAATTCCTCAGAAATGAGATCGTGCTTTACAACAATCCTGAGCTGTACTGAAGAGCGGACTGTTCTTTTAGATTCTGTGCAGGAATCATATGGTATTACTAATCCTACAGAAAAAGAATATATTACGGTGCTGAAGAAAGCAGAGAAAAATCCACATGCAGGTAAACAGATAATTGAGATCGCGCCGTCTGCATATAATTATGGAGTATCAGATTATCTTTATAGAGCCATATCAGAATTCAACAAGACAGATAATGAATATCTTATAAGATTATGGGACAAGAGTAATACTGACGAGTCTTTGGCTGAGGTTGTTAAATTTTTGGGAAATGGCGGAGATACTCCTGCATATAAAATGATTCAGGAGCTTAAAGGAAACGAAGCTCCTGACTTAGTGATCGACGTTCAGAATACATATGCGATGCACGATGATATCTTTATGGATCTGACAGGTTTCCTTGAACCTGAGGTAATGGATAAACAGTATAAGAACATTATCGAAGCAGGAACTGTGAACGGCAAGCTCTATTTCCTTCCGGTCACTTTAAAGATAGAAGGTATGGTTACAAATACCGATCTGTTGAAGGACGGTGCATCCGGAATTACGTTTGATGAATTCGAAAAGATGATAAAAGAAGATCTGAACGGATATTCGCCTTATGATCTTCCGAATGAATGGTATTTCAACAAAAAGACTTTTATTATGTCCTGCTTAGACACTAAAAGTGCTATAGAGGGTGATAAGGTCGATTTCGGAACGGAGCAGTTCAAACGTGCAGTCGACTATGCGAAGGAGAATTTCCCTTATGAAGATGAACTAAGCGTGCCACCTGAATATATTTCTGATTGGAATCTCAGACATAGAAGTGAATGCTGTTACGGAGAGATATCCTGTTATCTTGATTTTGTGAAGATGTGCAAAACGCAAAAAGGTAATTATGTCATTATCGGAACACCGTCGGAAGATGCAGCCGGTCCCAGATTTAAAGCATATGAGACAATATCAGTGTCTGCATCAACAGATGTGAAAGAAGGCTGCAAAAAGTTTATTAATTTCCTGTTTTCCGGTTCTGCCTTTGGGCCTGATGATTGCGGATTCTTAAGTATTGTTACCAATAAGGAGATAATGGACAGGAATATTGAACTCCTTGCAAAATATAACAATGATGATTTTAAGCTTTACCGTGCCTCTGTTGAAAGTGGAGCCACGATCCCTGCTCCGGGTGTGGAAATGGCTTATGGTGTCAAGTATTCAACAGATGAAATGCAGAAGAGTTTCCTTAACAGCATGTCCACGATATCAAAATACTATTATGAGGATCCTGAAATCACTACATTCATTCTCGAAGAGATCGCACCATATTATGCAGGCGACCGTTCAATGGATGATGTTATAAAGATCCTGAATGACAGAGCGACCAAATATATAAAGGAAATGTAGTCACCTGATAAGAACTGCTGATTGAACAAATATGGGGAAATTTAAAAGAAGTGGGGGGGTATGTATGAAAAGAGTTAAGTTCATAGCTGCTGCAATGGCTGTCTTCATGCTGATGCCGTTGTTTACATCATGCTCGTCATCCGGGAAAAAAGGTGCCAATGTAGTTAAGGCAGACGATCCGTGGTACGAATCGTCTAAATTCAAATTGGAATATGATCGCAAAAAAGGGGAAGACGGGTGCGACAGCTTTATAAGTGTAAGTAATGACAGGATTTTTTCCCTGTACTATGTAACACCTGATATGTGGGCTAGCACCAAAACAATTCTTGATACATATGATTACGAAGGCAATCTTTTAAACCGTCAGAAGGTGTCTTTTCCTGATAATCTTGAGCTCAATGATTTGTATAGAGTTAATGTCGATCCGGAAGGAAAAACTATAACAGCTGTTGTTGAATTCTGTCATCCGCGAAATAATGAACCTGCCTTTATTGACATCGATACAGAGAGCGGAGAGGTAACAAACATTAAAAACCTGTTTGATGAGGATGTTAAGAAAGCAATAAAACCCGGTTTTGTATTTGATGGAATAGTATCTTCCGGGAGCTATACAGTCGCAACAACGTGGGGCAACACCGGCGGAGACACAAATCGCCAGATGTTTCTGTTTAAAGATGGGAAGTACGTCCAGAATTTGGATATGACGAATATACATTTCATATTCTTTATGGGCTATATTTCAGTCAATGAATCTTCGAATTCCATCTTTATAGGCTTTTTTGCCTTGGATGACAACTTTTCTGTGGAATGGGATATGAAGACAGGAAAACAGAAAAGTGTCAGGTCTTTCCGGGAATTAGGCGGAGATGAAAATGATTTTGCAGAATATACTGCGACATATGATGGCGATCTCTGTAAGATCGATTCCCTTGGAAATATTACCAAGATCGATACTGACACATTGACGCCCAAGACAATTATCAACAGTAACTGGTATACGCCGTATTTCTATCCTCCATATGCTGAAGATCAGGGCGTCACATCCAATATCATATACTGCAGTGAAGAAAAAACGGTAATCATGGATTTTGAGTATATTCTGTATGGAAGTGACGTGCCGGAGAGAAATTTTTATATCCGGATCCTTACAAAGGCAGATAAGAATCCTCATGCCGGAAAAGAGGTCATAAAAATCGCATTGCCGCCTAATTCAGGTGTTTCGGATTATCTGGCAAAAACGATATATGAATTCAATAGAACAGACAACGAATATCTCTTAAGGATATGGGATAAATATAATACCGGCTTTAATCTCAGCCTGGCATACGGAGCAATGAGCCCGCAGGATGAGGATGATCAGGAAGTCTACAAGATGATCCAGGAGCTTAAAAGTGATGATGCCCCGGACATTGTCCTCAATGTACAGAAAAACTATGCTATGCGTGACGATGTATTCATGGAGATTACGGATTTCCTTGACCCTGAGGTAATGGATAAGCAGTACAAGAACATTATCGAGGCCGGAAAGATAGACGGTAAACTGTATTTTCTTCCTGTTACGGTTGAGATAGAAGGGCTTGTAACAAATAAATCTTTGCTCAAGGATGGTGCCGTAGGCATTACTTTCGATGAATTCGAAAAGCTGATCAAGACCAAAATGAGCGGTTTCTCGCCATATGATTATCCGAATTCGAATGCCTATAACAAACGCACTTTCTTACTGTCGTGCATAGATACGAAGAGGGCGATTGAAGGTGATAAGGTCGAATTCGGAACAGATCAATTCCGTGCTGCCGTCCAATATGCAAAAGATAACTTCGTGTACGACAACGAAAACAGCGTTCCGAAAGAATACGTACAGGATTGGTCAAGATACAGAGGTGAATGTTATTACGCCAAGATCGGAGATTATCTTGATTTTATTACTGCCTGCTACAAGCCGAAAGAAAGCTATAAGATCATCGGAACACCGTCAACAGATGCCTCAGGTCCCAGATTCAAAGCCACAGAGACGGTATCTGTAGCAGCAAATACAGCTGTAAAAGACGGCTGCAAGAAGTTTTTGAATTATATGTTTTCGGGCGCGGCATATAATTCTGACGAGTGTGAATTCAGATTTATAGTTACTAATAAGGAGATCATGGACAGGAATATCGAGTCCCTTACAAAGCATAATAACGATACATATGCTGATTTCATGGAAAGTATTACCAGCGGCCATTTTATTCCTGCGGCAGGCTATGAAAAAGCTTTTGGCGATAAGGAAGCAACAGATGACATGAGAGACAGCTTTAAGGAAAGTCTGTCTTCGATCTCAACATACTATTACGAGGATCATACGATAGTACAATTCGTTGAAGAAGAACTCGCACCATACTATGCAGGCGACCGTTCACTTGACGAAGCAATCAGGTACATTAATGACCGAGTAACAAAGTATGTAAGGGAGATGTAATCTCTTATTTGGAACAGTAGATTTATAATGGCCTTTATCTGACTGTTCAGGTTAAAAAACAAAGAAGTGGGGATTTATGTATGAAGAAAACCAAGCTTTTAGCTGCTGCGATGACTGCCGTTATGCTGATGACTTTGTTTACTTCTTGCTCGTCTGGTAAGAAGGGCTCAAACACAGTAAAAAAAGATGATCCATGGTACGAAACGACCAGGGTTAAGATCAATAGAGACATCCGCGAACACGAGGAGGAGCAGCTGTCCAGGATCTGTACAAGCAATGACAACATTTTCTATATGTATAGCTTGACAGCAGACAGTGGCAGCACGTACAGAACAATCCTTGATGTTTATGATTATGATGGCAATCTGACAGACCGCAAGGAAATAATTTGTGCGGATAATCACTACATAGTAAATGTTTATTATCTCAGTGCCGATGCTGATGGGAAAACAGTTACTGCAGCTGTTTGGTATCACGTTCCATATGGCAGGAACGATGACGTATTTTTAGACATTGATGTTGAATCAGGAAAAGTAGTAAACGAAAGAGAAATATTTAATGACAAAACCAAAGCGGAAGCCAAAGGCTCTCTTGATACGATCTATCCCTTAGGTGATTATTCAGTTGTGTCGTTTAATGTTTTTGATAGCAATAGTTTAGGTTATAATCTCCAGTTGTTTAAGCATAATGAATATGTTGCCACACTCGACTTGTCATCAGTACAGCTCAGGGTCCTGCTCGGCGGATTTAATATAGATGAATCTAAAGGTTCCATATTTGTATATGGCTATGAAAAAACTGACATCCTAAGTCTGGAATTTGATCTTAACAGCGGCAAACTTAAGAGCAGGAATCCTGTTGATACAACAGACAATAATTCAATTAACTTTTGGGAATACCAGATTACTAATACCGGCGATATGTGCAAGATCGACTCTCTCGGAAATATCGTGAAGGTCAATGCTGACACCATGACGACTGAGACTGCTATTGATACTAACTGGTACACGCCGTATTTTTGCCCTCCTGTTTCTAAGGATAAGACGTTTTCTTCTACTGTTCTGAGCTGTTCCGAAAATGGTGCGGTCATCTTGGATTATGAATGGGTAACATATGCATGTTTCGAATACGAAAAAGTTGAGTATTTCAGGATCCTCAAGAAGGCAGAAAAGAATCCTCATGAAGGCAAAAAGGTAATAGAACTTGCCTTGCCGCCGAATTCAGGAATTACCGAATATCTTTCAGGAGCCATATTTGAATTCAACAAATCGGATAATGAATATCTCATCAGGATCTGGGACAAGTATAAGAACGGTTTTGTCAGTTCGGAACTCACAGCAAGGGGTATAGGGATTAACCGCAACAATGAGTCTGAGGTGTTTCAGATGATCCAGGACCTTAAAGCTGATGATGCGCCCGACCTTGTTCTTGATATCCAGAAGAATTATGCGATGAGAGACGACGTGTTTATGGACCTTACAGATTTCCTTGATCCCGAGGTTCTGGATAAGCAGTATAAAAACATTATTGAGGCAGGACGAATCGGCGGCAAGCTTTATTTCCTCCCGGTAACACTCGAAATAGAAGGTCTGGTTACTAAGTCTGATATGGTGAAAGACGGAGCTTCAGGGATCACTTTCGAAGAATTTGACAAGCTGATAAAGGATCAAATGAACGGTTTCTCGCCCTATGACTATACGGATTCAAAGGCCTATAACAAACGCGCATTCATTCTGTCGTGTATTGATACAAAGCGCGCCATCGAAGGTGACAAGATCGAGTTCGGAACAGAACAGTTCCGGACCGCAGCAGAATATGCAAAAGCCAACATCAAATATAACAATGTGGAAGAAACGCCCGACGAATATATAGGCAGCTGGGACAGATACAGAGGCAAATGCTATTACACTAAGATCGCTGACTATCTTGATTATGTGCATTCCTGCTACAATGCCAAGGACGAATACTCGATAATCGGCACGCCCTCTGTTGATGCATCAGGCCCCAGATTTAGTGCGCTTGAGACGATATCTGTATCGGCTACAACCGATGTTAAGGAAGGATGCAGAAAGTTTATTAACTATCTGTTCTCCGGCACGGCTTTTGCTTCAGCCGAATGCAATTTCATGCAGATAGTAACCAATAAAGAGATCATGGATAAAAACATTCAGTGTCTCTCGGATCACAATAACGATATTTACGCAGCTTATGAAGCCAATGTAAAGAGTGGAGTCTTCCGTCCTGCAACGGGTTATGACAAGGTTTTTGGCGATAAGTATTCAACCGATGGAATGATCCGTATCTTCCGCGAGAGCCTCGCGTCGATCTCTATCTACTATTACGAGGACTACACGATAGTTCAGTTCTTAGAAGAAGAACTCGCGCCATACTATGCAGGCGACCGTTCCCTTGACGATTCGGTAAGGTACCTTAATGACAGAGTCGCTAAGTATGTGAGGGAGATGTAACCGGTACTGACTAATGCTATTATGTAAATGAACATTATCCGGTGACTGGATAGGCAGAGGCTTTATGAAGAAAGATTCTATTGCTGTTTTGATCATTTGCATTATTTTGGTTGTGATTAGCGTGCCCATTGGATTGTATATGGGCAAATTTTCTGAGCACTGGATTTCTGAGACGTATTTTAAGAATTTCACACTGGCTAAAGATGTTGTCTTTGATGAGCCTGAGATTATTGAATAGCGGCACCGCTGTAGATGCCGCCATTTCGGCTGATCCAAATGCTGAGAAGAGTATTTATATAATTGATGGCAATATTTATGGGGTTGTAGCAGTTTTTGCCCAGAATGATATAGAGGATCATGAAACCATTCTTGCCGGGTATAAGGCGTTCCATGACAGGTATTATTCAAGGGTAAAGGCAGCACATACTGCAAGCATAGTTGCCAGTGTTGCTGTATCACTGGTCTTATCCTGCGTTATTTGTCTGGTGAATGCGAACCGTATTAAGAAGGTAGAAGATTAATTATCCTACAATACCCAAAACCCTGAGCAGTGTTGCGGCAAAAACATAGAGGAAGTCGATCATGCCTGCTGCGAGGACAAGAACGAACCAGACGCGCTTGACGCTGAACTGTCTGTTCTTACGAAGTTCGTCGTGAAGAGGAGTTGTGATGTTCTTGAAGAGGATGATCTTCTTCTTTGTAAGTCTTCCGACAGTGATCTTAACGATAGAGATGCCGCCGTCACAAAGGAACGGAAGTCCTACGATGAAGTAGAGGAGCGGAACTCTGCAGTAGATCAGGAAGAATGCGATGAAGAAGCCGAGGCCTCTGGAGCCGGCATCGCCCATCAGCATTTTCGAGGGGTGGAAGTTGTAAAGAAGATATGCCATGACCGAAGGAATAAAGACGATCAGAAGTATGATCGAATTCCTGTCGGGCAGGGATAATGCCATGAATCCCATGAGGAATGTCATGAATACTGCAAGGATGGAAAGTGTTCCTGAGAGGCCGTCGATACCATCGGTGGCATTTGTAGCGTTGATCGATACGACGAAAAGGATCACTGCGAGGATATAGAAAACGGCCGGATGAAGGTCGAAATAAGTGCCTGTGATAGCGATATAGACTCTTGTGCCGAAGAAATGGACGCAGATGAATGCGCCGATGAGGGATACTGCGAAGTCAAGGGCACCCTTAAGATATTCGTTCCAGGCATCCTTGGATCTGTCGTCTAGCCAGCCCGTGACCATGGCTGCCAATGTGGCAAGCAGGCCGAATGCGAGTCCTGAGACTACATTGCCGCTCTCGAAAAAGCCTTTATCGGAGGTTACGGGGTTATAGAAGAAGCAGAGGACAGCCGAGATGATAAGGAACACCAGCATAAAGTAAAAGCCGACGCCGGTGGGTTTACCGATGTTTGCAGCTGCGCCCTGGGCGAATTTACGTCCACGGTCGTGTCCCAGTAATACCTTCTCTCCCGGTAGGAATTTGAGAAGTATCATTGTAATGGCAAACGCGGCAGCAAGGCCTATTGCCATCTTGTAGATAAAGTACATTAAGAATGCCTCTCGCTCGTTAAGGTTTCTATAACAAAAGCATTATATCCTAACAAATCGCATAAAAAAATCATCAAATAGTGCAATAAATCGACCTGATTGCCTCGTCAGTCTTGGCCAAAATATGTTAATATAACAACTTGTAATTAAGGAGTAACAGATATGGATTACAAAGATTTAATAGCTACAAATTTAAGCGCTTGCACAGGCCTTGATAAGGCTCAGGTTGAAGGTCTTATAGAGATTCCGCCCAAGCTCGAGCTCGGCGATTTTGCATTCCCGTGCTTCGTTCTGGCTAAGACACTTCACAAGGCTCCGCCCATGATCGCTAATGAACTCAAGGACTCTCCTGAGCTCGTTAAGGGCTTTGACGGCGCGGTCACAGTTGATACTGCAGGCCCGTACATCAATTTCAGGATCGACAGGGGCATTCTTGCAAAGAGCGTTATCTCTGAGATCACAGAAGCCGGCGATCAGTACGGCAATAAGAACATCGGCGAGGGCAAGAATGTCATCATCGAGTTCTCATCTCCTAATATTGCAAAGCCTTTCCATGTAGGCCATGCTTTCACGACGATCTTAGGCAATTCACTTGCAAATATCTATTCAAGACTCGGTTATAACGTAATCAGATTCAATCATTTGGGTGACTACGGCACACAGTTCGGAAAGCTCATCACGGCTTACAGGCTCTGGGGCGACGAGCAGGCAATGCACGACAACCCCATTGACGAGCTTACGAGGATCTACGTTAAGTTCCACGATGAGTGCAAGGTATCTCCCGAGCGCGAAAAGGAGCTCGAAGACACTGCAAGAGACAATTTCAGGAAGCTCGAAGAGGGCGAAGCTGAAGAAGTGGCTCTCTGGCAGCGTTTCAGAGACCTGTCACTTCAGGTCTTTGAGAAGACATATGAGAGAATGGGCATCAAGTTCGATAACTATAACGGTGAATCCTTCTATTCATCCAGGATCCCCGGCGTCGTAAAGATGCTTGAAGATAAGGGCCTTTTGGAAGAGAGCGAAGGCGCTAAGGTCGTAAAGCTCGATGAAGAGGGCCTTCCTCCGTGCCTCGTTGTAAAGAGCGACGGTACCACGATCTATGCTTCAAGAGACCTCGCAGCAGTACTTTACAGACACGAAGAGTTCAATTTCTATAAGAATATCTACGTAGTTGGACTTCCGCAGCAGCTCCACTTCAAGCAGGTTTTCGCTGTGCTCAAGAAGGCAGGCTATGACTTCGCTGACGACTGCGTACACGTAGGATTCGGTCTTTTGAAGTTCAAGCCCAAGAAGGATGAGAACGGCAATGAAGTCGTTGAGGCATTCTCAACACGTGCCGGCAACATCATCAAGCTTGATGATTTCCTTGATAAGACAACTGAGAAGACCGCTGAGATCATCAGAAAGAACAGCGAGCTTAGAGGCGGCGACATGACCGACGAGCAGATCGCCAAGGTATCTGAGGTTGTAGGCCTCGGCGCAGTCTCTTACACATATCTCAAGGCAGGAAGAGAGAAGGACATCCTCTTTGACTGGGATGACATGCTCGATTTCGAGGGCGATACAGCACCTTACCTGATCTACACATACGCGAGGATCAAGTCCATTCTCAGAAAGGCTGAAGATCAGGGCTTTAAGGGCACAGTTGATGCTGCTGCTCAGCTCACTGCAGAAGATGAGTATGCTGTTATCAGAAGCCTTGCAGACTTCAAGGATGCGGTCGTTAAGGCAGCTGAGAGCTATGAGCCTTTCATGATCTCACGCCAGATCTCTCTTATCGCAAGGAACTTCAACCGTTTCTACAACAATTCCAGGATCTTGAACTGCGATTCAGCAGAATTAAGAGATGCACGTCTCAAGCTTTGCGAAGCTGTTGCAGACTGCATCAAGTCCGGACTCGATATGCTCGGAATAGGCGTTGTCGAGAAGATGTAATTAGAAAGGCAGATCGATGGAGAACACAACTAACAGCTCGGTACCTGATTTTAAGGAACTGAAATACACAAGACCTGATCTTGATAAGTTCACGGAGACAGTAAAAGCCGTTAGATTAAGGCTCATGACCGCTAAGACTATCGAAGCGGCAGATGAAGCGATAAGTGAGTACGAGATAGCCATAAGCTCTTTCGATACCATGTATGCGCTCTGCCAGATCCTCCACGATCTTGATACTTCAAACGAATTCTATAATACCGAGATGGAGTTCTTCGACGAGGCTTCAGCCAGAGTCCAGGAGCTCTCATCCGCCGTTTTATCAGGCCTTCTTACAGCGCCCTGCGCTGACAGTTTGAAAGTCAAGTACGGCCCCATGATCTTCCGTAAGGCCAAGAACCAGAGGGAGATCATCTCGAGCGAGGTAATCGATGATCTCACCGAGGAATCAAAGCTCGAGAATGAGTACTCACAGAAGCAGTCCGAAGCTGAGATCCCGTTCGGCAAGAAGACATTGAATTTAAGCCTTATCCAGCCTTATCTCCAGTCAACGGACAGGAAGGTAAGAAGAGAGGCTCATATCGCGCTTGATAAGTACTATATGTCCCGTAAAGACACCTACGATGTTATCTACGATGACCTCGTTAAGGTAAGGACTCAGGCAGCAAGAAAGCTTGGCTATGAGAGCTTTACAGAGCTCGGCTACAAGCGCATGGAGCGTTACGATTACACCAGGGAGGAAGTTGCTTCTTTCAGGGAGAATATCAAGAAATACATCGTTCCTCTTACTGTACAGATCAGAAAGCTACAGAAGGACAGACTAGGCGTTGACCAGCTTATGTTCCACGATCTTCCGTGCCTTTTCAAGGACGGCAATCCTGCACCTGTTGTAAGCAAGGATACTTATGAGGAAGCAGCAGGAAAGTTCTTCAGAAAGATGTTCGGCGCTAACCCGAGCTTCTTCGATATTCTCTCCAGCCACGGTTATACGGATCTTCTGTCCCGTCCCGTCAAGTCCACGGGCGGTTACTGCATGTATCTTGAGGATTACTGCATTCCGTTTATCTTCATGAACGGCAACGGTACTTTCGATGACGTTGCGACCGTTATCCATGAGGGCGGACATGCCTATGCAGCCCTTGCTGGCGCTGAATCTTCACCGTTTGTAGAGTGCCTTTCTCCTACGCTTGAGACATGCGAGATCCACTCGACATCGATGGAATACATGTCATATCCGTTCATGAACATCTTCTACGGCAATCAGGCTGAGCAGTACTGTGAGCTCCACATGACTGACGGCCTCCTGTTCCTGCCTTACGGCTGTATGGTCGATGAGTTCCAGCACATCATTTACGACAATCCGAACATGACACCCAACGAGCGTCATGAGATCTGGAGAATGCTCGAGCAGTCCTACCAGCCGTTTACCGAATACGATGCAAATGACACGCCTTTCCATGCCATGGGCGGTGCCTGGATGAAGAAAGATCACATATTCACAACGCCTTTCTACTATATCGATTATTGCCTCTCACAGATCTGCGCTCTTGAGCTCTGGGACGAGTCCAGAACGGATCTGAAGGTCGCATTGGAGAAGTACAACACGCTCTGCCAGCTTGGCGGCAGCGACACATTCTTAAATCTCATAAAGAAGTCCGGCATCGAGTCTCCGTTTGACGTCGATGTCATTAAGCGCCTTGCCTTCAAGTGTGCGGATTTCCTTAATCTGTGAGGCTTAAATGAAGTTTCCCGAAGAGTTCTTAAATGAGATGAATGATTTCTTCTCGCGTTACAAGTATGTACCGCAGGAAGGATTCTATGAGAGCTTCGAAAAAGAACCCTTGAAGGGAATAAGATTCTCAAGAACAAAGATAAATTCCGCCGATGAGGAAAAGGCTTTATTAAAGGATCTTGGAGAGGGCGAAAACCCCGTTTCCTGGTGCTCCGGCGGATATTACATCAATAATCTACCACGCCGGCGTTTACTATCCCCAGGAGCCTTCCGCGATGCTTCCTGCACAGGTCATGGCGGCTAAACCGGGCGAGATAGTATTAGACCTTTGTGCCGCTCCCGGCGGCAAGGCCTGCAGGCTTGGCGAAGACATGAAGGGCGAGGGCATCCTCGTTGCAAACGAGATAAGTTTTGACCGCTCCAAAGCCCTTCTCCGCAACATCGAACGTTCAGGTATCAAGGGCTGTGTCATCCTCAATGAAACACCCGAGAACATTGCCTCCAGACTTCCTTTATTCTTCGATAAGATCCTTATCGATGCACCCTGCTCAGGTGAGGGCATGTTCAGAAGAGATCCGGGCGCTGTTAAGAGCTACATGAACTACGGCCCCAAGGTCTGTGTTCCTTTGCAGGAATCGATCCTTGAGGCAGCCCACAAATGCCTTAAAGAAGGCGGTTCCATCGTTTATTCCACATGCACTTTCTGCGTTGACGAGGACGAGAACCAGATAAAGCGTTTTATCGAGCGTCACCCGGAATACCATGTTAAGGCTCATCCTGAGATCGAAGGCATCACCCATAATGGCGATGACTCAATACTTCCGGGCTCCATGAGAATCTGGCCTCATCTTTCCGAAGGTGACGGACATTTCTGCGTCCATATCGTTAAGGGTGAGGAAAAGGACCTTAAGTCTGCTTCAGACTATCTGATCACCAGTGAAGTTAAGACTAAAGATAAGAACGTTGAAGCTGCAATGGCCGTGCTCGATGAAGTCTTATCAGATAAGGGCAGGGAGGATATCCTCAAGGGTGAATTCATCTGCCACGGCACGGGCATCTTCCAGATGACTTTTGACGAGAAGCTCTTTAAGGGCCTCAAGGTCGTAAAGACAGGCCTTTATGTGGGCGATATCAAGCCTTTGAAGTCGGGGAAGAAGGTTTTCGAGCCCTCCAACAGCATCGCACTGGCACTGACAAGAGAAGAGATCAGGGACGACTCATATCTCGGGCTTTCACGTGACGACGACAGGCTTCTTAAGTACTTAAGAGGCGAGACTATATCTGTTACTCCTGAAGACGGCCTTAAGGCTTCAGGAACGATAATCGCAGGCATCGGAAACTATCCGCTGGGCTTTGCCAAGATCAACGGACAGACCGCTAAAAATATGTATCCCAAGGCATGGAGGCTTATATGACGGAATTCAAACTTATTCTTGCGACATCCAACAAGGACAAGGCAAGAGAGATCGCTGAGATATTAGAGGGCACACCCTTTGTCGTTACGACAATGAAGGAAGAGGGATTTGATCCCGACATCGTTGAAGACGGCAAGACATTCGAAGAGAATGCCCTTATCAAAGCCCGCGCTGTCCATGCACTCGCAAATGGCGCTTATGTCATGGCTGATGACTCTGGCCTCTGCATCGATGCTTTAGACGGTGCTCCGGGCATCTATTCTGCAAGATTCTGCGGCGAGAATTCCACATATCCCGAGAAGTTTGCGAAGATCTTCGAGATGCTTAAGGACGTACCTGAAGAGCAGCGTACCGCGAAGTTCGTATGCAGTATCGCTGTTGTAAGACCTGACGGCTCTGAATTTACCGTAAGAGGCGAGATCTGCGGCGTTCTTCACGAGAAGCCCATGGGCGACGGCGGATTCGGCTACGATCCTATCTTCTACGTTCCTGAATTCGGCATGACAACTGCCCAGATGACCAAGGAGCAGAAGAATTCGATAAGCCACAGGGGCAAGGCTTCAAGGGCAATGGCGGAGAAGCTCAAAGAGGAGTTAGGCTGAGGTTGTAAGTCCCGATATTTGACCTCAACATTTTCTTCAACATTTTTGGCGAAAAACCTGCGGAAAAAGTTGGGTTTTCCCGATTCTCAACATTTTCCTCAATATTTTTGGCGAAAAACCTGCGGAAAATGTTGAGTTTTCGTGAGCAGTGGATAATCCGCTGATTTCTGATGTTTTCGGCGTAAATCACAGCAAAAAGATTAACGATAATCTGCAAACGCAATAAAACTGCAGTCCTTCTTCTTATATTTATTGAAAACACCATTTAATCGTGATAATATTGTCAGGCGCGTACAAATGTCCGTCTGTGGAAGTATACTTGGGCGCGAAAATCTCATAGAAAGGTCTTGACCTTATGCATCAGGATAACCCCG
>CACZML010000092.1 GCA_902782235.1 Oscillospiraceae bacterium
ATCACAATCCGTACTTGGATCTTGTTGCCTCATCGAGAGCAGCGTCGTTAAGTATACGCTTGCCCTTTTCGATCAGTTCCTCAACGGTGTAATGCTTAACATATCCCGGCTTAATGTTATAGGTGCTGAGATATGAGTATACATAATATCTTTCTGTTTCTTTGTGATAGCAATAGAACTGCTCAACGCATGCGATCTCAAAAAGTGTTTCCGTGTCATATACGAAGAGGAGATCTTCGGCCTGGATATAAAGCTCGGAGCCGTTATTTTCGAACCATGCTTCGGTCCTTCTGTCATCCGTAAAATACTTCATCTCGCACTTCTTTATGAGGTCGCCGGTCTTGGCGTCATAAACAGAGATGTAACCGTCACCGACCACATAGAAAACGTTGTCCTTGAAGAGCGCGCAGCTTACATAGTCGCCGTTGCGCTCAATTGTATATTTCTCCTTCAGCTTGTTATCCGTTACAAGGATCGTGCCTCCGTCAGAGAATAATATCAGTGACTTGTCTTCAGATGTTGTGACATAAATATTCTTTGTGTTGGAGAATTCCCAGTTGTCCGGAATATCAAGCGTATCGTATTCCATGGAGGACATGTCAACTACATAGATAGTGTCTGTTATGAAAAGGAATGCTTTATCGAGACCCTTTATGTAAGTGCCGTTGAATTTTTTCGTATCAAAATCATCAGTCGTAAGCCCGGAGATCTTCAGTTCCTCTTTGTCTGAGCCGTCGTAATTAAAGAACTTAAATATTACGGAGTCAGAAGAATAGTCTTTTTCGTATGAGATGATCTTGCCAGAAGAGCATATGTCACTGTACTGGAGATCCAGATTCATGAGAGTTACTTTCTCTTTTTTAGCATCGACCATACAGACGTCTTTTCCTAAGGTAATGTAGAACTTACCTTCAATGCATTCAACTTTAAACATGGAGGAGATAACATCGACATCACGGAGATCTTCTGTATAAGCCAGCTTGCCTGACTTAAGATCGATTATGCTGACTATGAGATGTGATATATACTTCTGATCTTCGTTACCGGTCTCTTCTGTAGTGACCGCTGCGGTAACAAGATAATCCTCGTTAGAAGCGAAAGCCTGTGACGAGGAACCGATCGAGAAGCCTGACGGAGCTTTTACAGCCGTCCATTCGTCATCCTGAATGGAACGCTTATAGCATATGATATCCGTATCGTATTTTGAGACTAAGTAGACGTCATCTCCTATTGCGCCGGTAGAGATGTTTTTGCTGTTCGTGGTGAAAGAATAATATCTGTTATCTGTTTTGTTTGCAGAGTAAATATATTCACCGCTGCTCAATATGAATTCCGGCAATCCGTTCTCGTTAAAGTCTCCGGAGGCAACAACCGTACTGCCTACTGAATACTTATTCTGTTCTTTTCCGGTCTCCAGATCATAGATGCCGACCGTATCACCAACGTAGAAGACCACTGAGTTGCGGGAAGGCAGATACATGACACCGGGGCCCTCTGACAACTGTGTATATACCAGATCTGTTGACCACGTCTGACCGGTCTTGACATTGTAGATGGTAAAGGTCTTGACCGCGGGCACGAGATTACTGAGCCTGTTTGTGTACCTGAAAGCTGTATTGACTAAGTCCTTGGTGCTGACTACACAGAGATAATCGTTATCAACGAACTTTATTTCGTGTACAAAATAAGCATCAATGGAAAAAGACTTGATATTCGATGTTGCAGTGTCGAAGATATTGATCTTGATATCTTCTGTTGAAAAAGCTGATTCAACGTAAGCAAAACGGCTGCAGTCAGGGGATATGCCGAGATCTGAGACAGCAGATATGAATTTATTGTCGCTTACAGTATAAGAAGTTTCCTCTTTGCCGTCTCTCGAAGACAGTCTGACAACTGTAGCTCCGCCTGTATAAACAACGATATCAGTCGATGAGAAACTGATATAACTGTCGCTGAACGGTACGGAGTCAGAGGGCTTGTTATATACCCACATCTGTTTTCCGGATGGAAGGTTATAGGCCTCGATCGAAAAAGGATATGTGATGACCAACGTCTCGTTGTTGGGGATATCGATCCTTACAGGATTATTTTTGCATGTCAGTTCGAAAAGCAGCTCGCGGGTCTCCGTGTCCCAGCAATAAGCGGTTCCTGCCGAGTCAACTGCCGCAAGATATGCCTGATCGGCAGAGAGGATGCTCTTTTCGATTGAATATTTGCACTTAAAGTTCCACGCTGCCGTGAAGTCCAGACTGCTGATGGAGCTGTATGCTGCGGTTGCATCTGTGATCGCACGGACAGCAGGTGCGGTTACGGGCGTTTTATCTTTCTTATTGGAAGGGAGGGAAGCCAAAGCCAGATGGATAGCATCAGCTCTCTTGCCGTTCTCGAGGAGCTGCTCTGATTCGTTGGCAAGATAGACCGATCTGCTGCGCAGAGATTCCACATAAGCCTTATTGATCTGGATCCTGCTGTAGAGCATGTATCCGCCGAATGCGAGAACGCCTGCAAATGCTGCTGCAACGATTGCGGCCATACGCTTGAGCTTGTACTGTCTTCTTCTTCTCTGGAGTTCATCGTAAGAGCAGCCGAGAAGTCCTGCTGCAAGACGCGGAAGTTCTTCCTTGTCCGCTCTTGACATCGGCATTCTGTAGTCGCAGGAGAGGGGCTCTACCGGAACGTTTATCATGTGCGGGAGACCATTGGCGTCAAGGATCTCCTTTTCTGCCGTGAGGAGTTCTTCAGGTATTACATCCTGAGGCTCGCCGTCGCAGAGAACGGTAAAGATCTTATCTTTGGTATGAGTCTTAAGGAATGTCTGGATCTCTCTTTTGACCCACATTGATTCCTTGGTGTTTGTGGAGCAGATGACGATCAGGTACTCTGACTTCTCGAGTGCGTTGGTGATCGTCTCAGTAAGATCGCTCGTGATAGGGAGCTCATCCTTGTCCCTGAAGATACGTGTGATCTTCTCGTGCTTGATCGTGCCCTTAAGATTGTGGGGAACATGGAAATGTTCAAGCTGCTTTTGAACATGTGAAGCGATCTTTATGTCCAGCGGTGCGTGTTTGTACGAGATAAAAGCATTGTAAAAATCTATCATGAAAGCCTCTCCCTTTTTTCTTCCTTCAAATAATAGTAGCATAAAACTCTTTTGAGTTCCTATATACCCCTATTACAGACGGGCGGGGGAGATTGTTGCAGTTTTGGCGGCGTGTTTCCTGGCCGTCACTATCTCATTTGCCCGAAAAAATAGCCTTTAAGATAGAAAATCGCCTTTTTCTATCTTTTTCGCCGGGCGATGAACGTGATGGCTTCCTGCAGTCAACTTTTCGCCTAGCTGATTTTCGATTTTTGCTAGCAAAAAAGCTGGATTTTCGCAAAATCCAGCTTTTTACCTAGCGTTTTTCGGTTTTTTGCTATCTGAAAAGTTGACTCGCCGCCAGCGTGCCTCCCGCGTGTCAAAATTCCATAAAAAAGTCCGACCTGGTCGGAACTATTTCTGGAATTTTTGTACTCTGAATCCAGAATTCCAGATTTTTGTCCGATATAGTCGGACTTTTTTCTGGAAAAATCATCGGTCCGGCGCTGTAATCAACAATCGTCACCGCGGTTAATGACCGTCACCGTGATCAACGATCGTTACCGTGCCCTTCTCACCGTCGACGGTAACAACGTCGCCGGTCTTAAGCACAGTGGTCGCATTGGAGCACCCGACAACGGCGGGGATTCCGAATTCACGGGCGACGATCGCAGCGTGCGACAGGGGTGCGCCGATGTCCGTGACGATCGCAGAAACCTTGTGGAAAGCGACTGTCCAGCCGATATTAGTGGCGCGGGTAACAAGGATCTCACCCTGCTTAAGCTCGCCGATGCCGCTTATGTCATCGATCACGCGGACGGTTCCGGTGACGACGCCTGCAGCGCCCGCAAAGCCCTTGACGTCAGAGTTGTCAGGCGCTGCGGAAGGACGGCCGCTGACATAGTAATCGTATCGTCTAGCAGGATCTGCCATCCATTTCTCCGGATCGAATCTGCCGACGATGAGGCTCGGGAAGCCCGGATTATTAAGGTATCCGGCGAATGTTTGCTTGCGCGCGGGGATATATGAGACGGCGGTCTTGTCGCCCTTCAGAAGAGCGAACATTTCCTTGTAGCTCAGCATGAAGATATCTTCGCCAAGGCCGTTTAATTCGCCTGCCTTAAGGCAGTATTCCCTGAATACGCAGAAGATCCTTACGCCCTTGCTTCTTATGTCCTCGCGAAAAACATTCGCATGGATGAATTTGCCGATCTCCTTATCGATCCACTTGCGTTTGGAAGGATACTTCTGCTTGAACTCCGCGAGAGCCTCTTCGTAGGAAGCCTTCTGGTGTTCCTGCATCGCGCGAAGATCAGCTGAAGAAGCGGCGCGGTCCTTGAGCAGAGTATCAATGAATGAAGGATCTTCATAGGGGCGCGGAGCCATGAGTTCCATCTCGTCAGCGGACCTGTGGCCGCATTCGCGGATGTAATCTTCACGCGACATCTTGCCTGAGGCAACGTCTTCCAAGAGCAGGGTGGGCTTCATGCACTCGATGATGCCAAGGGAACCCGTGCAGAGGCGGTTTGCCATATCTTCGCCGGCGATCTCAGTGATCTTTTTTCGGAGATTGAAAAGAGGCACCAGAGACATTCCGCTCTCGGCCAGGATCGAAGCCAGGCCGTCGTTAAGCTTTGGCTGGAGGACATCATCCCAGAACGCCATGAGTTCAGTGCTCGAACCGATAGTCTTTATGCGCCCGATGAGCTCTTCTGAAATGATGTGAAGGTTAGCCACCATCTCGTGCTTCTGTTTTTTCGTAAGCTTCGACTTTTCCTTAGGGAAGAAGAGGTGCAAAAGATTCTTCCTGAAAGCCTTTTTGTCAAAGGGCGAGATGGGTATCCCGCAGCCTTCGGGAATGCCGCCGACCAGGTCTTTTACGGTCTCGTAGGCCTTCTCACGGCTTCTTCCGAAGCTCACCATGAGAGAGCACATGACCGACACGTTCATGTATGCCTGGCCGCAGACGTTATCGAGCCAGTCAGGGAGCCCGACAAATTCATTGATCTTCTCCAGCACGCTGAAGGTCATTGGGCTCACGGGTTTCATGAAGATCTCGCCAACGTTGGTCTTGGTCAGGAGCTTTGAGCCGGATCTCGTGCCGTTTATATCGTAGTTATTGGTGTAATGTCTCGTCAGTGTCGTGATCGGGCGTGCCTGCAGGATATAGACTTTGCGGCCTTTAACGGCCCATTCGATATCCATCGGAACGCCATAGAAGAAGCGTATTGCGAGGCAGTATTTGCGCAGAGTTTTTGCGTAAGGGGAAAGCTCCGGATTACCTTCATAGGAATACTCCAGAGCGCCGATCTTAAATACTTCGGCGTTTTCCGCGCCTGACACGAGCTTCTCGCCCCCGCCGTGGACATAGTTGCCGATGATGTAATCGTCTCTGCCGGTCATGACATCGGAGGTGAATATGACGCCTGCAAAATCAGCCTTTACGAACTCCTGGATTATGACGCCGATGCCTTCGGAGGCGATGTCATTTTGCAATCTGTAGTTCTCGACGCGCGCGTTTTCAGCTGATGCGGCGACTATGTTAACAGCTTCCCTGATCCCGGGAACCATTAGATCGGTCAATGTCTCATACTGGCCCGCAAACGAATTGCCCGCGCCGTCTTCGCCGATCGCGGAAGACCTTACAGCGTATTTCTTGAGGCGGTCCAGCGTTGCAAGCAGCTCATTCAGTTCAGCGTTTGCTTCTTCTGTTATTTTCCCATCGCGAAAACCATCCGCGGTGATGACGTATCCTGACGGAATGTTCAGCTTCAGGTTCTGCATCATCAAAGACAGCGACGATGCTTTGCCGCCGCACTTTTCGAGCTCTGAAGAAGGTATGGATCTTAGGTCAAAAATGTATTTCATATCACGCAAGCAGGAGGTCGATCCTCATATCGATATATTTCTTAAGTTCTTTGTCCTTGGTAAGGTCGATGCCGAAGTCGCGCTTGATGTCGTCCTTGCGGCAGACGATGAGCTGCATCATGGAAGACATCTCATAAGCGATCAGGCGGCACTCTTTGTCGGTCTTCTTTCCGGCGTAGTGCTTCTTGACGTAAGGGAAGCTGAACGACTCCTGCGAGAGGTCTCTGTTGAAGAGCACGTAGGGCGTGATCGCCTTGGTGAACTTCGGATTCTCCACGAGGCATTTTGCGACCGCGAAATGGAGCTTCTTCAAAAGATCCTTTGGCGCTAAGTCAGACGCTAACAGTTTCTCAATCTCCTTATCTTTAAGGAAACTCATGTACTGCTTCTGGAATGTCTGATAGATGAGGTTCTCTCTAGAGCCGAAGCAGTAGTTGATCATGGAGGGCTTCGTGCCGGCGCGCTCAGCTATCTGACGTGATGTCACGTTGAGCGGATCGTCAGCTTCTTCCATCAGCGCGAAAGTAGCGTCTATCAGTTTCTCCTTTGTAATGCCCAGTTTTATGTCCTTTTGCATGTTCTGACCTCAATTATTGTACGCGTTCAATAATACGATAGCACACGATATATGGATAATCAACAGAATGATATAATCGAAAAATACAGTTCGGGTTGTTTTCAAGAGGACAGATAAATGAAGAAAAGGACTGTTTACATCATTACCGGTACGGCATTAGCTTTAGGAGCCGTATTTTGCATAATTAAGCTTGCAATGATGCTGTATCAGCCGCAATGATGCTGTATCAGCCTAAAGCAAGCCTCACAGCTACAATGTCATCCTCTGCAGGCAGCTCTTCAACGGAAGAAAGCTCAGATGCAGAACCAGCCGATCCTTCTGAGGGAACAGAAGATGTTTACGTATGTCCGGTGGATTTTGAGAAGCTGCAGGACTATAACCCTGATATTTATGCATGGATACGGATCAATAATACGAATATTGACTATCCTGTAGTCCAGTCACCCAAAGATGACAGTTTTTATCTGACTCACAACAGTGACCGCGAGTATTCTTCCGCGGGATCGATCTTCAGTGAACATGATTATAATTCCAAGGACTTTAATGACCCTGTAACTGTTCTTTACGGGCATCATATGAGGTCAGGTGAGATGTTCGGCAATCTGCAGAATTACTTCACGGACGTTGGATTCTGGAATGCATTTCCGGTAATCCATATTTATTTGCCTGACAGAGAGCTCAGATATGCCGTGTTTGCGGCTGTCCCTTATAATGATGCACACATGCTCCATTACAACGACTTTTCGAACGCTGAAGCATATAAGGATTTCTTCGAAAAGATCATGTTAACAAAAAGCACGGAAGCAAGATTCCATGAAGGGGATGCTCCGGAGAACGGCGAAAAGGTTATTGTCCTTTCCACTTGCCTTAACGGTAACCGCAATAACAGGTTTGTAGTTTTCGGGAAACTCATATATGACTCATCTGCGCAGTAGCTTTGTGCAAATTGCGGCGGAAAATGCCGCTTTTTTGTTTACTAAGTGATTACAAATCTTAAAGATTTGAATCCTTTACTTGCTATTATAAAACATATCATTCCTGAAGAAGTGAGGAGGCCGGATAGTGAAAAAGTTTATTGCTATGGTCACTGCTATTGTGGTTGTCATGGGTTTAGGCGTTACCGTTTTAGCCGAACCGAATGATGATAATTATGATGATGATTATTATGAAGATGATTATGATGATGATGAGGAGACACAATCAGTTAGCTCAGCGATTAAAAGTACATCACTGGATGATTCGCTCATCGTTGAAGTATTTGATACAACCCTTACTTCTGAGCAGCAGGATAAGCTCTCAGCTTTTGAGACAGAAGATACTAATACTGCAGTTTGCGATGTAAGAGCTTACTTAAAGTCAACTGGCGATGAAGTTACCCAGTTCCCTGACGGACTTAAGGTTTCATTTACATTCAATGGATCTGATAAGATCGAGAGAGTATTGGTCTGGAACGGAGCCGGCTGGGATGATGCAGCTTTCTCCGGTAATGTAGTTACGTTTTCTCACCTATGCTTTGTAGCATTCTTAGTAAAAAAGGCTGCTACGAACACAAATGACAATAAAAACAAGACTTCTGCACAAACCGGTTATGACGGAGTGGTCTACATTGTTTCTGCAGCAGCACTCGCCGCCGGCGCGGTATTCTTCTTCAGCACAGCGAAAAAGAAGACTTCAAAAGAAGAGATGTAATTTTACAGCCAAATAGTTATTTCAGATCTTATAGGGTGTCCTGACGGATACCCTATTTCTTTTGCGTTATTCTTCAGCTTAACGGAGAGCCCTCAATGTTATAATTGCGGTAGCTTCTCAGATGGAGGAATTAACATGGTAAGACACGTAATCGTTTGGACTCTTAAGGACGAATATTCAGATAGCGAGAAGGCTGAGATCAAGGCCGGCATCAAGGCAGGACTTGAAGGCCTTACAGGCAAGATCCCCGGCCTTATTGAGATAAAGGTAAACACTGATAAGCTTGCAAGCTCCTCGGGTGATGCAATGCTCGATTCGCTTTTCGAGAGCGAGGAGGCATTGAAGAATTATTCATCCAATCCCCTGCACGTTGAGGTCGCTAATACTAAGGTCAGACCGTTCGTTAAGGTCAGAAGCAGCTTTGATTACGAAGTTTAAAAGGTGGTAGAAACTATGAATGACATCCTTATCGGCACATGGGCGTGGGGCACAGGTTCAAATGGTTCTTCGATGGTCTTTGGAAACAAGCAGGATCCGGAAGTCTTAAAGCAGTCCTTTGAAGAGGCGGTAAAGCTGGGTTTCACAAAATGGGACACCGCTGCGGTCTATGGCATGGGC
>CACZML010000093.1 GCA_902782235.1 Oscillospiraceae bacterium
GATATTCTCAGTGAGAAGATCATCGTCTATTGCCTCGATGTTCTTTTCGCGTACAGCGGAGACATAGTTATCTTCTGTGATGAAATTTGCCAGAGGGCCAGCCTTTCCTACCGGCATAAGGTTTACTGTATTGATTCCCTTCTTAGGATAAACGCCGCATCTTACTGTTCCGCCGCAGTCTACTACTGCAACCATGATCTCGTCATCAGGAAGGGTTGTCCTCCAGCCGTCTACCGCTTCACCGCCTGTGAGCTCAGCGATCTTTGCTGCTACAGGGTGGATCCCTCCGCCGGTTACGCTAAGAACTGTATGGCACTTTTCGGTTGGTGTAATTGTAAGAGGGCCGCCCCAGCCGCCTTCTCCAGCACTGATTTTAATTGTCTTATACATGATTTTTCTCCTCTCACTATTTATTTCTTGTCATAAATGCATAGATTCTCTCTGTAAGCAGCCCTCTGATAAGAATGACTATGAGTCCGACAATGAAATAACGGACTGCAAGGCCTCCTGTGCTGAGGCCTGCTTCCTGCAGACCTGTAGCGATACCGAGGTATACGAACAGCTCACCGGCGTTTGCATGTGGGAAGAGCCCTGTAACCGGATGTACAAAGCTTACTGCTGCATCATAGTAAGCAGGTTTATACTTTTCTTCCAGGAACCGTCCGAATGTGTAGCACATCGGATTTCCGAGGAAGAAAACTGCCATGAGAGGGAGCAGTGTATATCTGAGGACAGCAAACCTGGTAATCTTTTTGGCAAAGTTTTCTACCTTTTCAGTACCGATCAGCTTGATGATAGAGTTGACAAATGTCATCAGGCATACAACCATAGGGATGATTCCTGACACCCAACCCATGAAGGTCTCGCCGCCGGCAGTGAACAGTGACATAAAGCCCTCTGCCAGTTTGGTTATAAGTTCCATATAGTTCCTCCATTCGAATTATTTTGTCTCCATTTAGCATGGATCCAGCTTTTTTATATATGTAACACCGGTTCCCGCAATTCTGCCACAGCTGCCATCCCGGTGGTTCATATCTGTATTTACCTGAGTTTCTTTCCCTTTTTGCCTCTTTTTGTTTCCATGAAAGCTTCCTGCTCTCTTGTCAGCTCTCTGTCAGTAAGCCTTACCTCCAGAGCTTCCAGCGCACGGATGTATCCCTGCCAGCGCTTCCACTCTTTTTTATCCAGATCTTCCGTCAGTTTGAGCAGCTCGAAAATGCTGCTGCCTACCAAAGGCCGCCCCAGAAATGAGCTTACAGGATGAAAACGTGACCACACACCGGATCCATCGAGCACCTCAGCGCCGGTGATGATCCCATCGCTGTCACAGGCAATAATGGCAACATGACCATCAAAAAACTTACCGCGCCTCTGCCCCATGCCGACGTTCCCCAGCTGGTGCACCCTGCGCACTGCTTTTCGATAGTTCTGGATCTGCAGGACTCCGCCAATCGACTGCAAAACAAGCAAACCGAATATTATTAGAATCAGAACGGATATCCCGCTAAGCTTCATTGATCAATTCTCCCGCTAAGTCCTATTTTCCTAATGTTAGCATTGTATCTTCAATTACTATTATTATCAAGGACTATGTTCTGACCAAATGCCTGATTTAATACATTTTTATAATTGTCAGCGCATTTTGTTCTAATATTAATATTAACGCAAATCATCTATACGTTTGCATAAAACAATCTCATCCCATAATAGTTCCGCAGGATCAATTGCACATTTCAAAGCAAATTCGCTGTTGTCGCATTCCTTATGAGAATTTCAACGTAAGAAAATTTTACGCAATTGTTCTTGATATATGTTGAAATATTAACTAAGATGAGTTCGTAAAATGAGCTTACTATATATTTTGAAAATATAAAAAAAGAGAGGAACCGCTCCATGGTAAAAGCTGAACGTCCATTCCTGATCGTTAATCCAAAATCCTATCTCTATGGGCAGAAGAGTCTGGAACTCGCCATGGCTGCTGACAGGACTGCTGCTGAGACAGGCCTTCAGATTTATTTCACATGTCCTTATGCTGACATCAGGCTGATCCGACAGAACACCAGCCACATTATCGTCTGCGCGCAGTCTCTCGATCCGCTTACACCCGGCCGCGGAATGGGACACGTTCTTCCCGAATCACTTAAGGAAGCCGGAGCAGACGCGGTTTTCCTCAATCACGCTGAGAACCCTAAGACTGTTGCAGAGCTGAGTGCCTGTATTGAGCGCGCAAAAGAGCTTGAGATGATCACTATAGTATGCGCTGACAGCACAAAGGAAGCTGCCGCTGCTGCCTGCCTCGATGCAGACATCGTGCTTGCTGAACCTACAGATCTGATCGGAACAGGAAAGACTGCCGACGATTCATACGTAACAGAAACGGTAGCTGCACTCCACAAGGTAAACCCGGACGTGCTGGTCATGATCGCATCCGGCGTTGTTACAGCTGATGATTGCTATAATGTAGTAAGACTCGGCGCTGACGGAACCGGTGCGACCTCCGGTATCCTTAACGCTCCATCACCGGCTGTACGCGTACAGGAAATGGCAGAGGCTATTGTAAAAGCATATAAGGAAAGAGAAGGAAGATAATGAAGGTTTACAAAGAACAGATCGACCTGAGATCTCACGGAGGAACTCCTACTTTTATAAATATAACACCGGAAGTAAAGCAGGCCATCGCAAACAGCGGTATCCGGAGCGGAATCGTAACTATCATTTCCCCTCATACAACATGTTCGGTATTCTTTGAAGAATTCGTTCACGACCTTACTGAAGACGGAACAGAATTTCTGCAGATGGATCTGAACGATGCACTCTGCAAAATCATTCCGGATCAGACTGAGATCCCACCCGCCGGGCCTTACATGTACCCGGGTCCTGAGCATTATGCCGACGTAGCTTCATGGCCTGATGCTGAGGTTTACCTGCCAGGCGGCGATAAGACAGCCCTTCTCAACTGCGATGCACACATAAAGGCTACTCTTCTCGGCAACAGTGCTACACTGGAAGTCGAAGGCGGAAAACTCGCAGTCGGTACAACCGGTTACGTTTACTTCATAGACTTTGACAGAACAAGAGAACGCAGCAGAAGATGCAGAGTCATCGTAATGGGTGAATAAACAAATTACAGGGAGGATATAGAAATGCTTGTTAATTCGAAAATTTTGCTGAAGAAGGCACAGGAAGGCCATTACGCGATCCCGTCTGCAAATGTTATTGACATGGAGAGCATAAAGAATCAGATACAGCTGGCAGAGAAGCTCGGACTCCCTCTGATCGCAGCCGTCGCTGAGAGCCATCTTGGCAGCAGCATCAGCCTTGAGGACGCTGCACTGGTAGGCAGAAAGTATGCTGCTGAAGCAAGTGTCCCTGTAGTTCTGCATCTCGACCACGGTCAGAGCTTTGAGACATGCAAAAGAGCCATCGACCTCGGATTCACTTCCGTCATGATAGATGCTTCCATGAAGAGCTTTGAAGAGAACGTTGAAACTACGCGCAAGGTAGTTGAGTACGCACACGCCCGCGGAGTCACGGTTGAGGCTGAGATCGGCCATGTTGCCAGCAACTTCGATGAAAACGATCAGGAGGCTCTCTATACGACTGCAGAGGAAGCTTCTGCATTTGCTGAACAGTCCGGATGCGACTCACTTGCTATCTCGATCGGTACCGCTCACGGTGTTTATAAGGCTAAGGCGATTCCTGAGATAAGCTTTGATTCACTTGCTGAGATCCGTCAGGCAACCAGCGTGCCTCTCGTACTTCACGGCGGATCCGGTTCCGGGGACGACAACCTCAGCCGCTGCGCAAAGGAAGGCATCTGCAAGATCAACATCTACACAGATATCTACCTCGCAGCAATGAAGTCTCTTGAAGAAGCGGATGCTTCAGACTACTTCAAGGTCAGAGCTGCCCTTCAGAAGGGAATGAACGACTGCCTCGGACATTACTACAGGGTGTTCGGTACACGGGCATAAGTCTGCAGAATCATAGCAGAAATACAAAACGGCGGAAGTCCGGTATGGACATTCCGCCGATTTTAGTTACTTTTTGTATTTTATGATTTCTGCCTGTACAGGCTACTGCAGCTTTGCCAGTTCGATGAGCTTTCTGGCGCATTCCGTATCTGTAATAAGGATATTCAGATAACCGCCGCGTATCGCACCGATCACAGCTTCCGCTTTTCTCGCGCTGCCGGCTATGCCGATCTTGCTTGGTATCCTGCGTATGTCCTTAAGGCGCATTGCAGCCACGCGGTCATTATAGAAACTGAATTGATCCGTATTGCCGTCACGGTCGTAGAACTGCAGGCACATATCTCCTACAGCTCCGCGATCTACCAGCATTTCGCGCTCATCAGATGTCATATATCCGGCTTTAGCCAGAGTATGCTCATTTCCGTCCGGTACGCCTATTCCTACGAGGACCACATTGAGATGCCTGAATTCGTCAAGGATATAATTAACTGCCTTTTCCTTCATGAAAAAATCCAGGACGCTGCTTTCGGAGAACACTGCCGGTGAAAGGAACTGGGTGTAGGTTCCGCCGAACTTTTCTGCAAATTTTCTTGCAAGTTCATTTCCCTGCACGTCCGTGCCGCCTTTGGTGTTGCGGCTGATACTTCCCTCCAGAGCTACAAAACGGAGATCTTTGTGCTTTTCATAGGTTTTGTTGGTGCTGACTACGTTGTTCAGCGTGTTGCCCATCGCAACACCTATCCTGTCACCCTCTTTAAAAAAGCTTTGCAGGTAGTCTGATGCCGTTCCGAACATATATGATGCGGCTTCTGTTCTGGAGTCAAGCACGCTGTTTTCGACTATCAGGACATCCTTGAGCCCATATGCCCTTTCAAGAGTTTTTTCCATTTCGCCATAGTCATAAAAGCGCGGGTTGTGCAGTTCAATTGTAACGATGCCCAGCTCACGGCCTTTCTGAAGCATGCGCAGTACGGAGGATCTGGACACACCCAGATAATCTCCTACCTCCTGCTGGTTCATATTATCCTGATAGTACAGGCTGCAGACCTTGTAGATCAGCCGCTCATCATCTACGATTTTTTTCATCTTAAGACACCATTTTCAAGCATGTTGCATAATTGTTACAAATATATACACGCAATTGTTTTAATTGCATGCTCATTATACAGAAGCCCTTTATCAAATGCAACGATTTCCAGTTAACTGCAAACAAGAATCATGTTTCACTCAAATGTTCTGAACAATAAGCTTGAAGTCGGGTAATTCAGGACATATAATACTCAGTGTCAAGAGATGTTTATACGCAAATGGTTAAAAGGAGGTCTCACATGAAATATGATGTTACCGTTACGGGAATCGGAGATATGGCATTTGCATTCCTCGATCCGGAGATGGAGATGAGATTCGTCGTTCTGTTTGACGACAATGCACCGGCAGAACTGGCGGAGCTTGCTCTCCTGCATACAAAGGGAGATCTGACAGAGGCACCTGCCCCTGGCGATACCATGAAGATCGGTGAGAAGACTTACAAGGTCACAGCTGTAGGCGACGAGGCAATTCACACTCTCGCAACACTGGGACACTGCACTCTTGCGTTTACTGCAGATACAGAACCTTATCGTCCGGGCTGCATCAATCTGGACGGCGAGGTTATCACCGAGGCAGATGTTGCTGAGGGAACTGTCATTCAGATCTTCTGATTATCTGCTGAAAACATTATAAATAAAAGCATATGACCACCAAGGAGGAATAACCTATTATGCTTAACATGAACTGGAAACTGGAACAGAGGGAAAAAGAAGGAAAGATCATCAAGGTCGGTATCGTGGGAGCCGGACAGATGGGCCGCGGAATGGTTACACAGATGGTTCTCATGAAGGGAATGACACCTGCGATCGTATCCGATATCAACGTCTCTCTCGCAGTACAGGCTTTCAAATATGCAGAGGTTACTGACGATGAGATCGTTGTTGCAAAGTCTCTCGAAGAAGCAAACGCAGGAATCGCAGCCGGCAAGTACGTAGCTTGCGGCGATGCAGCATTCGTTTCCGCAGCAGATGGCGTCGACGCCGTTATCGACTGCACAGGAGTTCCTGATGTAGGCGCAAAGGTTGCTACAGACGCTATGACAAATGGTAAGCATGTAGTAATGCTCAACGTTGAGACAGACGTTGTTATCGGACCTTACCTCGACAAGTTTGCTAAGGATCACGGTGTAATCTACACAGGTTCCGCTGGTGACGAGCCGGGCGCTGTAATGGAGCTCTACTGCTTCGCAAAGGCTATGGGCCTCAACGTAGAAGTAATGGGCAAAGGCAAGAACAACAAGCTCGACTATGAGTGCAACCCTGATACAGTACTCGAAGAGGCAACACGCCGCAAGATGAGCCCAAGAATGCTCTGCGCTTTCAAGGACGGCACAAAGACAATGGTAGAGATGACTGCTATGTGCAACTACACAGGACTTATTCCTGACGTAATCGGCGGACACGGCCCTGCAACAGCTCCTGGAACAGAGGGCGTTAAGCAGCTCAACGAGATCTTCAAGCTGAAGAAAGACGGCGGAATCCTCGACAAGCACGGCGTAGTTGAGTATGTAAACGGAATCGCTCCTGGCGTATTCGTAACAGTTTCGACAGACAACGCTGAGATCGCTTATCAGCTGCAGTACCACAGCATGGGTCCTGGACCACTCTGGACACTCTACAGACCATATCACCTCTGCAACCTCGAGACACCGCTCACAGTCGGAGAGAAGACATGCGTAGCTAAGGACGGACTCGTTGCTGAGTGCATCACAAGAGCTAAGATCGACCTCAAGGCTGGTCAGAACCTCGACGGAATCGGCGGATACACAACACTCGGATCGATCTGCACAGAGGCAGAGGCAACAGAGAAGGGTTATGTACCATTCGGTCTGATCAACAAGAACGCTGTTATGAAGGTTGACTGCAAGAAGGGCGACCTCATCACATACGACATGGTA
>CACZML010000094.1 GCA_902782235.1 Oscillospiraceae bacterium
AGCATCAAATAAGATTACTTCAATCTCGCAGTCTTCGTAGTTCTTTCTTTCCATAAATCCTCCCCCGAATTACAGCAGCTGGCACTTCTTAGCAAAGTCATAGTACTTTTCAACAAGTATTAACAATACATTATCGCTCTGGCCATGGTACTTGTATTCAACAACTTGCAGATATGTATCAACTGAATACTCTCCCGATACATTTCCGACTGAGAAGCTGAACGGTACATCGAACAATGTAGCCGCAAATCCGTCACCGGTAGGACCCTTGACTGTATAGACATAATAACTGCCGTTTACAGTAGCACTGACCGTCTCAGTCTCATTTCCTGCATAAGTTACAGTCATAGAAGGAGCTGTATCTCCTAAAACCGACTTCTTGAAGTACAGGTTAACTTCTGTCTTGGAAAGGAAGTTAACACTTGCTCCATAGAAAGCACCGTCAGGATCATTTGCAGGTGTGTAAGCTGCGCCTTCTCCGATCTCGTATTTGGGTGCCTGCGCGGGATTATAAAGATTTCCATCAATCTCCCAACTTGCAGGCTTCAGAGCAGGATCGTTTGTGTTGATGTTAAACTGCAACATAGCCACTGCTCCAAAGGTATGAAGAGCATCTGCTACATACTTAGCTTTCGTCGGATAGTCACCATCAAGAACGGCTTTAATATACTTCTCGATCGTTACAGGATCATCAGAAGCCTGTTCACCCGAACCGTAATTGATAGTTACAGTGATAGGTGATGTTATGCATGCTGACTCAACAGGCATATCGACTGTATAGTAGCTTCCGCTGGTTCCCAGATCACTGAAATTAACTGTTTTCGCTACATTTACAGTATTTGAGCCCTTTGTATAAGAATAAGCATAATTTACGGTTGTATTGCTGTCGGCATAGTCTGCGAGGCTCATAAAAGCTCTGAGCTTGATCTCGCCGCTGATAAGCAGCTGATAGCCTTCGATCTTGGGATCATTATCAGGCTTCAAAACGATCGTTGAGCTTCCGTCATAATGAACTTTTTTAGAACTGATATCACTCTTGAAGCTGTCAATATCAAAGGATTTACCATTCGTATTAACAACCGTTACTATCTCATTTGTACTCTGAACACCAATATGAATATCAGCTGCAGAACCTAAATCGCCAGCCAGATTGATTACGATACCTGAATTGAGATAGAAATTAGCCTTGTTGACATCCTCATTTCCTTTGCACTTATTTCCAAATACCTTAGGCGAACCGCTTATTTCTACAACATTATCATAATCCCACTTATAGATTTCGATACCGCCGCCGCCATTTGCGCCATCATCTCTGCCAACATTGTTATTCGTGATAGTTCCGCCTGAAAGGTATAAATTACATCTGTTGATCCTGACGCCGCCACCGAGCTGTCCGGCATAGTTATTGCTGATAGTACCGCCGGAAATAGTAATGTCTGCGCATATATCCTCGCCTTGCGGACCTTGCCGCTTGCTTGAACATTGTCCTGATATAGCACCGCCACCTTTATTTGCTTTGCAATTGGTGATGGTACCACCGTTCATTATGAACTCAGAACCATTTGATGCACATATAGCACCGCCTTCATCATTTGCTTCAAAACCAGTAATAGTACCACCATTGAGGATCATCTTGCTTCCGAGTTCAATAAGGACACAACCGCCTCTGCCGGTAGTTGAATCCACACCTACACCGGTTCCATTGACCCAGTAATCCTTGGAACCTTTTCCTGTAGTTCCCTCACCTGTAATAGTACCTGTACCGTTAATTGTCAAAACAATACCTGTGGCGCAATCAGCCCAGTTAATTGGAGACTGAGATGATGTACTCTGATTATCGCCGGATGTTCCTCTGATCCTTCCTAATACATACATACTCTCAGTTCCTGTATAAGTGATCGTATGTCCATTAAGATCGATCGTAATGTTCTGATCGCTGGTTTCGACCTTTGTGGATTTAGCAACTGAAATGTCGCTGACCAACTTATAGCTGCCAGTTGAATAAGGCAAAAAACCATCGTTACCGTCGATCCAGGTCTGATCAACTTCAACAACGCCTCCGGATCTAGTTCCTGAAAGCAGTTTTTTTGTCGATTCAGCATTAGCCGGCACTTCAGAACCACCTACAGCGGGATCTTCCGGTTCCGTTGCAGCGGTATCATCTGTACCGTTTACATCAGCCGGATCTCCCTGGCCATCTTCTGATGTGGTGTCTGCATCAGTCTCACCATCAGCATCTTTATTTGCATCATCAGAAACACTGCCATCAGTATTGGATCCCTGATCCTCATTCTGATTATCATTCAGATTCTGATCCTTATCCTGATCATCATCCTGATTCTCGTTCAGATTCTGGTCCTTCTCCTGATCATCATCCTGTTTCTCACTGCCGTTCTCTTCTGCGGCTTCAACAGTAGGTTCTGTCTGAGGTTCAATCTCCTCAGCAAAAACAGAAGCAGAGAAAGCGCTGAAGATCATAGCCATTGCACAGAACGATGCAAGAACTTTTGTATATTTCTTCACTCTAGTGTCCTCCCTTTCCGAGTTTCACTAAATATTTATGGGCAAAATATTACAATTTAATTATACAACAATATTTTTTTAGAAAATAATTCCCGATTGAGTTCTTTTGCAAACAAACGAAAAGTTGCGGAAAAAATCATATTTCAATAAAGAAACCTCCCCGGAAAGTATCCGGGGAGGCCTTAAGATCTTTATTATTCTGCCTTAAGCAATCTGATTATCAGTTAACAGGTGTCTCAAAGTCCTTTCTTTCCATAGATACCCCCCAATTATAACTGCTGGCACTTACGTGCGAAATCATAGTATGCTTCAACAAGTTTCAACAGAACGTTATTGCTCTGTCCGTGGTACTTGTATTCAATAACTTGCAGATATGTATCAACTGAATACTCTCCCGATACATTTCCGACTGAGAAGCTGAACGGTACATCGAACAATGATGCCGCAAATCCGTCACCGGTAGGTCCCTTGACTGTATAGACATAATAACTGCCGTTTACAGTAGCACTGACCGTCTCAGTCTCATTTCCTGCATAAGTTACAGTCATTGAAGGAGCTGTATCTCCTAAAACCGACTTCTTGAAGTACAGGTTGACTTCTGTCTTGGAAAGGAAGTTAACACTTGCTCCATAGAAAGCACCTTCAAGATCATTTGCAGGTGTGTAAGCTGCGCCTTCTCCGATCTGGTATACAGTAGGCTGAGGATCGTTGATGTTCGCATCTGTTTCCTCAAGGTCAGGACGTAATGCAGGATCATTCATATTAATATTGAACTGCATCATTGCAAACGATCCAAAGTAAAGGAGTGCCCACGCTACATCCTTAACCTTCTGCGCATAATCCCCGTGAACGATTACCTTAACATATTTCTCGATCGTTACAGGATCATCAGATGCCTGTTCGCTCGAACCGTAATTGATAGTTACGGTGATAGGTGAAGTTATGCATGCTGACTCAACAGGCATATCAACTGTATAGTAACTTCCGCTGGTTCCCAGATCACTGAAATTAACCGTTTTCGCTACATTTACAGTATTTGAACCCTTTGTATAAGAATAAGCATAATTTACTGTTGTATTGCTGTCAGCGTAGTCTGCGAGGCTCATAAATGCTCTGAGCTTGATCTCGCCGCCGATAACAAGGCTGTAACCTTCGATCTTAGGCAATACTCCCTGCTTAAGTTTAATATAGTCGCCTGATACATAAGCAATGTAGCCTTCGTGATTGCTGACAAAACTGCTCATGGAATAAGTAGCATTGCTGATATCAAAGAAGTTGTTATTAATTTCAGCACCGGCAAAAACTAACTTTGCTGAAGCATCAAGGTTGCCGACAACATGGATAGTAGCTTTATCATAGAAGAAAAGGTCTGCTTTCTTGGAATCCTCAGAACAGTTATTGCCATAAATCTGAGGATTGCCGCTCATCTCAATATAAGGGTTTCTCTTGATCTTAGAAATAAAGATTGCACCACCGGCCTCACCAGAGCCACCTGTAGCTGTATTATTCGTGATGACACCACCGGTCATATAGAAATTGCATCTTAAGATTCTGACAGCACTGCCGGCTCTCGCGCTGTTTCCGGAAAGCTCTCCGCCTTCGATCCTTACGGTCGAGACAAGGTTCATTCCATTTACTTTAGTACCGTTAGAAGCAGCATGGCCTGCAATAGCACCACCGGCTACTTTTGCTGAACAATTAGTGATCTTTCCGCTCTTCATTGTGAAGAAGGAACCATTAGATGCTTGAATTGCGCCACCTTCATCTTCGGCATGGAAGTTGCTGATCGTAACCTTTTCAAGAATAACTTCACTACTGTTCCTAATCAGGATACAACCGCCTCTGTTAGCGTTTGTTCCGGTCGTAAGACCTGTTGCGTTATTATTACAGCTGATCCAAACGTCGGTATTACCCGTAGTTGTATTAGTTGCCGTAATCATACCGGGTGTGCTGGAAGAATCCGTAATAGTCAGCTTTACAGCTGCTGTAACAGAGGTACCGCTGGTCGCTCCTACAATAAACAAACCTGTTGTACCGGTATATGTAAGGTTATAACCATTAAGATCGAGAGTGATTACAGCACCATCTACATTAAAGATAGTTGTTTCAGAAACAGAGATAGGTTCAACAAGCTTATATGTACCGGATTCTACAGGCAGCTTGCCAACATTATTATCAATGTAATCCTGATCGATCTCAACGATGCCAGACCTCGTGAGGCCTTTAGAAGGCTTGACATTTTTGTCGTCTTCCTTATCGACTTCATTTTTCAGAGAAACTTTGTCAGCAGGCTCTTTTTCAGCAGAACCTTTGTCAACGGAATCCTTGTCATTAGACTTTTTGTCAGCATCATTGACATCGTTCTCCTGACCATCTTCCTGCTGGACAACATCTGGTTGATCATTTACTGGTTGATCATTTACTGGTTGATCATTTACAGCTGGGACATCTTCCGGTTGAGCATCTGCTGCCAGATTATCATCTCCATCATTTCCCGGAACTGAACCTGCAACTGAACCTGTATCCGCAGATGCTCCAGCCTCATCAGATGCATTTCCTGAGACAGGAACGGTGTACTGATTCTGTGATTGAGGTAAACTGCCAGCCGCTTGAGGTTCATCCCCGGCAGCTTCTTCAGCAGCAACTTGTGGAATATCTGTTTCATCCGCAAATACATTAGCAGAGAACATGCCGAAGATCATAGCCATTGCACAGAATGCTGCAATTGTTTTTGTAAATCCCTTCACTCTAGTGCCCTCCATAAAAAGAATTTCACTTTTGGTTAAAATTACACATCTCTAACCATATAATTATACATCAAATATTGTTTAGAGTTCACATTTGAAACACAATTCTTAACAAATCGGCAAAAAATTGCTCGATTAAAACAAAGAATCACCCAAAGATGACAAAAATATTTTCGTTTTCTGCCCTTAGAGCAGTTCCTTTGACGATATCGCCCCGCGAGAACTTATCCTTTTCGACTTCAGCAAAAGCTCTGACATAGTTCCCGGTATAGCCTTCAGCTATGGTCTTGCCGTCCTTCTCTTCGATCTTCTCTATCAGGATCTCAATTTCTTTGCCGGTCATGGAAGAAGCAAACTCTGAAGCGAGCTCATCAGAGACTTCGATAAGCCTCTTTGCGCGGGCCTTACGGATACTCATGTCCATCTGGGGCATATCAGCTGCCTTCGTGCCTTCTCTTTCCGAGTACGGGAAAACGTGAATCTTCGCAAATTTAAGCTTTCTAGCGTATTCAATGGTCTCATTGAACTCTGCTTCGGTCTCTTCTGGAAAACCCGTAATAATGTCTGTCGTAAGAGACATGTCAGGGAATTCGGCTCTTAATGCCTTTACCCTGTCCTCATATTCAGCCGTGGTGTATTTCCTGTTCATGCGCTTTAAGACCGTATCCGATCCTGACTGGAGCGAGAGATGGAAATGAGGGCATAAATGCTTAAGTTCCTTAAGACCGCTGATAAATTCCGGAGTCATGGACTTGGGCTCAAGTGAGCCGAGCCTTAATCTCTCAAGCCCTTCTATAGAATCGATCTTCTTAAGGAGCTCTAAGAGTGACAGGATGTCTTTGCCCTGGTCCTTTCCGTAAGAACAGAGGTGGATGCCTGATACGATGATCTCCTTAAAACCGCTTGATACAAGGAATTCGGCTTCTTTCAGGCATGACTCTTCGCTCCTGCTTACGACTCTTCCTCTGGCGTAAGGGATAACGCAGAATGTGCAGAAATTGTTGCAGCCGTCCTCGACTTTGATAAAGGCTCTTGTGCCTTCAGGCGATAAGACTGTGCCGAAGTCGTGGTACTCGTCTGATTTGCTGACTTCAGGTCTTACGTGGGACGCGCTGTGGGTAAGTTCCTTTCCGCGGTGCGCGAAAAACTCCTCCACCTTGGTAACCACAGTGTTCTTGTCTCTGGTACCGATTACGATATCAGCAGGCACTTCACCGTTCTTAAGCTCTGAAGCGCACCCCATCGCAACAATTACTGCTTTAGGGTTATTCTTGGCCATTCTCCTTAACATCTGGGATGACTTTCTGTCGGCTTCACCGGTTACAGAACAGGTGTTGACGATACAGACGTCAGCCTCCTCGGGCGAGTCGACATTTTCGTACCCATTATCAAGAAACAGACGCCTTGCGGCATCTGTCTCATATTGATTGACTCTGCATCCTAATGTAAGGAAATAAACTTTCATTACTGTCTGATCTTAATGTGTGTCTCACGGAGCTGCTGCTCTGTTACTTCGCCGGGAGCGCCGCAGAGGAGGTCCTGTGCATTACCGTTCATAGGGAATGCGATGACTTCTCTGATGTTCTCTTCGCCACGGAGGATCATGATCATACGGTCAACACCCGGAGCCATTCCTGCATGCGGCGGAGCGCCGAACTGGAATGCGCTGTAGAGGGCGCCAAACTTGGTCTTGAGCTCTTCTTCGGAGTATCCTGCGATCTCAAAGGCCTTCTTCATGATGTCCAGATCGTGGTTTCTTACAGCGCCGGATGAGAGCTCTATTCCGTTGCATACGATGTCGTACTGGTAAGCAAGGATCTCGTCAGGCTTCTTTGTATTGAGCGCTTCAAGGCCGCCCTGAGGCATGGAGAAAGGATTGTGAGTGAAGATGTACTTCTTTGTCTCATTGTCCCATTCATACATAGGGAAGTCGTTGACGAAGCAGAATCTGAAAGCATTCTTCTCGATGAGGTCGAGTCTTGCGCCAAGCTCGTTTCTGATCTTGCCTGCGCACTCGTTTGCACGTGCCTCGTTGTCAGCAATGAAGAAGATGGTATCGCCTGCCTGAAGGCCAGCCATATCCTTGAGTTCTGTCTTCATGTCATCAGGGATGAACTTATCGATAGGTCCCTTGTAGCTCATGTCTTCGAGGACTTCGAGGTAGCCTAAGCCGCCCATTCCGAGCTCGTCCTGAGCGAACTTGAGCATCTTCTCGTGCTGGCCCTTGGAGAGCTTTGCGTGAACGTTGATAGCTCGTACAGTCTTGCCATGGAATGCCTTGAATGTGCATCTCTCGAAAAATTCTGAAACGTCGATGATTCTTAACGGGTTTCTGAGATCAGGCTTGTCTGAACCGAATTCGAGCATAGCCTGCTTGTAGGAAATGACCGGATAAGGTGCAGCTGTTACCTGAGCACCGGCGGGTGCGAACTTCTCGAAAGCTGCTGTGAGGACTTCCTCACCTGCTCTGAAAACGTCTTCCTGTGTAGCAAAAGACATCTCGAAGTCTAACTGATAGAACTCTCCCGGTGATCTGTCTGCTCTTGCGTCCTCATCTCTGAAGCAGGGAGCGATCTGGAAATACTTATCAAATCCTGAAACCATCAGGAGCTGCTTAAACTGCTGAGGTGCCTGCGGAAGCGCATAGAACTTGCCCTTCCACTTTCTGGAAGGAACGATGTAGTCTCTTGCACCCTCAGGTGAAGAGGAAGTAAGGATAGGAGTCTGGATCTCCAAAAATCCCATCTCTGTCATCTTCTGTCTCAAGAAAGCGATTACGTTGGATCTGAAGATGATGTTGTCCTTAACCTTCTGGTTTCTGAGGTCGAGATAACGGTACTTAAGTCTTACGTCCTCTCTGATCTCCTTTGATGTCATGATCTCGAAAGGAAGCTGGGTGTAAACCTTACCAAGAACGTCAACGGAATGAGCCTCAAGCTCGATAGTACCTGTAGCGATCTTGGGGTTATATGTCTCTTCGTCTCTGTGCTCGATCTTACCCTGAATGGAGATGCACTCTTCTTTTACGAGTCCGTCGAGAAGAGATGTGTCACGCATAACGACCTGCAGTGTGCCGTACATGTCTCTCAAGTCGATGAAAGATACGCCGCCGTGGTCTCTGATGTTCTCGATCCAGCCGCATACGCGGAGTTCCTGACCTACGTCCTTCTCGGACAGTGAGCTGATGATCCTGTCTCTGTACTGGTTTGCCATATTCCAATCCTTTCTTCGGGGAAACAAAAAACGCCCCGAACTTAAATCTCCTTTAAGTTCAGGACGAACAATACATGTCCGCGGTGCCACCTGATTTACTTCGCAAAACGCGAAATCTCTTTATACCGGTATGCTGCTGGAGTTGTTATTCGTCAATGGCCTCTTTCCGCTTGTCTTTCAGCCCGGGGACAAAGCTCTCTGAAGGCGACTTACCACGACTACTAGGGTCTCCGTCATCGCAATTAACGAGGCAATAGTACATCATTGCCTCGTCCATTGTCAACTTTGTTCTATAGGTAAAATGCCGAAAATCAGCGTCTTCCTCTGGCAGGTCCTCTGCCTGTTCTTCCCTTTCTGGGTTTGCCGGCAAATCCTCCGGTGCCTGAGGGCTTTCTTACAGGTGCCTGCGCGCGGCTCTTCGCCGCGCCTTTTCTTACCTTTGAAGCGCTTGGCTTACCCTTTCTGCCCTTCTTGACAGGAGGTCTTCCGCCGCCTCTTTCATTGCGTTCTTCCTCGAATCCGTACTCGAAAGAGAAGTCTATCTTGTTCTCTTCGGTGTCGACCTTCTCGACCACGATCGTAACAGGCATTCCGATCGATAAGATCTTGCCTCCGTGAGCGCCGATCGCCCTGTAGGACCTGTCATCGAAGAAGTAGTGGTCTCTTAAAGATCTGAAAGGAACGAATCCTTCGACGGTATTTTCGAGCCTTACAAATACGCCTGCATCGATGATGGATGAGATGACGCCGTCGTAATGCTCGCCGATCTTATTAGCCATGTATTCGCAGATCTTGATATCGTCAGATGCGCGCTCAGCGTCCACCACCGCATTCCTCTCCATGTCGGAAGAGTGCTCTGCAGCGTTATCAACGAGTCCTGCAAAATGGCTTCTGGAGTTCTCGCCGTGCAGATAGCTCTTGATTATCCTGTGAATATAAAGGTCAGGATAACGTCTGATAGGAGACGTGAAGTGGCAGTAGTATTTTGAAGCCAGACCAAAGTGGCCCAAGTTGTCTGAGCAGTATCTGGCCTTAGCCATCGACCTTAACAGGAGCTCATTTAATGCCGGGAGCGCGGTCTTATCACCAATCGTATCCATAAATCGCTGGACATCGAGCGGCTTGATCCTTCCAAAGAGCCTTCCCGAAGCGCCGAAATACCTTGCGATATTAGAGAATCTCGCGATCTTGATCGGATCCGGATC
>CACZML010000095.1 GCA_902782235.1 Oscillospiraceae bacterium
AAAATCTGTCTTAAAACTTGATGTGAAGATACCCATGGATGACAATGCTGTTTACTGCATCTACACTCTCGGCGGCGATTACGAGCTGGCGTACGCAAGGCACTATATCAACGGCACGCATAATAAAGAGAACTGACCTGTCAAAAGAACTATCCAAATTTAATACAATTGATGCCGTTTTGTTTTTTCGGGTTGTTAAACTGAACTTCTCTTAAAGGGATAAAAGGAGAAGACAATGAAAAAAGCAAAGTTATTAAGCGGCGTTCTTGCGCTGACATTTATACTCTCGGGATGCAGTACGGGCATCAAGGATACACCTGCGCAGACGTCGGATGCGCCTGAGGTGACGACGGAAAGCACGGCAACTGAGACGACAACGGCTTCGTCCGAGAACACGAAGGAAACTGAACCTTTCGTATTCAATCCGCATGTTCATTCGAATCTGATTTCTGAAGTCTGCAAGGATGAATGGTGGGATTCTTTCTATAAAATGTGCGATGCCATGCGTGAGGGAAAGGAAACTTTCGAGTGCGTTGATGAGGACTGCTATAAGTTCTGCACGAATGAAGTGATCATAGGAGCTTATTTCCCTGCCGCATGCACACTGGTTGTGGGCGACCGAGAGGATGCTCAATGAAGCAATCCGCACAGACTATTCGGAATTTGAAAAGGTGATGGGTCTCTACGCTTATATGTGCAAGTATTTCAAATATGATTTTGCTCCGCTTGACGGTCAGGGAATAGATGACTTCAGTGATTATGCATGCCTTACAAAGAAGAACGGCATCTGCTGCGAATTCGCAGGAGCATTCACTTATCTCCTTTTGCAGGCCGGCGTTGATGCAACTCCTTTTGAAGGAGACGGTGATTCCGGTTATCACGGGTGGACATATGTTGTCGTCGGAGGAAAGGGTTACCATTGTGATGCTACCTGGGGTGCCCACGGAGAGGATCCTGATGCGGATCTGCTCCTGATGTATTTTATGCTTACCGAGAAGGAACGTTTGGACAACGGCTTTGAAAAGGAGAAGACGAGACCAGATATCGTATGGCCTTTTGTAGATGAGGTCAAGAGCACATATCCTGCTGATGACACTACCTTTGCGGTTTTTCACGATTATATCTGGTTCGTGTCAATGGATACGGAAAGAAATGTTATCATCTATAAAGACGTGGACGGCAGGACCGGTGAATTAAGTTACGGAGACCTTTAACAGACATGAATATAACCAGAGCTGAATCAGCTGACCTTCAGGAGATCTTGGATCTGCAGTATCTCTCTTACCAGAGCGAGGCTGCTTTATTCGGCAGCAAGGACATTCCGCCGCTTAAGCAGACCCTTGAAGAACTCACCGCAGAATTCAATAACGGCATAATATTAAAGATGACTGACGGCGATAAGATCATCGGCTCGGTGCGTGCTTATGAGAAGCGCAGAGTAGCTTATATAGGCAAGCTCATGGTCCATCCGGACTACAGACGCCAGGGCAACGGCAGCATGCTTTTAAGAGCGATCGAGAAATTCTATCCCGAGTGCCGTTATGAGCTTTTTACGAGTACCAGAAGCGTCGAAAATATAAAGCTCTACGAATCCCTCGGTTACAGGATCTTCAAAGAGCAGAAGATAGATGATGAACTGACTTTTGTCTATCTCGCAAAGGATTATTAAGACCCTTTAAAAGCTCTGGCGCATTATCGATACCATCCTGAACGACTGCTTGAGATAAGCAACGTTGTCACCATGGAATTTCCTGTAGTTATATCCGCCTGCCTTAAGCAGTTTTCCGTACATGAGATAGACTGCAATGGTCGTGCATTCCATGACAAAGCGTCTGAAGAATTTTCTGTATTTCCTGCTGCCGAAATGCGACAGGGTATAGGTCTGGAAAACGATGTGCGGAAGCTCGTCGTGAAGCATCTGGTTGCAGATCGCGCGGAGGTCCTTCGAACCGATCTGGTCGGCAACGTTTCCAAGCGCTGAATAGTAGGACAGGGCAATGGTCTCAGCCGTTACGAGAACTGCGATCTCGGTAAAGAGCTTGCCGTCGTGACGGAGGTTCCTGAATGTCTTGTCGAGCTTATTTCTCTTTGCCTTCGGCTCGTTGTGATGCTTCAGATACCACGCAAGATATGCCGAGTGGAAGTTCTCCTCCTTGATGAAGAGGTTCATAGTCTCGGCATAGTTTGGCTGGTTATATTCCTTTCCGAACTTTTCAGCGAGCTCTGCAAGATAAACACCGTCGCTGTGCTCGCCCATCTGGAAGGCCTTGATCGATTTGAAGATCAGTTTTCTCTGCTCTTCGGTAAGGACAGGTTCTTCCGAGAAGTCTATCTGAAGCCTTGCCTTGTCATTTTCCTTGAAATGAATGAGCCAGTCTTCGTAATTATAATCAACCCAGTTTTCCTTAGTCAGATCGTACATAAGGACCTCCTATGCCGTAGGGGCGGTGACACCTGATCTCTCCAGTTCTTCAAGGTTATTTCTGTACCGTTCTCTTAAGTCTTCGAGTTCTTTCTTAAGGGCTTCCTTGCGCCTGAGATTGGATTCAATTGCGTTATCTGCTGATGCATTATTCGCATCTCTTCTTTTCCTTGCAACGAATCCTCCGATGAGGTGGATCAGCGCGAAGATACCTGCGAGGAAAAGAATTGCTTTGAGCTCCGGATACGAATAATCGTATTCTCCGGCCTTATAGAGAAAATTGCTGATCTGGACATACAAAATTGTTGGAAGTGCAAGGACGGCTGTGACTATGAACGAAGCAATCAGGAACCCCTTGAAGAATTCGAATGCCGTATAGTGCCTGATATTCTCATCAGCAGGACGGGCGATCGTCTTCTCGAGATCGGCAATCTGCATCCGGAGCTTCTCTAGTTCAAGCTCCTTTTTCCTGACTGTAAATGTTATATCTCCGCTTCTGTCCATAGTCTTTGCCCGCCTTTTGTTAAATGTAGCTTGTGGCGTAATAGCCTCTTGCGTCGTCGTAGTCTATGTCGATGTTGTAAAGATATGAACCGAGTATCATGTCGTGGGAGTAGCTTCCCTCTACATTATGCTCTGTTCCGCTGCCGTCAACAACCGTGAATGTTACGTCCATGGAAAATGGTTTAATAGGGTTTGCATCGCCGATCTGGTCAGGTTTGATCTCCATATAGACAAAATCATTTTTCCTGATCATCTTGCCGTTCTTTGGTGCAGCTTCAGTTACGAACTGAGTATCACCGTTTACCGTTACGTGGCAGTTGACGCTCTTTATGTAGTCACACTTAACCTTCAAGGCGATCTTTGCAGGTTCTCTCTTCTCCGAATAGTGGACACCGGATGTGCCCCAGCATTCAAAGCCGTTGGGTTCAAAGAAATCAGGCGTCATAATGTCCTCATTAACAGTGTTACGCGCCCTGTAAAAGCTCCAGTCTCCTCTGATGCTGTTCAGGTTTACTATCATGAGATAGTTGTGTTTGGGATCGCTTGAGAGCGAATAGAGACGCATGTCCTTGTTGTGGTTCACATAACCGATGCACGCCTCGATCTCGCTGTCCGGCACGGGTATATTAGTCCATCCGAAATTAGTATATGTTTTGCCCCACAGGTCGAAAGACATCTCGCCGAAATCCTCGTCCATATAAGTCTCGAATTCAAACGGTTTTTCCGGGAGCCTGTATTTGCCCTTGTCCCTGTCAGGAGCGCCGCACCCTGTAAGGAGGCTTGCACCTAATATGATTGCTGCTGTTATCTTCAAAAATCTCATTACTATTATCTCCTTTAACCCGTTTGGGTTATGGCTATGATACACCCTCGAAAAGCGAATTGCAACAAAAATATATCGATTATCAATAAATATTTCTCGAATGCCTTATATTTGCCGAATTATCTTTTTCGAAAATTCAAGAGATTTTTAGAAGGTTCCTGAGACAAAAATGCCTTATATATCACAACGCTTGAACGGGTGTTAAGTATATAATTCAAGAAAAGGGAGACGGTTACTATGAAACAGAGAAATGGCATCTCGATCTTAGGATACGGATGCATGAGATTTACCAGAAACGGCAATACCTTAGACTTTGACAAAGCCGATAAGGAATTTATGCGCGCCGTAGAGCTCGGCGTCAATTATTTCGATACCGCATATATCTATCCCGGCAACGAGGACCTTGTCGGCCGCATAATCGAGAAGAACGGCATACGTGACAAGATCAATCTCGCGACCAAGCTCCCGCAGTACCTCATCAACAACAGAGCCGCTCTCGACAAGTATTTCGCAGAGGAATTAAAGCGCCTCAGGACCGACTATGTCGACTACTACCTGATGCACCACATGACCGATTATGCCCAGTGGGAGAAGCTCAAGGCGATTGGCATCGAGGAGTGGCTCGCAGAGAAGAAGGCATCAGGCCAGATAAGAAATGTCGGTTTCTCTTTCCATGGTGATACGAATACTTTCAAGAAGATATTGAATGCATACGACTGGGACAGTTGTCTTGTCCAGTATAACTACCTGGATGAACATACCCAGGCAGGACGTGCTGGCGTTGAAGCAGCTGCTGCAAAAGGGCTTAAGGTCTTCATTATGGAGCCTTTGCGCGGCGGTAAGTTAGTTGATCTCCTGCCTGAGAAAGCTAAGAAAGAGATCGCAAATGAGCGCCACGGAAGATCACCTGCCGAGTGGGCTTTCCGCTGGCTCTGGAACCAGCCTGAGATCACCTGCGTCCTATCCGGCATGAACTCTATCGACATGATCGAAGAGAACTGCCGCATCGCTTCAGAAGTCGAAGCAGGCGAGTTTGGCGATGAGGAGAAGGCATTCATCGCCAAGATCAGGAATTACATCATTGAGAGCACCAAGGTTAACTGCACTGGCTGCAGATACTGCATGCCGTGTCCCAAAGGCGTCGACATTCCGGCGATCTTCTCATGCTATAACCATATGTATTCAGAGAATAAGAACTCCGGCAGGCTCGAGTATTTCCAGACGGTCGCGCTGCGTATGACTCCCGCTGACGCTTCGCTCTGCGTCAAGTGCGGCAAATGCGAGCAGCACTGCCCTCAGAGCATCCCGATCAGGGAGAAGCTCGTCGAGGCCGACAAGCATTTAAGGCCCTGGTGGCAGAAGATCTACCTAAAGCTCGCCAAGCGCGTGATGGTGGGCAGGAAACACTGAGTTTATCAGAGTTCAATTCAATAAATCAGTCGAAAACTGACATGTTCAAGCGCGTGCCATGTAACCGATTGCTTTTATAGTGACAAGGTGATACTTTATCCATAACAGTTCTGAATGCGGAAGGTGCGTCCTGACGAGGAAGGCTTTAAGTAAATCTATATGCTTATTTGCTTCAGAACCTTGTTTGCCCGTATGGGTAAAAGGAGGTCAAATGGAGATTAAAGTTGCTGATACCGGCACATTTGCCGGCAATCCCGGTTCAGTTGCACTGATCAACTATATATACGGGATTTTCCAGCCATGATTGAGATCCAGGAAATAATACATAAGCTTTGTGACACGGGTGTTTTATCGCGCGATGAGTTCATCACGCTTCTTGAAAACCGTGATCAAGAAATACAGGCCTGCTTAGCAGCGAAGGCATCGGCTGTTGCCCGTGAACATTACGGCAACAAGGTTTTTATAAGAGGCCTTATCGAGTTCACGAACTACTGCAGGAACGACTGTTACTACTGCGGTATCAGGTGCGGCAATAAAAATGCCGACCGCTACAGGCTGAGCATTGATGAGATAACGGAATGCGCTTCCTACGGTTACGATTTAGGCTTCAGGACAATAGTCCTTCAGGGCGGTGAGGATGCTTTCTATACTGACGATCTGATGGTGGACATCATTAAGTCTATCAAGAAAGAGCACCCTGACTGTGCAGTCACGCTGTCGATAGGCGAGAAGAGCTATGAATCTTATAAGGCTTTTTTCGATGCGGGCGCTGACAGATATCTGTTAAGACACGAGACAGCGGACTTCGGTCATTATGCGAAGCTCCATCCAAAGAATCTGTCGCCTGCAAACAGACAGCAGTGTCTTTATAACCTGAAGAAGATCGGTTTTCAGACCGGTGCGGGATTCATGGTCGGTTCGCCTTACCAGACGGTTGAAAATATCGCAGATGACCTTTTGTTCCTTAAAAAGCTCGATCCTGAGATGATCGGCATCGGTCCGTTCATACCGCATAAGGACACGATTTTCGCAAACGAGAAGGCGGGAGATCTGGATCTTACGTTGTTCCTTTTAAGCGTGATAAGACTGATGCTCCCGACGGTCCTGCTTCCTGCAACGACTGCTCTTGGAACGATAGATCCGAGAGGCAGAGAGAAGGGTATCTTAGCGGGCGCAAATGTAATAATGCCGAACCTGTCACCTGTAGGCGTAAGAAAGAAATATGCCCTGTACGACAACAAGATCTGCACCGGCGAGGAAGCCGCGGAATGCATGAACTGCCTGAAGAACAGAATGGGCAGCATAGGCTATGAGATCGTCACTGCAAGAGGTGACAACGTAAAATATCTGGATCAGAATAAGGTATCGAGGTAAACCATGGAACGTACACATATTGCTTTTTTCGGACGCCGCAATGCAGGCAAATCAAGCCTCGTAAACAGGTTCACATCACAGGAGCTCTCGATAGTTTCCGATGTGGCAGGAACGACGACTGATCCGGTCAGAAAGACCATGGAACTGCTTCCGTTAGGTCCTGTCGTTATCATTGACACTCCCGGAATAGACGATGAGGGAGCGCTCGGAAACCAGCGTATCGAGAGAAGTATCAGAGTCATAGATGAGACTGACATTGCTATCCTTGTTGTTGACGGCAGCATCGGAATGGGCGATGACGAGAAGACTCTTCTGGCTGAGTTCAAGAAGCGCAGGATACCGCATCTTGTTGTGGTCAATAAGAGCGATCTCGGCACCGCGGACATACCTGAAGATGCAATGGTAGTAAGCGCTCTTAAGGGCGAAGGCATAGAGGAGCTTAAAGA
>CACZML010000096.1 GCA_902782235.1 Oscillospiraceae bacterium
TCAGCGTGAAGCCTTGCGCCCTTTCTCTCCTTAAGGTTCCAGATAGGCTGCTGCAGATAGTTGCCCTGCATGTTGATCGTAACGACAGGAACTTTCAGAAGCTTTGCGAGCTTGGCAATAGAAGGCGTCAGATGTGAATTTGTTCCGACATTGGCATATCTTGCTTCAGGATAGATAACCATGATGTCGCCGCGCTTGATGACCTTCATAATGTTCTTGATCAGCATCTGGTCGTTAATGAACTTGCGCGTTCCAAGGCATCCTACCTGACGGTAGATCCACTCACCGAATGCTTCGAATCCTTCAAGCTCGGAAATGTAATTCGCACGGTAAGGCTTTAAAGCCAAAGGTGTTACATAGAAGTCCATGAACGAATTGTGCGAACCGTAAACCAGGAACGGAGGCTTTATACCGTCCATATTGTGCTTATCGATCTTAAGCTTATAAGGTGCTGTGATGAACTTGCAGATAAGCCAGATAAAAGGCATGAAGAAAAGGTTCTGCCTGGGCGGTGTTTTCGCTCTGTCAAAAGGCCTCTTGTCAGGTCCCTTTCTGATGACGTAGTCGCGGATGAAAGGAATCTTGCAAAGCAGATAATAAAGGATTCCAGTGAACAAGAACGATGCGAATGTCGGCGTCAGCATGAACAGGATCTTGTTGTGGATAACTACGTTGATCGGATCGAAAATAAGGAGCGTAAATCCGAATCCCAACGCCAGGCAGATGATGCCCACGATATTGAATCCGCCTGTGTATCTGTATGCTGTGTGTCCGGGCAATTCATACGCGCTCTTAAGATCGATCTTCTGCTTTCTTACGAGGAAGAAATCAACAAATAACAGCGCTGCCAGAGGTGCATAAACGCACGCGCCGATCGTTAAGAAGCTTCCGAAATATTCAGTGATCTTGCCCCATACGCAAAGCACTGCAACATAAAGGCCGAGCACGAGAACAAGAACCTTATAAGAAGATTTCTTGAATGTCGACTTGAGCATGACGCCGTAGATATAAGATCCTACAGCCTGTGTTCCGATGTTCGCGAAAGCAACGAGCAAAAGTGATGACAGACCAAGGATAGGTGCTGACAAAGTAGCCATCATGAGCGTCGGATCGTCAACCATCTGGCCGGTTACATACTGCATTGCGATAGCCATGACTGCGCCTACTACTACGAAGAACGAACCTGCTGCACCCTGTCCCAGGACGCCTGCGTAATAACCTGATTTCTCAGATTTGCAGAGACGCGGCACTTCGGCCATACCGCCGACCAACGTGATTACGAATGCAAAGTTTGCTTCGATACTGAGCACGTAATTTACTGTCTTATCAGCATCACCCGTAAGCTCAGGCTGATAGTTCCAGATGACGTCCATCGGAACTGATGTAAAGCCAACGATAACAACTGCGACGCCTACTAAAAGAAGCAGCGGAACGAGTATTCTCGTTGTCCATGTGATAGTGCCTACACCGCGCAAAGCGATTATGGTTCCGATGATGACACAGGATAAGCTTAAGACAAGATGCGCGCCGTTGAAGAGCTGTATTCCGAACAGTCCCAGGAGATTTTCCATTGAGTCTGCGAACAGTTCGCAACACACTGCATACCACGGGAAGTTTACGGCAATGATTATTATCGTAACGATCTTGTTTCCGGCAGGCCCGAAAACGCTTCGAAGCCATATCCATATATCTATTCCGTATCTTGCCGACATGATAACCGGAAGCTGGTAGATCATGAGCATGAAGATCGCTGCGAGGAAAGCGCCGATCAAAAGCTGCTTGAATCCTACAAGTGTTGCAAGGTATGAACCCTGCGTATAGCTCCATGTCGCGATGCAGTATCCTGATAAGACAAGAAGCGCATCGATAAATCCGTATTTTCGCTCTTTGGGCAGAACAGGTAGTGTTCCGCAATAAACTTCATTCTCGATTTCTTTATTTACATCATGCTTGCTCATAAGAAGAAACCTCCGATTATCCCTATAAGCGCTATCACGGTTATCACCGCAGCGATGATGTAATCCTTTTTGGTCATGCGGGGGATCTTGTTTTCCTTCTCCGCTTTGAGGACCTCTTCGATCCTCGATTCGATCTCTTTGTTGGGTTCCATAAAAGCTCCATATTTTTAGTGCTGAAAATAAGATAACACAAACTGTGTGTTTAACTAAAAGCGTTCAAAGATCAGGGGCTGCCCTATACATAAGACAGCCCCTCTCTATCCTTATCCCAAAAACTTACTGTTTAATTATCTTGTCCGATGTTCTGAACCTGCTCGGTAACCTGACCGAAAGCACCCTTCCAGTCATATTCCATAGCCTTGTTTCCAAGCTTTACAGCAAACAATACGATGGTAATGATTCCAAGGAAACAAGCAAGGAAAAGAGCGATTGCACCTGTAATAAGAAGTTTAATATCTTTTTTACCCATAGATCAGTCCTCCCCTAAGCCGTAGTTCCAAACGTTCTTGTTCCATCTGATGTATGCCTTGAGGCCCTTTGCGTAGTACTTGATACCAAGGATCAGGAGCATTACAAGGAATACAGCTACACAGATAAGTGTAAGGATCAGGAAAATGAACGGTACGATGAATTCTGTCAAAGCACCTGTAATAAGTCCTGCTACGATCAATCCGATAATCGCTGCATCACCTGCAAGGCACATAAATGCCGCAAAGATAGCTGCCAAAAGGATAAGCCAGCACTCAACACCCAAGAAGATATTGAAAAGGATTACAAAGATCCTGCTTCTTCCGTCAGGTCCCTTGAAGTTGTCGGAAAGTTTGCGTCTCTTAATGACCTGCTTAAACTTAGCGCCATCCTTAAATTCCTGTGCTAACTCAGCGGGATCACCAAGGCTAGCTGCAATCTCTTCTTCGCTTCTGCCTTCGCTGACGCCTTCGTCAAAATGCTCTTCCATTGATTGAATGATGTCTTTAACATCACCATAGGGCATGTGCCCTAACTCATTGGTGAGCTTGTTAAGATATTCACTCTTGTTCATCAGCTTTTCCTCCAGTCTCTCGCTCCAGTATTCCATTTACTTCCCCGCAGAACTTGATCCACTCATCACGTTCGCTGTTTAACTTGTTACGCCCTGCATCCGTGAGGTGGTAGTATTTGCGCGGAGGCCCGTTCTGAGATTCTTGCAGGTAAGTCGATACCACGCCTTCAGAAGCGAGCTTGCGCAGTATCGGATAAACAGTGCCGTCTGCTACTTCGACTTTGCGCGCGAGGCTACCTGCGAGGTCGTAGCCGTAACTGTCACCTTTTTCGAGTAAGGCAAGCACGCACAAATCGAGAATGCCCTTCTTGATTTGGCTGTTCATTGGCAAATCCCCTTTCATTCCGATTTGACGGGGTATGGGGCGCCCCCTATTCCTAAGCGCCCCGCCGTCAGTATCATTTATAGCACACTACTGTTTATTGTTCAATACTAAATTTTGAACAATTCCTGTGGCGCGCTGATCTGTTTTGCGGCTGGCCGGCGACGGGTCAACTTTTCAGCTAGCAAAAATCGGAAAACGGCTAGGTAAAAAGCTGGATTTTGCGAAAATCCAACTTTTTTGCTAGCAGAATCCGGGAAAATGCTATCCAAAAAGTTGACTGTGGCATGTGCGATTAAAGGAATGCCTTGCAAGTGTGCGTCCCTAAACTTCCACAATTAAACTCAAATAATTATTTGTCCTAAATATAAAGAATGGTATTATCCTTTGTGGAGGTTTTTATGCCCGAAGACAATCTTGGCCAATTTAAAAAGATTCTTACCAAGCTCCCTGAAGAGAAAAGGAAGCTTTTATATAACCGCCTCCACGCTCTTCCCGCTTCTGAACGCGAAGGCTTTATCAATGATTTTGTAAAGAAATATAACACTTCGAAAAAGACACCGGGCAAGGACGCCTCCCCTTCTAAAGCGCCTGCCGTCAAGAATGCCCCTGACAAGTCAAAGGGCCAGCCTGCGAAAAAAGGCACAGCACCTTCGAAGGGACAGCAGACTTCTAAGGGTCAGGCTCCCGTAAAAGGCCAGGCACCTGCGAAGGGACAGCATCCTGTCAAAGGACAATCCCCTGCCAAGGGTCAGGCTCCTGTAAAGGGGCATGTACCGTCTAAAGGCCAGCCCCAGGCTAAAGGTCAGGCACCTGTAAAGGGACAGACTCCTGCTAAGGGACAGCCTCAAGCAAAAGGTCAGCCTCACGCTAAGACACAGGCTCCAGTAAATGGAGAACATCCTAAGAAGCCTGTTCAGGCACAGAATAATGCTCCCAAGAAAGCTTCACCCGTTCAGCCTGAAGCAGCCAGGAAGCCTTTACCTGCTAAGGGCAATGTTCAAAAGCCTGAAGTAAAGCAGACGCAGCCCAGAAAGATCGAGCAGCCGAGAAAAGAGATCGCCCCTAAGGAGATCGAGCCTGAATACGATGAACCCGATTCCGAATATGAAGAGTTCGAAGAAGAGGAAGAAGAAGCCGTATACACAAGGGGCTCTACCCTTCAGAGCGTTGCAATAGGCCTTCTCGCAGCTTTGCTGATCGTAGGCGTCGGCTATATCATTTACGCATTTAACAAACAGGCAATCGACAGAAAGTTCAACCAGATGTTCGGTATGCCTGCTGAAGTAACGATCAATACAAGCCAGGACGATCCCGGCATCGAAGGTCCGGAACCTCAGCACTACCCTACCGAGACGCCCACTCCTATTCCTGCAACACCTACACCAACACCTGTTCCTCTTAAATCAGACCATCCTGATCTTAAGGGCAAGACGATCGTTATCGATCCCGGCCACCAGGCTGTAGCAAATACCGAACTCGAGACAGTTATCGAGAAGACTTCTGCCGAGAAAGAGAAAGGCACAACAGGCGCAGTCGGTATTAACACCGGCGCCAAGGAATACGAGGTCACTCTTAGATATGCATTGGTACTGAAGGAATATCTTGAAGGTTGCGGCGCTAAGGTCATCCTCACAAGAGATTCAGACGATGCAGACATTTCGAATATCGAGCGCGCGAAAATCGCGACTGACAATAATGCAGACTATTTCATAAGACTTCATGCCGACAGTGCACCTGATGCAAAGATCAGCGGTGTTAAGGTTTATGTGCCTGCCACAGGTAAGTATTCCAAGACTGCTGCAAAGGACGGCAAGAAACTCGCTGATATCGTGGCAGAGGGCATCGGCAGCACATCTCTTGGTTCTGTCCAGTCAAAGATGTACACAGGACTTAACCACGCTGATTCAGTAAAATCCTACCAGCTTGTTATCGGTTATCTCTCCAACAGCACGGATGATGCGTTGATCGCCAACGACGAGACTCCTTACAAAGTTGCAGTAGCCGTATCAGAGTTTTTGGGCAAGTAAAATTCACAATTAAAATTCAAAAAGTTTGATATATTAATATTTGAAGAGAAACACACAAAAGAACTTGAGGAGGTAAGGTACAATGGCAGATTTTGATTCGGCAATGATGAAGGACATGGCTAAGCTCAAGAACATCAATGAAGCTGACGAGCTCCTTCGTGGAATGAAAGAATCCGGCAAGGAAGAACATAAGAATGAATATTCCACTTTCAAAGAAGTTGAAGAACTCAGACTTATGGTTGAAAAGCAGAAGTATCTTCTCCACGCTTTCTGGCTTATGCTCAAAGAGCATGGTGCAACAAATGAAGATCTCGACAAGGCTTTGAATGAAGCAGTTCTTCTTTCCAAGAGAACAGATTACAAGAACGTCGTAAGCTGCCCTAACTGTGGTAAGGGTCTGCAGAAGATGGAAAACAAGCCCTTCGTCTCAAAGTGCTACTATTGCGGCACAGAACTTCTTATCAATCCTTACAAGAAGTATGACGGACTTGATCCCTACAACACAGGTTACGCAGAGAAGACCGAAGAGCCTGCTCCTTACGTACCGGATGATGTTGTTGAAGAGAAAGAGTTCAAGGATGCTCAGGAGATCATCAGCCAGAGCTTTGAACCCTACGATGTAACAAAGGACTTGGGTTTCGACGAAGAAACTTGATTTTCGCTTATAAGATTGTATAATTTCGCGTAAGCTATATTGCTTCGGCCGAAGTGTCCGGCCGGAGCAATTATTTTCTGACTTGGGGATGCACTGGTTTCGACGGGGCTTCTGATGTCGGGAAAGCGGGTGGAGGATCCTCGTTGTGCCTCCTTAAAAAACGGGGAATTGCAAGTAATTGCAGACACAACAGAGCTCGTAGCAGCCTAAGGCTACCGTCCTCCCGCCTATCTTCTCGCGGGAGTGTACGTACACCGAAGACCTCGCCTGAGAGAGGTTAAGCAGGCAGTCCTACCGGTTAAGCTTTGCGCCGGCTAGCGACTTTAATTTTATGAAGCTACTGGAACCGACGCCCGTCGATGGGCCACGCGGGAATAGGAATAATTCATCCGTCGACTGCACCCGGAGATTGTCCCGGAGGACGAGGTTTCGGACAGGAGTTCGATTCTCCTCATCTCCACCAAAAA
>CACZML010000097.1 GCA_902782235.1 Oscillospiraceae bacterium
GTAGGCGGAACGATCAACGAGGATGACCACATGTTCGGCCTTACAGCTGCCAAGAAGTACGGCGGTATCTATGTACCTCCTCATCAGGCAGTTATCCACCAGTACGCAAGAGAGATGCTCGCTACATGCGGCGGCATGATCCTCGGTTCTGACTCACACACACGTTACGGTGCTCTCGGTACCATGGCTATGGGTGAGGGCGGTCCTGAGCTTGTTAAGCAGCTCCTTTCACAGACATACGACATCAAGATGCCTGACGTTATCGCTATCTATCTTACAGGCGAGCCGATGAAGGGCGTAGGTCCTCAGGACGTTGCTCTTGCTATCATCGGCAAGGTATTCAACTCCGGCTATGTTAAGAACAAGGTCATGGAGTTCGTAGGCCCCGGTGTTGCAAGCCTTTCAGCTGATTTCAGGATCGGCATCGACGTAATGACAACTGAGACAACATGCCTTTCTTCAATCTGGCAGACAGATGAGAAGACAAAGGAATTCTTCGATATCCACGGCAGATCAGCAGACTACAAGGCTCTCGCACCTGCAGACGTTACTTACTATGACGGCGCAGTTATCGTTGACCTTTCTACGATCAAGCCTATGATCGCTATGCCTTTCCACCCGTCCATCGCTTACGAGATCGACTACGTTAACGCAAATCTCGAGCAGATGATCCACGAGACAGAGGAGAGAGCTAAGGTTTCTTTCGGCGACAAGATCGAGTATTCACTCAAGAACAAGATCGTTGACGGAAAGCTCCTTGTTGACCAGGGTATCATCGCAGGATGTGCAGGCGGCGGATTCGAGAACATCTGCGCTGCAGCTGACATCATGAAGGGCACATACATAGGCAGCGACAAGTTCACGATGTCTATCTATCCTGCATCTACACCTATCTATATGGAACTCGTTAAGAACGGCGTTGCTGCCACACTCCTTGAGACAGGCGCTATCCTTAAGACAGCATTCTGCGGACCTTGCTTCGGTGCCGGAGATACACCTGCTAATAACGCATTCTCCATCCGTCACTCCACAAGAAACTTCCCGAACAGAGAAGGCTCCAAGGTTCAGAGTGGCCAGATCTCTTCCGTTGCACTCATGGATGCAAGATCCATCGCTGCAACAGCTGCAAACAAGGGCGTTCTCACACCCGCTACAGCATTTACGGGCGAGCTTAACAACTACGCTTACACATTCGACGATAAGATCTATAAGAACAGAGTTTTCGATTCCAAGGGCGTTGCAGATCCCAACACAGAGATCCAGTTCGGACCCAACATCAAGGACTGGCCGAAGATGGAAGCACTCCCTGAGAATCTCGTTCTCCAGGTCGTATCCGAGATCCACGATCCTGTTACCACAACAGACGAGCTCATTCCTTCAGGCGAGACATCTTCTTACAGATCCAACCCGCTCGGCCTTGCAGAGTTCACACTCTCACGTAAGGATCCTGAGTATGTAGGAAGAGCAAAGGCTATCCAGAAGGCTGAGACAGCACTTGTTGAGGGCGGACATCCCTGCCAGGCAGTTGACGGCCTCCACGATGTAATGCAGGTTGTTAAGAGCATCGTTCCTTTCGAGCATGCTAATACACAGATCATCGGCTTCGGTTCATGCATCTTCGCAGTTAAGCCCGGTGACGGTTCTGCAAGAGAGCAGGCAGCTTCCTGCCAGAAGGTACTTGGCGGATGGGCTAACATCGCTAACGAGTACGCTACAAAGAGATACAGATCCAACCTCATCAACTGGGGTATGCTGCCTTTCATCATCGAGAAGGGTGACCTGCCGTTCGCAAACCTCGACTACATTCTTTTCCCGGGCATCAGAACAGCAGTTGAGACAAAGGCTGATACGATCAAGGCAATCGCTATCAAGGGCAATGAGACAAAGGAATTCACTTTGACTCTGGGCGACCTCACAGACCGTGAGCGTCAGATAATCCTCGACGGCTGCCTCATCAACTTCAACCGCCAGAAATAATAAAGGAACAATAATGGTGTAGGCTGCTTTTATAAGAAGCAGCCTATTACTTTTTGTGCGAAAATATGACCATGCCGGTAAAGAAAAAAAGACAACCAAAGCAGATTACTTTCGAGTATGTTTTCAAGCAGTGGATAGTGCCGCTGTTCATGATAACAGTGGGCGCCGTTGTTGCTGCATTTGCGCTCGAGGAATTCCTCGTTCCGTTCACGATCTTAGACGGCGGCGTTGTCGGTATCTCAATGATCATAAGCCAGCTGTGGGGAATCCCTCTGGGTGTGCTTACGATCGCTCTGAACATCCCTTTCATGATCGTCGGATTCAAGCGCCTCGGCATCAGATTCCTTATCAAGGCAATCTATGCAATGGTCGTATTCTCAAGCTTCCTCGGTGTTTTCGAGGACATGAAGGAAGTTACGAATCAGGAGATCTTAGTAGTCGTATTCGGCGGCGTTTTGCTCGGTGTCGGCGTTGGTCTCATCTTAAGATACGGCGGGTGCCTTGACGGCACGGAGATCGTTGCGATGCTCCTGTCACACCACATGGAGTTCTCGGTAGGACAGATAGTCCTGTTCTTCAACATAATCATCTACACATTTGCAGGATTTAAATTCGGACCGGACAGAGCGCTCTATTCGCTCCTTACATACTTCATTACTTCGAAGATAATCGATATCGTTGAGAACGGAATGGAGCAGGGCAAGTCCGTAATGATCATTACGGATCACGGCCAGGAGATCGCAGATGCGATCTATACTCAGCTCGGAAGAACATGCACACAGATGGAAGGACGCGGAATGGTATCAAGCGGCAAGAAGACAGTTCTCTACTGCGTTATCACGAGAGTCGAAGTGCCTGCCATTAAGAAGATAATCAACGATGCGGATGTATCTGCTTTCATGACGATCTCCGATGTCTCAGAGATCGTGGGAAATCACATCAAGAAGAAGAAAGCACCCGCGCATAAACAAGAAGTCATTAAAAAAGGACGTCCGAGCTGACGTCCTTTTTTCTTTAAGTTACAGGTTGTGACTTTTCTTTCTTTTTCTTGATCATCGGTATCTTGGTGCAGATCAGGATCAAACATATGAGACCTGTGGCAGCCAGGATGATTCCGCACGGCAAAGCGTATTGTACATTTACAAGCAGATAACCAAATCTTACTCTGATCCAGCCTACAACCCTGAAAAGCGAAGCGTACTTTAAGGTTCTCAGGTAAGTAGCCTGACCGAGAGTAGATGAATTAAGTGTCTGGAAAATGCCGGTGAGCAAAGTCAAAACGGAAGCAACGATATATAAGATCTTTGCAAGTACCGCTTTTTCCTTTGTTCCTCTGAAAATGCATTTGCCTATAAGTTTGCCGAGGAAATACAAAGCAACACAGACGACTGTTGCCACTACGGCTGATAACGCTATGAGATTGAGTTTTTGAACCTTGATGATCTTTAATGAATTGATCCAATTGATTAAGGCGCCAGGCTTCATTACTCCGAAAACAAAACACCAAAAGAAAGATGTTCCCGCAATTTCCCAGATAATTATTCCCGGAACAAACGAAAACCTGATCTTCGGATCGAGAATGAAATACAAAATTGCAGCCAAAAACAAAACACAATAGATCAACAGACCGTGCATGAACATGATACTATCCCCCTGAAAAATAAAAAAGCAAAATTCCTATCCCAACAATAATATTATTATTCGAAAATATCAGACAAGTCAATGAGAATCGGTGCTAAAACAAAAAAGGACGTCCCCAATGAGACGTCCTTTTTGTTTAGATCTTTTAGTTATTACTTCTTGCCGATAGCACCGTTGATTGCGTCAACGTCAGGAAGGTCTACTCCTACTTTCTTCTCAACCTTATCGATAGCGTCGTTAGCGATCTTCTTTGCATTATCGTCTTTTGCGATTGCGCTGACTGCGTCCTGAGCAGCACCTACAGCCTTGTTGATATCTAAGTCCATAAAAGGCACCTCCATATTTTTTGATATAATCATTTTATCACTATTGATTCATATTGGAATAAATATCGTTACCGTGCCACGAAATTCATTAAGTTCAGATTGTGGTTTTGTATGGTCATAAAGAGGTCACAACTTTTTTCTATACTCGCGATGAACGAAAAAGGATGTCGTGGAAAGGAACAAAAAAGATGAAAAAGAACTATTTGAGATTCGGGTTAGTGTACTGTGTTCTGGCACTGATTATATTCTCGGTATTGATCTCGTTTTATTCAAAGAAAAAGATCGATGTTATAAATGAAGGTATGCGTAACATTGCTCTTTTCCCTGAAATATCAATGGGCAATTCCGAAAACGGAACTCCGGAATCACTGGCACATAATGCTGTCAACTCATGGAAATTTCTGTCATTCGTCGGTGAGGACGTAGGCTTTTACTCTTCTATAGTTGATACCGAAAATAATGGCAGGGTAATGTTTGAGTCACAGGATTTTCTGGCATTCCGTTATTATGGTGAGGTTGAAACTGAGGTTATTGAGGATTCCTCTGACAGATATGAAGCGAAGGATACTCAGCTGGTTCCCGGTTCTACCAGATTTATGTTTTTTGAAGAGCCGCTGACACTGTCAAAGGACGAGGTTTCAAACTTCCGCTTCCCGCGCGGAAAAGATATTACGGTAGCAGGTGCGAGATGCGATGATACATTCGTTTACGGAGGCACGTTTACTTTTTCTTTTGATGACAAGGTCAAGACATTAAATATTGCTGAGCCTGAAGTTGTCAATGAAGAGAAGGGCGTTCCTTATGAGGAGTGGATCGTAAGGCTCGATGAGATCGAGTATTATTCCTTGGGCGGGAATTCCGGAATAAACAAAAAGGCTCATAAACTTAGCGATGCATATGTTGCTAAGCACTTAAACAGCAAAGTTCCTGCCGGCCGTAATGTCAAGGAAGGGATTTTCACTACGACTGCTTCGGTAATCTTTGTTCACGATAAAGGACATTACCTTCTTACTTATTATTTCGTAACAAATCCGCTCCTGATCGTCATCAGAGATAATTTGTGGGTTTATATCTTGTCCGTTCTGGCTCTGGTTTTCGTAGAAGCTGTAATCATTTATGCAGTAAGAAAGCTCTACCTTAACCAGAAGAGATTCGAATTAAGGAGCGAAAAGCTTACGAAGGGCATCGCTTACGATCTGCAGGGACCTCTGTCTGTTACCAGGGAATATCTGGATAAATGGGAAAACGTAGACGAAGAAAAGCGCCCTGAGTATTCGGAAAAGATAATATCTGAAGTTGACCATATGTCATCTATGGTTACAAGGCTTCTCGAACTGTCTAAGATACAGGACGGCAGCGTTAAGCTTAACCGTGAGGATGTCGATCTCCTTCTTCTTGTCCAAAACATAAAGAAGAGAAACATGGAATCGATATTGAAAAAAGATATCGATATGGTGATCGAGACAGATGAAAGAGCTGAAAACTATACTGTGTATGCAGATCTCGAGATGATGTACATAGTTATAAATAACTTCATGACAAACGCAATAAAGTATTGCGAGCACACGATCAGGATCAGGCTGAAAAAATACAGAAATTCAATAGAATTCAGCATCACGAATGACGGTGCAGGAATCGAAAAAACCGATCTGGAAAAAGTATGGGACGTTCTTTATAACTCCAAGAAGAATAAGTCCGGACAGGATGAAAACAGCGGAGTAGGACTTTCAGTCGTAAAGAGCATTCTTGATGCACATAACGCAAAGTGCGGATGCTATAGCGGCTTTAAAGGAACGAATTTCTGGTTTTCGATGGATGCATATGAGGAAGAAAAATGAAGAAACAATATATAAGATACGGAGCGGTTTTCTGCATTGTTGTGCTGCTGGCATTTTCGATAGCATTTGTTATTTTTACCAAGAACAAAATAGATGACTTTAACTTGCATTTCAATCTGCCTTTTGTAACAGCAAACATTGATTATCATGCTGATAACGCTGACGGACAGCTGGAAGAGCAGGTAATCAGATCGTGGAATTACTATCTCACATATGAATATGCGGACCGCACTGGCTTTTATTCTTCGATAACAGATATTAACAGCGGTGAGGTTATCCTTGATTCTTTTGAACAGGGAATACACAAAGGCGATGCGGAAATTGAAAAGCTAAATAGAATGGCTTACGAGGCAGGCATAGAAGGAGAAAAGGTTTATAAAAAATATTCCGGCGTAAATGCTAAAAAAGGCATATTTACATCGACATCGGTGCTGATCAGTCAGGCTAAAGAAGGCAATATCCATGTTTCGTACTGCATAGCAGGAAAACCTTTGGCAAGCGTTATTAAGATCAATGCCCTGACTTATATATTTATGCTCTTGGGATTTATCATTCTTGAGGCTTTGATAGTTGTCTCTTTCGTCATGCTCTATAAGAACCAGATGAATTATGAGATCAGGAACCAGAAGCTTACAAGGGGCATTGCGCATGAATTAAAGAC
>CACZML010000098.1 GCA_902782235.1 Oscillospiraceae bacterium
ACAAATACAAGATCCCTTTTGCCGGGACCGATCCTGCCGTTATGGAAAACAGGAACTATAGGACAGCCGGAACTAAGCGAGATCAAAGCTGCCGCCTGCTTATATTCAAGGAGCTTTCCCTCAGTCTCGATATGACCTTCAGGGAAAATAAGGATGTCATGACCCTTGCTAAGAACTTCAACTGCTTTATTTACAGCATCCATGTTGCCTGTTACTTCATCAACACGGATAACGCCCATCGCCTTAAGCAGGAATGTAAGGAAAGGATTAAACGCATAGAACTGCGCGCCTACGAGCACGTATTTCCTTCTTCCCGGGAATGCCAGAAGCGCCTCAACATAGTCAAGGAACGCTGTGTGGTTCATCGCAATGATCTTAGGTCCCTTGTACTTCTGCTTCTTCTCCTTACGAAGATAGATCTTCTTAACCGGGAAAAGAATGAGCGCGGGGATTATGCTGTTTAAGATAAGGAGCCATCTGATGATAAACATTATTCTTTGGACTCCTTGCTCTGCTCAATAAGATAATCGGCGATCGCCATAGGTGTGATCAAAGGCGTTTCGGTCATGTTGATCTGTCTGCCTGTAACCTCAGTTACCTTGGACAAAAGCTCAACATACTGCATCGAATCGCCGCCAAGCGAGATGAAATTGGATGTCTCAGTGATCTCTGAACGCTCCTTGCCAAGGACTTCAGCATAAACGTCACAGACTTTGCCAATGATCTCAGTATATTCAGCACTTCTTGTACGAGTAACTTCCTCATCTGTAGGTCTTGTGCATTCGGTTGCGAAAAGAACCTGGTTTTCGAGTTTTGCGGCAAGATCCTTACGGTCGATTCCCTTGAAGTTCTCAGGCATAGCGCCAATCAGATTAAGCACCTTAACAGGTCTCTCAGACATAGTGAGAGAATCAATAGAAGTATAAACACTCCTAAGAGATGAAGCCTTCTCGAAAGCACCCATTGAGCCGTCATCAGCAAGTACAAGTACCATCTGCTTCTCGTCAGATCCGGGAAGCTGGCAGTTGATCATGGCTTCCTGTGTGAAAGCACCCTTGTCGATACGGGATTCGATCTCCTCAGGTGAGATATTCTCGCCGTTAGGTCCGATGATGACGTCATCCAGACGTCCGATGATATGAAGTCTTCCTGTCTCATCAATATTTACGAGGTCGTTCGTGGGATAGTATTCATCCTTGAATTCATTGAACTTGCCGTCAACATAGATACCGTTCATTGAGTGGTCATTAGGAATCAGGAGCTCACCCTGTTCACTGATCTTGTATTTAACGTTGCTGAAGATCTTACCTGTGCTGGTGCCGTTCCTGAACTTCGCATTTCTGGAGAGTTCAACGCAGATAACGCCGCACTCAGTAAGGCCGTAGCCTGCATAGATCGAATAACCCAAACCATTGAGCACTTCGAGTGTTCTGGGCGCTATAAAACCGCCGCCGGAGATAAGGAAAGCAAGCTTCTCACCCATCAGCTGGCGTCTGACCTTCTTGAAAATGATGTTCCTGACAATTACAGGTCCTAAGAGCGGGAAAATGTTCTGAAGCTTATTGGAGAACCTGATTGCCTTATTGAACTTCTCAGTCTTTCCCTGCTTAGAGACTTCCCTCTCAAGCGCTGCAACAGTCTTGTTCCAGACCAGAGGAATAGCGAAGAAATGCGTAACTCCGACGCGCTTGCATACGAACTGGATGCTCTGTGCATCGTACTTCGGAAGGAATACGAATCCTCTTCCAAAGAACATGAACCACATGAGTGTCGCTATAAGGCCGAAGATGTGATAGAACGGCAGGAACGCGAGATTATGGATATCAAGCTTTGCGTTGTACTGAATAGACTGGTTTTCTTTGACAATATCCTCGCTCATCTCAACCTGCAGGCAGATCGTCTTGCCGCTGTGGCTGATGATCTTGGGCTTTGATGTAGAACCTGATGTGATGAGGATGATCTCATCAGCCCAATTGATCATAGACTTGTCAAACTTAACGCCCTTGCCTGCGTCAAGAAGATCCTTGACCGTTACAGCCTTATCAACACGTGCATCTTCAGATACGACAAAAACAGGATCCATTTCCTTGATAATGTCGTTATTTATGTTGATGTTATGTCTTGTATTGAGCAGTATCGGCTTGAATCCTGCCTGCAAAAGGCCCCAGAATAAAGCTACCCAGTCACATGAGTTCTCAAGAAAGATTCCTACGAACTTGCTGTCAGATTCCTGCTTATCTGCATATGCAACGGCAGCCTTGGAGAAGAGATCTACCCTCTCGTAAAGCTCATAATAGGACATCTTGCAGATCTCACCATTTTCGAGCCATTCACCGAACAGCTCACTCGTGAACCTGTTCTTTATGATCGTATAGATCGATTCAAACGTCTGCGGCGCGTTCTTAAGCGCTTCGATGTTCTCTGTAACTATCCTCGATACCATTTCCCCTTAGATTCCCCATACCTTTCTTAACTGATCGCACATTTCAAGGACTGCCGCCTGTGCCTGCGGCAAGATTCCGAAATAATCAAGGAAAGCGTGTGACACGCCTCTGTATCTGATGTGCTTATTAGGAATTCCGGCCTTGTCCAAAAGCCTGGAATAATACTCCGCCTGGATCCTTAATCCGTCGTACTCTGCAGTAAAAATACCCGTGTAAGGCATACCGCTGAGATCAGCATAAATAGGGCTTACGTCAGGATTGCGTCTGACTTCCTCATATCTTCCGCCCGAATAAGCGAAAAGGATATTTGCCATAAGATCGTTGTTGCCCTTACCGTCAGCTCTTCCCAGCTGGAGTCTGGAAGTAATAAGTTCAGCCTGTTCAGGATCTATGTCATACATGGAAAGATCCCAGTCGTAAAGCTTATCCTGTGAATACATATCAGTGCAGGGATAAAAGAGTCCCGCATAAGTGATCTTTGCTTCAGTGTTGTTATCAAGGATCGCTGCAAGAGCAAGGTTAGCACCTGCGCTGTCACCGAAAAGGCCGATGTGCTCCTTATCAACACCCAAAGCTTCGCTGTCGGTATAGATCTTTCCGATTGTTCCAAGAACATCCTCGATTGCTGCCGGATAAACATTCTCAGGAGCGAGGCTGTAATCAACGTTAAAGACTCTGATTCCAAGATTCTCTGCAACATAGCGGCAAGGAGCCTTATAGTATTCAGCCTTGGAAGCCATAAAGGATCCGCCGTGGATATATATCATGGCAGGCAGTGTCTCATCCTTCTTATCAGCCAGGACATAAGAGAAAACCTTTACGCTTCTGCCCTTCACGTCGATATCAAAAGATCCTTCTTCGATATCCTTAGTGCACATGTCCTTGCAGTAAGTCTTAGTCGTCATGCGCATTCCCTCAATGGAGAACTTCACCGGTGTCGACTTCTGGAAAGCGTAGATGGCACTTCTAATGAAGAACTCTCTCTTATCCATCTTGCCCGTTCCGTCTCCGTCGGGCACAGCCTTTACGATGATCTTGCCGTCACCGTTTTCGATGACTTCCTCAGAAGCCATTATCTTTTTTACAAGTTCAAAATCGCAGCTATCCATGTAAACCTTTCCCAAATTCCTTTATACCTTTCCTAAGATTCCTGATCGTCCGAAAACATAACTCAACAACATGATGACTCCAAGACAAAGCAATCCGCCAAGGAACATGTTCCATCCCATGAAATAGAACAGGAGCATAATAAGCGTCGAGATAAAATACTTGATCGAACAAGTAATGTAATAGATTACGCTGATCTTCTGCTTATGTCTGATGCCCGCAGAGAAAACATTAAGAACCGCATGCATCGCAGTAACCCACGTAAAGATACCGATAAGCCAGAAATAGAAATACGGTATTCCGAACCATACAATTACAGATATGGTCAGAAGATAAAGCGTATAGAGCAATGCGGAAATAAGACCATAAGCCCAAAGGGACTTCTGTATCCTCACTGTATCCTTGATCGGTCTGAAATGCGTATTCTTGTTGTTATTCTCATAGATGGTCTTAATGTCGATACCTGTGACCTTCATGCCCTCTTTGTGCGCTGTCGCCAGAACATTAAGCTCAAACTCATACTTATTGCCCGGAATATCCTGAAGCCACATGCAAAGTCTTACCGGGAAACCTCTCAAACCGGACTGGTTGTCCCTGAGATAAACGCCCGTAACGATTGTATAAACAACCTTGGACATATCGTTTCCGATCCTGGACTTGATCGGGATCTTCTCCGAGAGGTCTCTCATACCAAGAACAATACCGTCAGTCTTTCTGGTGAGCTTGGCAACTCTCTCGATATCCTCAATAGCATGCTGTCCGTCAGAATCGGCCGTAACGATATAGTCGACTTCCTCGCTTAAGTTGTTGCCGATATACTCGAATCCGCGCTTCAAGGCAAAACCCTTGCCCTTATTCTCCTTATAGCCGATTACATCAGCATAAGGCTGCGCTCTCTTGAAGAACTCGTCACACCTCTCAAGGCTGCCGTCATTTACAGCAACTACCTTGAATCCACGCTTATGAAGCTCTTCGACAAGGCGAAGGAACTTCTCATCAGGATTATAAACAGGCAAAAGAACAGCTGTCTTCATGACCGAATTCTTCCAAACACCTTTCCCTTAAACAGTAAGCACAATAATCGAGTTTAAGAATTTTCAAACAAGATATTTTACTATATTTATATTTTAAATAATAGACGGGTTTCCTTAACAATTACTTAAGGATCATTCAGGCTACCTAAATCTCCGGTACAACCAAAACACAGCTTAATACGGCAATAAATACGGCTATAGCCTTATTGAATGCCAAATTTTGATCCAAAAACAGGTCAAAATACGGCAGACGATATGGCCGTAGCCGTAATGAATGCCGCATTTAAGGCCAAAATCAGGTCAAAATACGGTAAACGATATGGCAGGTGCCATATTGAATGCCATATTTCAGGCCAAAATCAAGGCAAAATACGGCAAATAATGCGGCTATAGCCATATCAAATACCGTATTGAAGAAACAGAATTAATAACACCTGCTATTCTTCGCTGTCAAGTGACGTATCCTCTCGCCTTCCGGCGCCCTTGATAGCTCAGTAGCAGGTGCTAAAAAGAGTTCATGAGTTGGGTTACCCCAACGCTCATCTAACGAAGGTAGTTATACAGCTTTTTCTTCCTCCCAGATAAGTGCACTCTTCGGAATCATATCGTTGAATGCGGACATTACCTGACTTATAAAATATTCTTCATCGAAATTTTGCTTGTCATATAAAAGGACGTAGATTACTTCTCTTCCTGGTCTATATCCTGACAATGAAAATCCATTAATCTTTGTTGCAGTATTAACTGAATAATTGCCCTTATCATTCATACCCAATATTTCTATATAAGAGCATCTGTCTATTTCATAAAAGTTAGCCAGATAGTCAGGATTGATTGTTTCACCTATTGTCGAAAGATAAACTTGTGTCTCATATTTGAATGGAATCCCCATTTGTTCTAAAAGATCTGCACCCATCTGCTCGTTTTTGGATTTAAATTCGCCATGTTTACTGACTGTTGGATTATCGGGTTTGTACTTGCCACAGCATCCGGCTTGATTGTTATAAAATGCATTATTCATGCAGTGCGGATCATAAAACTGCTTAATCGGAAATGTTACTCTGGGCGGTGCAAAAGAATAGTTAGCATACCAATTAATCAATAATCCATCATATTCGTTTTTAATTTCTTGATAACTAATAATCTTGTTTGTGTACTCAACACCAAGTTCAGTTGTAGAGAGCAGAATCCTCGGATGTCTTGAATTATATTTGGGCTTTTCAGGATCAAACGTAACTATTACATATTGACGTCCGTTTTTCATCTTAAAATATCCGTGCGGAATCTTCTCAAGTAACAGTCTTCTATACTCCAGCTTAACTGCGTGAACTTTCATGGGATAAACAATGTCGTTCATAATTCACTATCTCCTTTCCAGGTTGATAATGCCATTATGTCTGCTTAATATTTGGTTTTGTGAACAAGTTGCCCCAAAATGGAAAAATAGCCTCGAAAATGAGACTTTTCGGCAAAAGTTGAGACTGGACTGAATAAAATGACTATTACCGCACGCTTACTGTCACCGGGAAATGAATGGCAAGACTGACGATCAGTCCGTTATCAGAACACACCCATCTTTTTGAGTGAAGTGATAACGAGAATTGAGCCGAGAACGATAGCGCCGGCACAATAAAGATACTCAGTTGTGGAGCCTTCAATGTCAACGAACTTTCTGTTGGACGGGTTGAAGATGATCTTAACAGTATCTCCGACCTCATACTTGAACTTGTCAGGCTTTGCAGGAACGCCGCCTGTAAGAGTCAATTCTTCGCCCTCATAAGTGAATTTGAAAAGCGGATACTGGGTGTCCCT
>CACZML010000099.1 GCA_902782235.1 Oscillospiraceae bacterium
TAAGCTTGCTGGTACAGAGCGTGGAATCACAGAGCCTACACCTACATTCTCCGCTTGCTTCGGTCAGGCATTCCTTGAGCTCCACCCTACAAAGTATGCTGAAGAGCTCGTAAAGAAGATGGAGAAGTCCGGCGCTAAGGCTTACCTCGTAAACACAGGTTGGAACGGCACAGGCAAGAGAATTTCCATCCCTGATACACGTGGTATCATCGACGCTATCCTTGATGGTTCTATCAAGAACGCTCCTACAAAGAAGATCCCTTACTTCGATTTCGAAGTACCTACAGAGCTTCCCGGCGTTTCTACAGAAATCCTCGATCCTCGCGACACATATGCTGATGCAGCTGAGTGGGACAAGAAGGCTCAGGATCTCGCTGGCAGATTCATCAAGAACTTCAAGAAGTATGAGACAAACGAAGCTGGTAAGGCTCTCGTTGCAGCTGGTCCTAAGCTCTGATACTTCTAAAGTAATCCTTAAACCAATTAAGAAGGCTGTCCATACGGGCAGCCTTTTTTATGCAATGGTTTATTTTTTTGTTTAAACACAGGAGGGCAATTTGTTTAAACACTTCCCTGCCCGTTTGTTTAAACATGTATGTTATATTTGTATGAAATTTTTGCGAAATTCGGTTTATTTCTCAATCTTAGTGGTATATTAAAGATATCAAAAATATCTTATCCCAGGTGATAATATGAGAAATACACGTGATATCAGAGTTGTCAGAACACAGACCGCTTTACTTGAGGCTTTAGAAGAGCTGATCAAGAAAAAGAAGCTCTCCTGCATCACGATCACCGATCTCTGCGCTCAGGCAAAGATCAACCGCAACACATTCTATTACCACTACAACAATATTTTCGAATTCTTAGACGAGCACAAGCAGATCGTCATTGAAGATATGACCAGGGTACTTGAGAAGTCCCGATCCCACTCTAAGCAGGCTCACGTCGAGCTTTGCCAGGCCTTGAAGCGCCACCCTCATTTCCTGAACATACTGATTTCCCCTAACTGCGATATCGATTATTTCAATGATATCTTTGAGACAGCATCGAAGATCACCGAAGTCTTTGCAGATTCGAGTAATCTTGGCGCAGCGCGCGAAAATCTCATCTACACATACTGCAACGCCGGCGCCAATGCCGTTATCCAGAAGTGGATCTTAGGCGGAATGACTGAATCCCCCGAAGAGATAGCCGACATCATCTGGGAAGCTTCGAGCAAAGGTCCTTTCACACTGATGAAGCTTAACTAATATAATTCAAGTCAAATAAAAAGGCAGGCATAACGCCTGCCTTTATTGATGCTTATTCTTTTATGCTCAGGACTCTTCAGCGAATGCACACCAGAGCATTGAGAAAAGTATAACTACCATGGCGATCATCATGATGATCATTGCCGGACCATCTTCGATAGTGTAGTTATAGTTGCCGCCGCCAAGAGAACTCATAAGGCTTCCGGTCATACCGACGATCGCCTTTGAAGCTTCCTGGCTGACCATGAAGTTCCAGAGCGCTGAAGCCGACACACCAATGCTGACCAGCGATGAGATAACATAAGCCTTCTTAAGACCTACGATCGCACCACCGATGATAACCAGGTCAGCGACCAGGATAAGAATGGCATAGATCGGTGAAGACATGATGTTGACCACGCCGTCCTTAACGGTCTGATGGTTAACCTGCACCATGTACATAGGCACGAAAACTGCTATTCCTGACAGTATCGCACCGATCATCAAAATAATTCTTCGAATACTCATAAAAACCTCCCTTATTCGAATGTGAAACACTTAAAATTTATCATTAAAAGCTACGGTTAGTCATCATTTACCGCATTCCATACCATGCCGGCACCGATAACAATAATAGCTATAATGAGCAGAACCATTGCAGGACCATCTTCGATCTGATACATAGTCGGTCCGACGATCCCTGACATATATGAATTAGTGATTGCTCCCATCGAGGCAGAACTTCCTTTACTTAGCTGCACTCTGATAAGCGCCGAAATAGTCGAAATAATACTGATAATTGAACAGATGATATAGATCTTCTTATTAGAGATAAACGTTCCGATGATGATCATTATATCAGCGCCAAGAATTACAAAAGACAGTATCGACGGAAAAAGAGCCACTGTATCTTTCTGATAGATAAAACCTGTAACAGTCAGCGTGTATAACGGAATAAACTGACAGATACCTGACAGTAGTGCGCCAAGCATCAAAACGATCTTGCGAAAATCCATAAAAGCCATCCCTTATTAAGTAAAATATTCCTGATAAGAATATTAACATTAAAAGCTTTAATTGAGAAGTGTTTGTTCTACATTTGTAGAAACAGATTTTTTGAACACCCTTCTAATTCCCTAATATCATACTGGCAGTTCGATTTTCAGTGTTTTTGAACTAAAACCGACAAAATCGAACTGGTAGTTCGATTATAGGGAGTTTTGAACTATAACTAACAAAAGCGGACTGGAAATTCGATTATATGGAGTTTATAGCTAAAACCGACAAAATCGAACTAGTAGTTCGATTATAGGGACTGGGAATACTATTTGTGGATCGGCTTAAAGATCAAAATAAAAGAGGTTGCCATCTCTGACAACCCCTTGATTCATTTTAAGCTGTTATTATCTTGCAGACTTTTAAAGCTATTTCGATCGCACTTGCCTTTTTAAGCTATATCGATCGTGCTTGCCATTTAAGCTGTAACGATCTTGTTGGCGTTCTCAAGGCCGTGTCTCTCGACTGCCTCTTCCCTCATCTTGTACTTGAGGATCTTGCCTGCCGCATTCATCGGGAAACCGTCAACGAAGTCAACATATCTCGGGATCTTATGCTTAGCCATGTGTGTCTTAACATATTCCTTGATCTCTTCTTCGGATGACTCTTCGCCGGGCTTGAGGACTACTGCTGCGAGGATCTCTTCGCCGTAGTCAGCGTCAGGAACACCGATTACCTGAACGTCCTGGATCTTGGGATGTGTGTAAAGGAAGTCTTCGATCTCCTTGGGGTAGATATTTTCGCCGCCACGGATGATCATGTCCTTGATACGGCCGGTGATCTTGTAATAACCGTCTTCAGGTCTCTTGAGAGCTAAGTCGCCGGAGTGGAGCCAGCCGTCTTCATCGATAGCTGCAGCTGTTGCTTCGGGCATCTTGTAGTAACCCTTCATAATGTTGTAACCGCGTGCGCAGAACTCGCCGGGTACACCGTCAGGGAGCTCCTCACCTGTCTCAGGATCGACGATCTTAGTCTCAACGCCGAAGATGGAAGGTCCTACTGTGTTGACTCTCTGCTCGATGGTGTCTGTTGTCTTGGACATCGTTGTTGCAGGAGAAGCTTCTGTCTGGCCGTATGTGATAACGATCTCAGGCATGTGCATCTTCTCGATAACTTCTTCCATTGTCTTGATCGGGCAAGGTGAACCGGCCATGATACCTGTTCTCATGTGAGAGAAGTCAGTCTTCGGGAAGTTCTCATGGCCGAGCATGGCGATGAACATCGTGGGAACGCCGTGGAAGCATGTGATCTTCTCCTGGTTGATGCAGTGTAAGCCTTTTCGAGGTGAGAAAGCAGTGATCGGTGACATTGTAACTGCGTGAGTTACGGATGCTGTCATTGCAAGAACCATGCCGAAGCAGTGGAACATTGGAACCTGGATCATCATGCGGTCGAAGGAAGACAGATCCATGCAGTCGCCGATCGCCTTACCGTTGTTAACGACGTTGTAGTGTGTGAGCATAACGCCCTTAGGGAATCCTGTTGTACCGGATGTGTACTGCATGTTGCAGACATCATGCTTATCAATTGTGCGGCGAATCTTTTCAACGTCAGCAACACTTACCTTCTCTGCGAGTGCAGGAAGCTCATCCCAGTGGAAGCATCCCGGAACGTGGGATTCACATGTGATTACGTTCTTCAAGACAGGAAGTCTTGCTGCTTCGAGCTTACCGGGCTCGGAATCCTTCAATTCAGGGCAGATCTCGTTGATGATCTGGAGATAATCGCAGTCCTTGTACTTGTCGATCATGACGAGTGTGCAAGTGTCGGACTGTCTCAAAAGATACTCGATCTCGTGGATCTTGTAAGCTGTGTTGACTGTTACGAGTACGCAGCCGATCTTTGTTGCTGCCCAGAATGTCAGATACCACTGGGGAACGTTTGTAGCCCAGATTGCGATGTGGTCACCCTTCTTACAGCCCATTGCGAGGAATGCGCGTGCGAGGTTATCAACATCGTCTCTGAATTCAGGATATGTACGTGTGTAGTCTAATTCTGTGTATCTGAAAGCATACTGGTTCGGGAAGAGCTCACAGATCTTATCCAATACATCCGGGAATGTAAGGTCGATCAATGTCTCCTTGGGCCAGGGATAATAACCTGTGCCTCTTGTATCCATCTGAAGCTCTAACTTCTGCTTCGGACGGTATGTCTCCATGTAGCTTGCGAACTGGGGAACGACGATACCGGCGCTGTCCAAGTTCTTGGACCATCTGTATACCCACTCGAGTGATACATAGCCAAGGTAATCGATGGATGTGAGAGCATCGAACATCTCCTTGAGCGGCATGTCGCCTGAACCCATGAGCTTGTAGCAGACCTTGCCGTCCTCCATGACGGAGTCCTTAACGTGAACGTGCTTAATATATTCGCCTAAGTTATTAACTGTTTCTTCGGGAGACTCGCCCATGAATCTGTAAGGGTGATGCATATCCCAGAGGGCAGCTGCCTTACGTGAACCGATGGCATCAAGGACTCTCTTAAGTCTCTTTGTATCGGCGTAAACACCGTTTGTCTCAAGAAGCAAAGTAACGTTCATCTCTTCTGCGTAAGGAACGAGCTCCTTCATGATAGAGATAACGACTTCGTCATCGATCTCCCTCTCAGGTGCGGGATTCCTGTCGCCGAGAACACGGATATAGGATGTGCCGAGCTTGTTTGCGAGCTCAATGTATGCTCTGATCTCAGCGATCGCCTTATCCTTGGTAGCCAGATCGTTAACAGGCTCGCCCGATGAAAGACAAGGGATAGTAAGCTTCAATTCCTTAAGCTTTGCTACTGTCTTAGGGAGATTTGCCTCAGTAAACGGCGGAGCCTTAACTGAGAAGATATCCTGGCCAAGACCTCTGATCTCAATACCATTGAAATTGAAGTCCTTAGCCATTGAATAGATTTCCTGCCAGGAAAAATCAGGACAAGCGAGTGTAGAAAAACAAGTTAACATAGTAATTTCCTCTTTTATTAATTAAAACCTTGAAATTATATAGGTTTACGGATTGTTTGTAAAATACCTGCATATTTAATGGCATACGCAGACGCCGGCTGAACAATACAAAACGGGCCGCTTCAGCAGCCTAGCAATAGTAGAGGAAGAAGATTAATTGAAATAAGGCCAGGAATTACGGGCAGCGCCTTAGCGCCGCTTACCATAACATCGATTGAACTGTCTTCATTGATGGTCTTCATCAGACATTTCTACCCTAACCTTCATTAATAGCGTTACGAGAACGCAATAACGTAATTATATATGTTTTGTCCGCCTACGCAAGAGAAAATTTCAGCCGCAGGGCAGCTCTCTTTGATCTTATCGTCCAAACTGTCCGAGATTGCTTTATCTTCAGCATTTCCGGCAAAGATATGAACTGACTTGCAGGAAGCAGCATCAGGTACTGTCGGCAGGAACGCTTCAAGGCACTCCTTAAGGTCTGATGAAGCGCATGTAATGATGTCATCGTCCAAAACGCCGATATAATCGCCTGCTGTGACACTTACACCGTTATAAACGCCTGTTTTGTCTGCTTTTGCGATAAGTCCTGTATGAACGCCTGTCAAAGCCTGGTTCATGGACTTTTCGATCTCATCTAAAGATGCGTTTGCATCAACAAGAGAAAGCGCAAGATAGCCTTCAGCCATAGACTTGGTAGGGATAATGCTGATCTTGATATCCTTCAGGACTTCCCTTACCTTCTCGGCTGTCATGACTATATTCTTGTTATTAGGTAAGATAATTATGTTCTTGGCGCCTGCTGCCTTGCATGAATCAGAAAGGCTCTGGACGGAAACGTTATTGGACTGTCCGCCCCTTGCGATCTCAGTTACGCCCATCTGCTTAAATAGATCAGCAAAACCGTCACCGTCAGCAACTGCAACGATGGCAGCGTCCTTCTTGTTTGCTGTAAAGCTCTCGTGATGCTGGATCGTCATGTTCTCGATCTTGAGCTTAATGAACTCGCCGAATCTGTGATAGTAAGTCATTACAGCCTCAGGCTTTAATGTATGTATATGGATCTTAAGTCTCTCATGTCAGATCTTACGAGTGTCTCGTCAAAGCTCGTGAGCTTGTCATCGTCGATCTGGACGATCATCTCAGTGCAGTAACCAAACTCTGCAAGGCCTTCACCCATAGCAGCTGAAACAGCACCTGCAGAAGCATTTGCAACAGACTCAAACTCAGAAAGATCGATATCAAAAGATTCATCAAGAGCTTCAAGCATACCCGTTACGAGGCAAACAAAGCCCATAGCACCGGAATCCAGAACGTTATATTCCTTCAGAACAGGAAGGAGTTCCGGCGTATGCTTCAATGATTCTGCAGCGCCTTCAACGACGTCCTTCATGAACTGCTCAGTAGTCGTATCTTCGTCTAGGTTATCCTCAGCATTCTCCTGAGCTTCACGGCAAACTGTAAGGAATGTACCCTCAACAGGCTCAGCTACTGAGTTATAAGCGCTCTCTGTACCGGAAAGGAATCCAGCATAAAGAGTTCCGGCATTGACCTCGTCAAAATCCTTGAAAGCCTTAAGGAAGCCCTTGAGCCACTGTGAGAGGATAACACCTGAGTTACCCTGGGAACTCATAAGCGCACCGGTGTAGAGTTTGTCAAAATCAGCAGACTCCAGTTCCCTGTCGCCGATCTCAGCCAAAGCCTGAAGAACGCCGCTCATGGTCTTATCCATGTTTGTTCCCGTATCACCGTCAGGTATCGGGAAAACATTCATCTCGTTTAACTGCTGCTTGTTATCAAGTATCTTCTTTGCTCCGCCGATGAGCATTTTCTTAAGAACTGACAATTCCATCTATCCGGTTACTTCCTACTGTTTATATTTTCGCTTTCAGGTCAGCCTTCGAAATTGATAAAATCCGTGACTGCCTTATCGTATGCTTCAAGGTTTCTGATCCTCAAGTGAGAGTGAGCGCCCTCATCGAACCAGACCATCTGCTTTCTTTTTGATCCGCTGGCATTATTGATAATGTCGAAATACTTAGGTAAAGATGACACGTCCTGCCTGCCGCAGATCATGAGCTGGGGAACTTCAACATTCGGAATAGCCTTGATGGGCGTATTCTTGAAAATATCGATTCCTGCATACTTCTTAAAGAGAAGTCCCATCTGCAGACATACAGGGAATGTGGGCTTACCGAGGTTCTTTGTCCTCTGCTTCAAAACGTTATAGAACGATATGAACGGACCTTCGAGAACGATCGCATCCACATAAGGATTGTGTTCTGCTGCAACATAGATAGCTGCGACAGAGCCGATGCAGATACCGTGAATTACGAAATGATCGATCTTGAACTGCTCGTGAACAAGCTTGATCCATGCATCAAGGTCCTTACCCTCAAGGATTCCGGAGCCTGTGTACTTGCCTTCGCTAAGGCCTGCGGCTCTGGGGTCAACAACGATGATGTTGTACTTATTCTTCTGATAGAGATCAGCAAAATAATAGCAGTACTTGCATGTCTCAGCTCTGCCCGCCATTATGATCGCTGCCTTATCGTATCCGAAATCAAAGTATTCGCCCTTCATCGTAAGACCGTCAAAGGACTTTACCTCAATCTCCTTCATGTATGAAGCGTTCTCATTGCCCCACTTCATACCTGTATCGAACATGACAGTGTGCTCTGCATTCTCAGGCGCACTGTTGCCGCGGGCCCATTTTTCTTTGGACTCGCGGATAAACATGTTCGTATACTGCTTCTTTGCGATCTTCATGCAGTAGAACCACATGAAGACAAATCCGCCGATAAGCAGAACCGCAAGAACAATTAAAATTACAGCTAAAACAGGATTCATCAGATCTTAGCCTTGATCTCTTCAAGGAGCTTTGTCTCTTCAACAAGGCCTTCAGAGATCTCCTTACCCATATAGAATGCAACTACCATGCCGGGGCCGATAGAAGAACCGTTTGCCATGTTGACTGTTGTAGGAATGATCTCCTCGGGATGGAATTCCTCACGGATAAGTTCCTGGAGCTGGAGCCACTGAGCCTTACGGAATGTGTGAGAAACGAAGATTCTCTTAGGGTTGGGCTCGATTGTAGCCTTCATGTATTCGATCATTGCAGCAAAGAGCTTCTTATAGCCTGTAACCTTTGTGATGATCTGGTTCATACCGTCACGGTTGAATTCAGCGATAGGCTTGATGTTGATAAGAGATCCCATGAATGCTGATACGTTGGAGCAGCGTCCCATCTTTGCGAGGAACTTAAGATCATCAACAGTACCTGTCTGGTGGCATCTGTGCTTGTTGTCTTCGAGCCACTGAGCTACTTCTTCAAGGGACTTGCCTTCCTTCTTCATGTCGCCTGCAAGAGAGCAAAGGAGTCCGTCACCGCCGGAATAACGGAGTGAGTCAACAACGATGATCTTACGGTCAGGATACTTCTCAAGAACGTTGGAAGCAGCCTTGCGGCACATATCATATGTATTGGAAAGTGCATGAGAAAGTGAGATGTTAAGGATATCGTAACCCTGCTTCAGATATTTCTCGTAGAATGCCTCCTGAGCTTCAATGTTCTTGATACCTGTTGTATACATGGAATCCTTGGACATTGATGTGTAGAAATCCTGAGGTGAGATATTCTCCCAGTCAAGCGTGGAATCTTCGGTATGTCCGTCGGGGAATGTGATGTTGCCCGGCATATAATCTGTAATACCGAATCTCTCTCTGAGCTCCTTTGTAAGGTCTGTTGAGCTGTCTGTGAGAATTACGTAATCAGCCATTTTTCTTTCTCCTTATATAAAAAATAATTTTGAAGACTTAATCATTTTATGTAACAAGCGTCCGCCCTGTTACCGGTTTGTTTATACATCATTGAGGGGATCACGACTAAAAATCGAAATCAAGATCATAACCTATTTTCCCCCCGCCTTTGCGTTCCTAGCCTCTTCGATCTCCTTACTTATCTCAGCAAGATTTGCCTTCATCCGGGCTCTTATCTTCCTGATGTAAGAATTCATCTCAGGCTTGGTCTCCGAAATCGCCTGACGCTTGAGGTTGTATATCGCTTCACGCATCATTTCATTGGCTTTTTCGTACGACTCATTATCTGTTACAAGCCCTGCTTTGTCAAATTCCAGAGGGTCTCCGACAACGAATCTCGTGGGCTTAAACATCTTATATGAAGTGTGGATATAAACGGGTACAACAGGCCTCTTTGTGTAGAGCGAGAGCATGGCAGGTCCCTTCTGGAATTCGATCAGCTCATCGTCGTAATTCATGTGGCCTTCAGGGAAGATAATGAACGGCTCGTGATTCTTAAGTCCATCCATCATTGTCTTCAATGAATTCCAGTCAAATCCGGTTCTGTCCAGGAGTACGCATCCCATGGCCTTCTCGAAAAAGCCCCACGACTTGTTTACTTCAGCAACGTCCTTTGCCGCAAGGCTCCTGCAGTAGACTCTTCTGAACACATAGTAGAGCAAAGCCGAATCGATCCACCATGAGTGGTTAGCGACAATTATCATGCCCTTGTCCATAAATCTGGTACCACGGGCAAGGTCTCCGCCGTATGTGATCTTCGTTCTCATGAGGAACTTGATACCCGGCA
>CACZML010000100.1 GCA_902782235.1 Oscillospiraceae bacterium
AAGCTTTCTGCAGGTGCCATCGTAATGTGTATTGTCATGATCATAATCGTCGGCGGTCTGTTCTTCGCAGAATCCAAGTTCGATAAGGATGTGGAGGAATAAGATGGACGATTTAAAGAGAATTGAAAGAAAAAAGCAGGCAACCCTCGCACGCCGCCATATCTATACAGAGTCGAAGGCACCGGAGACATTCATCACTTCGCTGTCTGAAGAAGCAAGAGAGGCTTTTTTCGCAAGCGAGAGAAGAAGGATCGCCGCTAATTTAAGGAAACGCAGGGTCAAGACAGGCGTATTCACGGGAATCGGAGTAGCTATAGCAATATTCATCTCAGCTCTGGCTCTCGTGCCGATCTTCTTTACCTTCCTTAACTCATTCATGTCATCTGAAGAGATCGTTGCAAACTATAAGGTAGTGTTCCAGAGTATGTCCGGACACGCTACACAGGGTGCGACATATATGTCCAGAACGCCTGTACTGAAGCTCATTCCTGAAGAGGTTACGATCAACCAGTACACGACGCTTCTGTTTATGAATCCCGAATACCTTTTGAAGTACTGGAATTCTATCCTGCTCACACTTCCTATCGTTGCAGGACAGATGGTAGTCGCATGTCTCGCATCTTATTCATTCGCAAGATACAGAAGGAAGAGAAGAGAGGTATTGTTCTTCTCATACATTATCCTTATGCTCATGCCTTTCCAGGTCACGCTCGTTCCTAACTACATGATCTCGGAAAAGCTCGGCATCTTAGATACTGTATGGGCGATCATCTTACCTGCTATTTTCCTTCTAACCAAATACATGCGCCAGATCCCGTCAGGCTATATCGAAGCCGCGACGCTGGACGGTGCTTCGGAATGGCAGATATTTACCAATATCGCTTTGCCATTGTGTAAGAACGCGATTTTCGCGCTCACGATACTTCTTTTTATCGATTACTGGAACATGGTTGAGCAGCCGCTGGTACTCTTAACGGATGTAAACAAACAGCCGCTGTCAGTGTTCCTTTCACAGATAAACGAACCCGAATTGGGAATCGCATTCGCGGCATCGAGTGTATACATGATACCGCCGCTCCTGATCTTCTTCTGGGGTGAGGACTATCTGGTCGAAGGCATCTCGAGATCGGGAATCAAATAAGTAAAAGATTGCGAAGAGCACACGGAAATATGGAGGAACAATAAGATGGCTAAGGGCAGCGCTAGAAGAGCTAAAGTAATTAAGGCAATGATTGCTTTCGTGGTAATCCTTGCATTACTGACATTCAAATACGATCATGAACTTGACGATCCCTAAGGTCGCTGGACAATATGCGTCCAGAGGAAATCTCTCATACTCATACAGCAAGAGAGGCTATGTTGAGGTTGCCAACCAGACTGAGATCAAAGGACTCGAAGGCAGAGAGGTCGAGGAAGTCCTCGTCGATACATTTGCATCCGTAAAGAAGGGCGACCCCATCATCAAGCTCAAGGGCGTTGAAGATTCAGAAGACCTTAAGAGCAAAAAGGATTCGCTCAAGACTAAGGAGCGCGAAAAGGCATACGATGCAAGAAGGCCTAAAAAGTCTACTGATTTCAGCTCATATACTGACCGTATCAAAACTGATGAGACAACACTCTCTGAGGCAAAGGCAACTTTGAAGAAAGTTCAGAATAAGAAGTCTACTGTTTCCAAGAATGAGAAGATAATCGATGAGGAATCTACAAAGGCAGTATCCCTCGAAGCATCTGTAAATGCCGCAGCAAAGACTGTAGAAGACCTCAAGGCGCAGATCGACAAGATCAATTCCGAGATAGCTCCTCTCCAGTCACAGATCGATGTTTTTGTAGCACTCGGAACACCTACTCCTGCTCCCGATGAGCTCGAGACACCTACAACAGAGATCGCAAAGCTCACCAAGATGGTCAATGAGAAGAAGGCTGAGATAAAGAAACTCGAGAACCAGCTTGATGCCGCAAATGACCGTATGGAAGAAGATGCTGCCAAGCTTGCCGCTTGCCAGAGTAAGATAGAGAAGGCTCAGGCAGAGATCGCTGCAACAGAAACACTTCCTTCAGAGAAGGCTGCAAAGAATGCCGTAACTGCAGCTCAGAATGAGCTTAATGCCGCAAACAAGGATTATAAGAACGCCAAGGTTGAAGCAGGTATCACTGCTGACGAGGCAAAAGACGCTGTCATACAACGTGACGAAGAGATCGAGCAGCTCAAAAAAGAGATCGCAGAACTTGAAGCAAAGGCTAAGATCACTGAGATCAAAGCACCTGCTGACGGTATGGTCTACAACATCAGTGTTAACGCCGGAGACTTGCTTACAGACAAGGGCACCGTCGGTTACATCATTCCTGAGACAGATGCTGTTTATACATGTACATTTACTTTCGAGTCTTCTGTAGCACAGAACATCTGGGCCGGACAGACACTTGAGATCACAAGCGGATATGCTGAAAGCTGCACGGTTATCTCCAAGAGGCCCAATCCGGATAATCCGAGAGAGGAGACTCTTGTAAAGTGCAGAGTTGAAACCCAGACAGCATGGCCCGGCGAGGAGATCATTGTTAATGCCGGAAGAGGTAACGACAACTACAAGTGCGTTGTTCCTGCAGGTGCTGTAAACGAGGATAACAGTGGTTATTTCGTATATGCGATCATCGGATCGTCCACTCCTCTCGGTGATAAGTATGTAGTTAAGAGAGTTGACGTTACTATCCAGAAGACTGATGGAACAAATACCGCTATCGAGGGCGAAGGTCTCGACAAGTACGATGTAATGATCGTTATCAGAGCCGAGAAGCCCCTTGAAGACGGACAGCGCGTACGACTTGAAGACTACACAGCCAAGTGATCCTGAAGGTTTTTTGCAATGAAAGTTATTGAAAAGTCAAAACAATTAGTAGTTATCGAGAAGGGAAAGATCAAAAGAGGTCTTTTAAAGCTCGTCCTCGCTGTCCCTTTCTGGGTCGTTGTGGTTGCTTTAGGTCTCATCGCTTTCGGTACCGGAAGAGCGATCTATCTTACCGACACGAGACCTGACCAGTATGTTGCAGAGACCTGGCAAAGCAAAACGGACACAGCTTTCAGACACATGGTTGTTTTTGCAGGCGGAACAAGAGCCAAGGGAGATATTTCCCCTCTCACATATGAACAGGGCGGCAAATCGATCCATTTAGGTGACCTGCCGCAGATCAGGCAGTCGCTGCAGGGTTCTGCCGATACCGGTCTGCGTTCAGGCAGCAGGAACGTTCCCGGCAGTTCCAAGAAACTCAGAGGCTGGGAGGACTGCTATTCATCAACGGTCAAGTCAACGATCAGCCCCGTTAATGTAGTTGAAGGAAAGCGTATAAACGGAAAAGCCACTGATGTCGAACTCGTTGCAGTAGGCGGCAACTACAGGGCTTTCCACACATTCAGATTTATGTCCGGCGGATTCCTTCCTGAGGAGCCTGTTGATACATACCAGATCGTTATAAATGATGTTCTTGCATGGAAATTCTACCGTTCTTATGACGTAACGGGCCACATGGTCGAGATCGACGGCAAACTCTTTACGATCATCGGTGTTGTTGAAGAGAAGAATACTAAGGTCGCTGAGCTCGCAGGCGAGCAGGAGTGCAGGGCATTCATCTACTTTGGTGCTTTGGGTGCTCTTTACGGCGGTGACTCCAAGAATATTCCCCAGGGCAGCAGTGACGAGTATGGCGATGGCGGCGGCAGTGGTGTTTATACCGGTTCCGAAGAGGGAGGAAGCTCCCAGAGCCCGTCAAACACCAACATCGATTATGCTATCCAGTGCTATGAAGCAATGCTTCCTGAGCTTGTAAGAGGCGTAGCTATCGCTGACTTCAAGAACGCAATGCCGAATTACTCACTGACAAATCCCGAGGTACTGGTTGTAAACGATACAGGAAGATTCTCTGTTACAAGGGTTATAGATACCATGTTCCCGATCGGCGAGACCGAGATGCAGAGGCACGGCTATGAATTCCCTTACTGGGAAGTCGCTACCCAGATGACAGAGACAAGACTCTTCTACGATTATGCGATCATTGCATTCGGAATCTTACTTTTCCTCATCGGCTTAGCAGCGCTTGCTCTTAAGTTCCGTGCCAAGAAGGCGATCGCTCCCGAGGAACTAGAGCTTGTCGTACTTGATGTTGAAGAGGTCCAGCTCCCGGAAGAAGAGAAGGGCCTTGTGGTCAAAGACGACGAGATGCATCTGAAATAAAGATAGAATAATCACAAGTTTTTCCTTATAATTCCCCTTAGGACAAAATCCCGAGGGGAGTTTTTATGAAGAAGAGATTAGTAAAGTTAGTATCAGTTCTGCTTATGTTAGCTGTTGTTTCAGGCCTTTGTGCGTGCCTGGACGATTTCGATGACTATGGTGATTATGGCTATGGCTATGACGATGAATCGGATGATCCCACAAAAGCTACAGAAGGGACATACATAAGATCTAATTTCAATGCGGATCAGTATCCGTATTTTGCTGTCCTGGGCTCCAAGGAGAAGGACATTTATTCACTGCTTTACGAAGAACTCTCCAAAGGCAGCCAGAAGTTTGACTGCAAAAAGGTAAAAGCAAGCGCAGAGCAGCTTACAAAAGCTATAGATGCCGTGCTTAACGACCATCCTGAGCTCTTCTGGATCGATAACCAGTATGAATATACATACGATCCCGATGACGGAAGCATAGAGGATGTATCCTTTGATTTCTTCGATTTCGCAAACACACCCGATAAGCTTCACGATGCTAAGGTCGCATTTGAGAAGGCGGCAGATAATATCCTTGACGGCGCAAGATCCCAGCCGTTTATGGTTGAGCGCGAGCGTGCCATTCACGACTATATCTGCAAGAACACCACATACGATGAATCCGCGCCCTACAACCAGAGTGCTTATTCAGTAATCGTTCTTCACAGATCTGTCTGCGCAGGCTATTCAAGGGCGTTCCAGTATCTCATGAACAGGGCTGGTCTTACCTGCTATTACGTACCCGGAACAACTACAGACTCCAGTATTGCAGGGGAAGACGGCGCACATGCCTGGAATATCGTCTATCTGGATGGCGAGTACTATAACGTCGACGTTCTTTGGGATGACACTGCAAGCGAGACATACGGGGAAGATGTTTACCCGTTCTTCAACCTGAGTGACAGTGCATTTTTATATCATGCCAGAGTCGAACTGGCGCTGTCCCTGCCCAAGTGCACAGGCACGAAATATAAGTATTCCAACTATTTCGGGAAGACCGTGGAAGCAGAAGATCTTGTTTTCGAGGACGCAGCTTAAAGAATTCCGTCTTTGACATTTTCTTTCTTATTATTTTTCTTAGGGGTTTTTGTTTAAACCTGTGTGGATTTGTCGTATAATCTACAAATTGATTTATGTATAAACTCACATCCTAGGAGAAGAAACATGAAAGAACTAATGCTTGGAAACAAGGCTATTGCCAGAGGTCTTTATGAGGCCGGTGTAGCAGTCGCAAGTTCGTACCCCGGCACTCCCAGTACAGAAACAACTGAGGAAGCCGCTAAGTTCGAAGAGATCTACTGCGAATGGGCACCCAACGAGAAGGTCGCTATGGAGACCGCTTTCGGTGCAAGCCGCGCAGGCAAGAGATCTTACTGCGCAATGAAGCACGTAGGACTTAACGTCGCAGCTGACCCGCTCTTTACAATGAGCTATACCGGTGTTAATGCCGGAATGGTCATCCTTGTTGCAGACGACCCCGGAATGCACTCTTCACAAAATGAGCAGGATTCAAGACACTATGCCATCGCTGCAAAGATGCCTATGTTAGAACCCGCTGATTCCCAGGAAGCAAAGGACTTCGTCATCGAAGCCTACGATATTTCCGAGCAGTTCGATACACCCGTACTTATCAAGATGTGCACAAGAGTTGCGCACTCCCAGTCAGTCGTAGAGACAGGCGAGAGGATCGAAGTTGCTGTTAAACCTTATGAGAAGGACGCAGCAAAGTACGTTATGGTTCCTGCAAATGCAAAGAGACGTCATCCCATCGTTGAGGAGAGAACAAGAAAGCTCGTTGCTTTTGCCGAGGAGTCTTCTCTTAACCGTGTTGAGGAAGGTTCTGATACATCAATGGGTATCATCACTTCCTCCACTTCATATCAGTACGTTAAGGAAGTATTCGGAGACAAGTATCCGGTATTGAAGATCGGTCTTATCAATCCGCTTCCCGAGCAGAAGATCAAGGACTTCGCAGCTAAGGTAGATAAGCTCGTAGTTGTTGAAGAGCTTGATCCTATCATCGAGACACACTGCAAGACATTGGGTCTTGAAGTAACAGGCAAGGATCTTTTCCCGTTGATTGATGAGTTCTCACAGGGCCTTATCGCTGCCAAGCTCGGACTTCCCGAAAAGCCTTCCTGCAAGCCCATCGAAGGACTTCCCGGAAGACCGCCGGCAATGTGCGCAGGCTGCCCTCACAGAGGAATGTTCTATGTTCTTTCCAAGCTCAAGCTCACAGTCATGGGCGACATCGGATGCTACACATTAGGTGCCACACCTCCGCTCTGCGCTATCGATACAACAGAGTGCATGGGCGCTTCCATCAGCTCTCTCCACGGATTTAATAAGGCTCTGGGCGCTGATGCTGAGAAGAAGACTGTTGCCGTTATCGGCGATTCCACATTCATGCATTCAGGCATGACAGGCCTTGCGAATATCGCATACAACCAGACAAATTCAACTGTCATCATCCTTGATAACTCCATCACGGGTATGACCGGCCACCAGCAGAATCCTACAACAGGCTTCAATCTCCGTGGCGACCCGGCAGGCAAGATCGATCTTGAAGCTCTCGTACGTGCTATGGGCATCAACAGAGTAAGAGTCGTAGATCCTTATAACCTCGCTGAAGCTGAAGCAGCAGTTAAGGAAGAGCTCGCAGCAGAAGAGCCCTCCGTAATTATCTCCAGAAGACCCTGCGCTCTCCTTAAGAAGGTTAAGCGCGGTGAGCCTATCCAGGTTAACGCTGACAAGTGCAAGTCCTGCAAGGCTTGCATGAAGCTCGGATGCCCTGCGATCTCCTTTAAGGATGGACACGCTCATGTAGATACAACACAGTGCTTCGGCTGCAAGGTATGCAGCGAGCTCTGCAAGTTCGGAGCTTTTGAGACATTGAACGGGGAGGCAATCACATGGTAACAAGCATAATGATAGTAGGCGTCGGCGGACAGGGTTCGCTCCTCGCAAGTAAGTTATTGGGCAGAGCCGCAATGGACAAGGGCTACGATGTAAAGGTCTCCGAGGTTCACGGAATGAGCCAGAGAGGCGGAAGCGTTGTAACTTATGTTAAGTTCGGCGACAAGGTTAATTCCCCCATCATCGACAAGGGCGAAGCTGA
>CACZML010000101.1 GCA_902782235.1 Oscillospiraceae bacterium
AGCCTTAGCAGCGCCTGTAGAGTTAGGTACGATGTTAGCAGCACCAGCTCTTGCTCTCTGGAGGTCACCCTTTCTCTGAGGACCGTCGAGGATCATCTGGTCGCCTGTGTAAGCGTGAACTGTTGTCATGATACCGCTCTGGATAGCTGCATAATCATTGAGAGCCTTTGTCATAGGAGCAAGGCAGTTTGTTGTGCAGGAAGCTGCAGAGATGATCTTGTCATCAGCTGTGAGTGTTGTGTGGTTAACGTTGTAAACGATTGTAGGGAGATCGTTTCCTGCAGGAGCAGAGATAACAACCTTCTTAGCACCAGCGTTGATGTGAGCCTGTGCCTTTTCCTTAGATGTGTAGAAACCAGAGCACTCGAGAACTACGTCAACACCGAGCTCGCCCCAAGGACAATTGTTTGCATCGGGTTCCTTGTAGATCTTAAGTAACTTGCCGTCAACTGTGATTGTGTTAGCTTCGTCATCAGAAGATACTGTGTGCTTATTCTCGCCGAATACACCAGCATATCCGCCCTGAGCTGTGTCATACTTGAGAAGGTGAGCGAGCATGGAAGGCTTTGTAAGATCGTTGATAGCTACAATCTCATAACCCTCTGCACCGAACATCTGTCTGAAAGCAAGACGACCGATACGACCGAAACCGTTAATCGCAACTTTTACTGCCATATTGAATTCCTCCTAAATTCCCTTGACCGGGATTATTAAACTTTAACTAGTGCTCATTCATCTGCACCGTAAGAATTCTACTCCACTAAAAAAGGGTTTTCCACAGAATTTTCGTCATCAGAATGTAAATTTTAATAAAAAAGAGGCCGATTGCCCACTTTTTACCCCAAACGATTTTTGCTTCATAGTTCGCGTGTTATAATTTCACTATCACCAAGCGGAGTTAAGACAATGAAAGAACCTCAAATAGTCAAAAACAAGCTTCCTATCTGGCTCAAAGTTATTCTTTTGCTATTCCCGTTTCTAATCGCCTGCTGCCAGTTCAGAGTTATCGACAACGACTTCTGGTTCCTTTACAAGACCGGCGAATACATCGTCAGCAACGGCTTCCCGCATACCGATTTCCTTTCCATGCACTCAAATATGAAGCTTGTCGTACAGCAGTGGCTCAGTACGGTGATCTTCTATTTCGTATACTCCCGTCTGGGCAGGATAGGCCTTTTCTGCCTTCTTTATGCCTGCTATGCGTGCATCTGCGCCCTCACATACCGTCTTAACCTGCTTATAACAAAGAACGAGCTGGTATCAATCGTACTTGCAGGCGTGAGCGACATCCTGATCTTTAACCAGCTCATCGTCACAAGGCCCCAGACATTCACATTCGCACTTCTTCTGGCTGAGATCTTCATTCTCGAAAAGCACGTCCAGACCAAAAAGAATATCTATCTTGTTGGGATCCCTCTCGTATCCCTGGTCCTGATCAATTTCCACGCATCAATGTGGCCAATGTGCTTCGTATTCATGCTGCCCTATATCGCAGGTGCAATCCCCGTAAAGATCAAGTCCTTCAAGCTGGAGCCGCAAGGCAATCTCCTCGCACTTATAGCTGCACTTACTGCGGGTGCCATCACGGGATTTGCTAACCCCTACGGAACCGACAACATGTTCTATCTGATCGCCTCTTACGGCCAGAATCAGCTGGGCACAACGATCTATGAGATGCTTCCGACAGACATCGGGACCCACATCGGCAAGCTTTTGTTCGGTCTTATCATCCTGATGATCATTATCGGATTCTTCTATTCGAGAAAGCCCGCTTTCTCCGTCAGGTTCTTCTGCCTTTTCTTCGGCACACTGCTGCTTGCACTCCTGCACAGAAAGGGAACGCCGTATTTCTTTATTTTCGGCGTATCCTCGTTCTCTTATCTGATTAAGGACGTCGAGATAAAGATCCCTGAGAAGATAACGCCCTTGCTCACCCGCCGTGTCAGGATAATGCTCGGCGCGCTCTTGATCATGTTTACCGTTTGTCTTTGCGGGGATTATCTGGTCAAATCACTCGTGGCAGAACCCGGCAGGATGGCTCATTACGAACGTCTGGACGATGTGGCAAATATCCTCGATAAAAGCGGAGAATCCGTTGTCCTCTATGCAAATTTCAGTGACGGTCAGTATATGGAATACAAGGGTTTCCACCCTTATATCGACGGAAGAGCAGAGTTGTTCCTGATACAGAACAACGAAGATTTCGACTACTACAGCGAATACTATGAACTCCGTTCAGCAAATATGTACTACAGGGATTTTACCGACAAATACCAGTTCAACTATCTCTTGCTCAACGGAACAAGTGACAGGTATCTTTTGATGTCACTGCTCTACGACGATGATTTTGAACTCAGGTACGAGAACTCCGAAGTATATCTTTTCGTAAGGAAATAAAAAGGATCACTTAAGGCCGTCAACAAGCCTTATCTTGGGCCTGTCAGGTCTTTCTTCGAATGCGAAAGCGCAGATAAGGGCCATTACGGCACCTTCAAGCTCAAAGTGGGAGATAAATCCGCTGCCGCCTCCGATATCATTTGTATATTTATCGCCCAGACGGACTCTCGGAAAACCCAGCGAATACGAGATCTCAATATAAGGAATTGACACGTGCTTAACGTCCCTGAAAGCCTTCCTCTCAACGAAGAATGTACGCTTATTGGTAATAACGATACCCGTCTTGCCGTGGATCAGGACACCGTCATCGTAGAAGAGGACGACGCGCTCACCTGGAAGAAAGCTTGGCATAAGACGTCTTACAACGTCTCTCATGTTCTCTTCGCGGATGCCGTTTGCAGAAACATCTTCAAAGCCCATAAGATACTCGCGGATATAGGCTTCGATCCCGGAGGATGTCTCGAAATCATTTAAACAACGGATAAAAGACTGCGCAACTGTTTTGCAGGAATCGTTTGCTTTTATGTTCTCAAAGTCCCAGTCGTAGATAAACCAGTCCATGTTTACGGGCTGGTCCCCTATCTCATTTTTTGTTGCCTCATCCAAAGGAAATTCACTTCCGCAGTATGAACAGACAAGCCTCTTCCTGTTCTTTGCAAGCGCAAGTTTTCCCGAGCAGTTGGGACATTTATTAAGTTCCATATTCTTCGTTCCTGAAATTACAGATTTGCTACGACTCTCTTGATCGTGATGCCCTGGTCAGCGAATTTCTGCTCGAATTCCGTGCGGATATTCTCCTCATTCCATTCACTGTTATGAAGGTCTCTGGTCACATCGTTCAATGTGAATCCCATCGCCTCAAATTCTCCTAAAGAGAAATCGAAAAGATCATCATTATCGGTCTTGAATTCGATGGCACCGCCGTCTCTCATCATGACCTTGTATTTAGCAAGGAAATCCCTGTAAGTAAGACGTCTCTTGGGCTTGTTCTGCCTTGTCCACGGGTCAGAGAAATTAAGGAAGATCCTGTTTACTTCGTTCTCGGCAAAATAGTTCTCAATTATGCCTGCGTCGCCTCTGATAAAAAAGAGATTGGGAATCTCAAGTTCATGAGCCTTCTCGATGGCAGCCAGAGTAACGGAAGCGTCCCTTTCCATAGCAATATAAAGGACTTCAGGATGTCTTAATGCCATCTCAGTGCAGAACTTTCCCTTGCCGCAGCCGATCTCAAGCCAGACCGGAACGTCTTCAGCAAAGCCGCATGCTTCTCTCCACTTGCCGCGGTTTAACATGGGCGCGTCAAACCAGCGCTCATGACATTTTTCCATGCGCGCAGGAATATTGCGCTTGGTTCTCATTCTAGCCATAGGATCAGATAAGCTTCTCCGTAAGATCTGCACCGGCAATAACGTGGAAGTGAACGTGCATAACGGTCTGACCTGCACCTTCACCGCAGTTATTGATCGTTCTGAAAGCGCCGCTAACGCCCTTGATCTTTGCTACTTCAGCAATAGCCTTTGTGATCTCGGCTGAATAGAGCGCACCTTCAGGATCGGTTGCGAGTTCGTTGATGTTGTCGAAATGCTTTTTCGGAACAACAAGAACATGAACAGGTGCAACGGGATTAATATCGTCGAAGCAAAGAACATAATCGTTCTCATATACTTTCTTTGAAGGGATCTTGCCCTCAACTATATCGCAAAAAATGCACATGGTTTTTCTCCTTTATGCGTTAACCTGTGAAGCCAATACTTCCTCAGCCTTTGCAAGAGCATCAGCGAGCTTATTTACATCCTTACCGCCGGCCTGAGCCATGTCGGGACGTCCGCCGCCGCCACCGCCTGCAACCTTAGCTGCTTCCTTGATGATGTTTCCGCAGTGAGCACCCTTCTCGTTAGCTGACTTTGTAGCCATAGCTGTGAAGAGGAGCTTGTCGCCGCCGTTTGCTGCGAGGAATACAACGCCGCAGTCGAGCTTGTCACGGATCTTGTCTGCTGTATCTCTCAAAGCTGCGGCATCTGCTGCATCACATGCTGCGATGACTGCCTTGACACCGCCGATATCCTTAGCGCCTGAAACTGCGCTGTCAGCGAATGAACCTGCCTTAGCCTTCTCGATCTCAGCGAGTTCCTTTTCGAGAGTTTTAACTTCTGCGTGAAGAGCATCGATCCTCTCTACGATCTTATCCTTAGGAGTCTTAAGAGCAGCTGCTGCCTCATCGATGAGGGCTCTGTCTGCCTTGCTCATCTCATAGCATCTCTCGCCTGTTACAGCTTCGATTCTTCTGATGCCTGCTGCGATACCGGACTCGGATACGATCCTGAACTGGCCGATCTGTGCTGTGTTCTTTAGGTGTGTACCGCCGCAGAACTCAAGATCGAAAGGAGCTTCAAAACCGCCAACTGCAACGACTCTTACGACCTCTCCGTACTTCTCGCCGAAGATTGCCGTAGCGCCGAGCTTCTTAGCGTCTTCAATAGCAAGGACCTTTGTCTCAACAGGAAGAGCCTGAAGAACAACATCGTTTACCATCTCTTCGACCTTAGCGATCTCTTCGGCTGTCATAGCCTGGGAGTTGTTGAAGTCGAATCTCAAACGGTCATTGCCTACATAAGAACCTGCCTGCTCAACATGATCACCTAAGACCTTCTGGAGAGCTGAAAGCAGGATGTGTGTAGCTGTGTGGTTCCTTGCGATCGCAAGTCTGTTCTTCTTATCAACTTCGATGCTGACTGTCTCGCCTGTGGAAACAGTACCCTTAACAACCTTAAGAGTATGGAGATACTTGCCTGCAGCATCCTTATCTACTGAAATAACCTCAGCCTCAAAGCCTGCTGTGGAGATCTTACCTTCGTCGTGGATCTGACCACCCATCGTAGCGTAGAGAACTGTCTTGTCTGTAACAACGATGATGTCATCACCTTCGGAAGCGCTGTCAACAACCTTGACGCCTTCCTCGTCAGACTTAAGGATGTAGATGACCTTTGCATCACACTTGAGGTTATCGTAACCGTCGTAATCTGTAGCATTGGAATCCTTAGCAACTTCATCAGGGATCTCATTTACGGAAAGTGCGAGATCACCCTTAGCCTTTGTAGCAGCTCTTGCTGTTTCCTTCTGCTTCTCCATTGCAGCCTTGAAGCCTTCCTCATCGACCTTAAGGCCTTCTTCGGAAGCCATCTCGACTGTAAGTTCGATCGGGAATCCGAATGTATCGTAGAGATAGAATGCGGAATCGCCGTCGATCTCGGAAGAACCTGCGGCCTTCTTGTCATCAAGGATCTTCTTGAATTCCTTGATACCGTTCTCGAGAGTGCTCTCGAATCTTGCGATCTCCTTGTCGAGCTCGTTAAGGATGAACTCACGGTTCTTAGCAAGAAGCGGGTAGCTGTCGTCGTAAACGCTGTCGATATAGATCTTTGCAAGACCTAAGATCTGCTCTGTTGAAAGGCCGAGTGTTCTTGCATGTCTTACAGCACGTCTGATGAGACGTCTTAATACGTAGCCTGCGCCTGCATTTGAAGGAACGAGCTTTGCAGCGTCGCCGATCAGCATAACGCTTGTGCGGATATGGTCTGCAAGAACTCTCATTGACTTTGTGAGCTTCTCGTCAGAATCGTACTTAACGCCTGATGCGTTCTCGATATAAGCAATTGCCTCTGTGAAAAGGTCTGTCTTGTAAACGTCCTTTGTACCGTTAAGGAAAGCGAGGATTCTCTCAAGACCCCAGCCTGTATCAACGTTCTTCTGCTTTAAGGGTGTGAGGTGACCGTCCTGGTGCTTCTCATACTGCATGAAAACGTC
>CACZML010000102.1 GCA_902782235.1 Oscillospiraceae bacterium
AAAGATGCACTCAGAGCATCGAAGCACATATTACTGATACAGATTATTCTGGACCACTAAGTGACTTAAATGGTTTAGGAAAAAATACCTTGGTTCATTATGAGTTTTATATTAATGGGGGTTCATTATGTGGGCGCTGGACTGGGGTTTGTAACTCCACTTAATAACCAGACAATCACTGTTTTGTATGACCCAGCAGATCCAAGCAATAACATCACTAAGTTTAGCAAGCAAAAGAGTAGTGGTACTTACTATATTAAACCGCTTTTAATTACAATTGGAATTATAGCGTTGATCATTTTTTTAGGAATTCTGATAGCGGTTGCTTCAGGATCAAGGTTTAGATAGGATATTACATACTATAGTCATCATGAATTAGTAATGAATGTGTGGAGGTAAACAGGTAATGACAGTCAAGGAATTATTTGATAAGTACTGTAAGATCGAAGATGGCGAATATATAGTTCATGGACAATGCGTTACTCTTGAGCCGGCCACGGAAGAAGAACTGGAAAGCTTTAAGAAGTTATGTGCGGAATATAATGTCGAACAACGCATTGTCGATGAACTGGCCGAGTATTATAGCCAGAATAAAAGTTTTTTCGGCTACTTTATCTGTGATGAAAGAGAACTGTTTGAATGGTGGGGAGTTGACGGTCAACGCTCTATATGGCTGGGGTGTGTTGATGACGACTGCTTTATCTATGATGATATTGATCATAAATATGGGATCGGTTTTGCCGGAAACAAGGATGTTGGAGAGTATGACACTTTGATGGAAATGTTGGAGGCCTATCTCAAAGAAGGCTTCGAAAATGGATTGAACGAGTAAATAACATAATGATGAAATGCCTATTCGAAGGGTTTGTTCCTGATTTGCCCTAATTATCCCGTTTCTTTTCCCAAGCCTGCGAAATACAATATTTTCATAGGGGGAAATAGGATATATGGAAAAGAAAAAATACAATTTGCTATGTTTGCTTGGCTTCATACTGGCAGTTCCGTTACAGATCGTTTTAACGGTCATAGCTTATATTGTCAGAATAACCCCTGAAGCATTCCCCACTTGGGTAACAGTAGAACTTGCATTAATGCTTGTCGGATTGGTTATATCGATAGTTGGCGTTGTTACTACGAGAAAAGGAATCAAAAAAGGCAGAGCGCTGGGCATTATCGGAATTGTCTTCTCCATACTTGGAATGCTCTGCGTTGTTTCTTTTTGTGCGATGCTTTTATTTATTGCAAGCGGGATTTAAATAATTCAAAAGGGTTGCCCCTGTCAGGAGGCAACCCTCTTATCCCCATATGCGGCGAAAATTCTTTATTTCAAATCCGGGAAGATCAAATCTGATATCTTCAGAAGTTCCCGCTTAATTGTCATTACTGATTTTCCGTGCTTTCAGTAGAGCTGGTCTCACTTGAAGCTTCAGTGCTTTCCGTGCTGGCAGACGGCTCTGCGCTTACAGACGGTTCCGAACTTACAGACGGCTCTGCGCTGACAGACGGCTCTGCGCTGACGGACGGTTCCGTACTTTCAGTCGGCTTTGTGCTGGCAGTTGCTTCCGTGCTGGAAGTAGCTTCCGTACTTACAGTTGCTTCAGTTTCATCAACGGGTTCACCTTGATTTGCTTTAATATCATCAACAGGGTGTTTTGCTTCTGCGTCCTTGCTGATTTCCGCAGCACGGGCGATGCGGTTGCTGATCAACTGCTTTGTAGCATCATCTGCAGAGTTTTTGTCGTAGCAGAAGATCTGCACAGTAGTGTATGTGTATTCTGTTCCGTCAGTGTCCTTTGCTGTTGCCGTATTTTTATCGGCAAAAAAGCCCAGTGTCCTTGAAGCTTTAGTTCCATCCTTAAATGTGACTTCGACCGTTAATTCGACATCCTTTAACAAATAAGTAACTGCTGCGCAAGTGTCGTCATCGCCTGCCACGTAAGCTAACGTATAATAAAGATCTATTCGGTCTGTCAGATAATTGCAAATGTTTAAAAGGTACTTAGAATTCTGAAGCGTGCCATAATCTGCGGAAAACGAATCGTAATATCCAACTTCTGTCTTACCGATAGGATTTCCGGCCATGTCATAACCATCAACATAAGTCGAACGGAACTCGGGAAGCGTTTTGGGTGAACCGCTTTTTACAATGGAAGGACAGTCAATACTTACGGTTTCAATGACCGAGTTGCCTGCTTTGAAGGTCACGGTTGAGATGTCTTCGCCCTCGACCGAGATGGGTAAATTAATATGAAATTCTGCATTGCCTTCGCAGTCAATACCATAACCCCATGTCTGTTTGCTGACATCCAGATTTACCGGGAGCGGAGCTTTAGGCTTAAGTTCTGCCGCGCAAACCCTGATCGAAAACCGTTCGGTGATAACGGAAGTTGCTGTAATTGTTGAATGCTCCGTATTCTCCGTATTTTCCGGATTTTCCGTTCCCTGGCCGGCAAAATACGATATCGCGAAGGATAACACAGCTACGGTTATGGCCGCAGCAACCACTGTCGATGCAATCTTTATAATCGTTGCTCTGGTTGATTTGTGTGTCTTTTGAGGCTTTTCATCAAGCTCATCCTGACGGGTGTATATCTCTGCGAAAGCAGCATTTGCTTTCTGCTGTACGATATCCGGAATCCTGGCGTTTTTCTCGAAGATATTCTTATTTTTCATGTCATTCTCCTATTAACTATTAACCGCCATAGTACTTTGCAAGCTGCTCTCTGCCCCTTTGGAGCCTGGTAGTTACCGTGCTCTTTGGGATATGAAGCATCGAAGCAATTTCCTTGGTGCTGTATTCTCCCAGGTAATATAGAGTGATGACCGACCTGTACTTCTCATCGATAGAAGCTAAAGCGTCCTTGAGTTCGACATTGTATTCGTCAGTTACAGAAGGCTCTTCCCATTCTTCGAGACCGGTCTGACGCTTCCTGACATCCAGGATCTTATAACAATTGTTTATAAGGATCCTTGTCATCCATGTCTTAAAATACTTGTCTTCTCTCAGTGTGTTTAACTTCTCAAAGCAATTAAGGATCGTCTCGCTGACGGCATCGGCAACGTCCTCATCGTTCATGAGGATTGCAAGTCCGACTTTGTACATCTCCTGCATGTGCCCCTGCATCAGTTCGGCAAAAGCAAGCTTATCGTGCTTTTTCGCGAGTTTTACAAGCCTTGTCGTTTCATCAATCTGCATTACTTTCTCTTTCCTTGTGTACACAACCGAATGGAGTTCTGTTTTCCATTCTCTATCCATTAGATGGAGTAAGACAGCGTTTGGTCTCAACTAATTATGTTAATTCGCGAAAAAGTTATCAAGAGAACTTATCTGCAAACACAATAAGCTAAAATACTTAAGCCCATCAAGACCTTGATCCTGATGGGCTTTTCATGGGAGTTACTGCGCTTTTTAATTCGCATTATTATCAGTCAGAATGTTCCTTCCGCCTCACGGGCAGCCAGATCTCGTTGTGCAGACCATCTCCTGTATCGTTAGGGACGCCGTAACGCTCGACATTATATTCATCGACGAGGTCATATTCGTTGGCCTCGAAAAGCCATTCTCCGAAGATATACCGGCGCATCTCCTGCGATGCCTCTGCTGAATTATCCCTGCACTTGAACTTTGCCCAGATAGTCTCCGGTATTGTTATTACCGTGAGGCCTTCAGGAATCGCTCCGCCCTCGTAATCAACGCCTGTATGGAACAGGAATCTCTCATCGAAAGATATTCCTTCATAAGCTTTTGACCACGGCTTTCCGGCCTCGTCCGTAATGAGATCGCAGTCGCCGACACTTATGCCGTAGAAAACATTTGCATTGAGTTTACCGCCGTACGTATTTATGAAGTCATAAACGAATCCCGGTATTTTCTCAAATTTGTTCTCATTCGAGAAAACATCAGCCGCGCCCAATACCTTGAACTCAGGCAACTTCTCTATTGTGACATCCTGGGTATCCGCGCCCTTGACCGAGAATTTAAGCTTCATAGGAAGGAAAACCTTTGCAGGTTTATTCTTCTTTTTGATCTCATTGGGTGTGGCATCGTGGAAACGGCTGAATGCCTTCGTAAAACTCTCAGGCGTCTCATAACCGTACTTTGCTGCCAGATCGATGATCTTCACGTCTTTCTCTATCAGTTCCATCGCTGCCATATAGAGCCTTCTGCTCCTGATATACTCACCGATGGTAAAACCCGTGATCATCTGAAAACTGTTCTGAAGATAACTTGATGATACATGAACTTCCATAGCAACCTCCTTCGGGCCCTGGACCGTCATGATGTTCTTCTCAAGATAAGAGAGTGTATTGTTAATTACATCAACCCAGTCCATTTTTTCGCCTCCACCGATAAGTTACTATGTCCGCGTTTATAAATCCTGTCTTAGAATCCGAAGATCTGTCTGACTCTGAAGTGGGATAGATGAGCAGCAGGCATTCCGCCCAATATTATTTTACGAGAATACAGTCAGTCTTCTTATTGATAAGGTTCCTTTTAATTGCAAGAAAATCATGAGACAGTTGTCTGGTCTCTTTTTCCAGTTTATCAATATCGTTTAGAAGTTTGGTTCTGTCCATAAATACACCGCCGGAATCGGTTGACAGTTTTTCAGCCATGAAATATACATGACTGATCGAATCAAGCACTTCTACTTTTCTGTTCAGTTCATCGACATTGCCGTTATTTAAGCATATCTTTCCAAGCAGGAATATCATTTCTTCCAGCTTCTCGAGGAACTCCCTGTCAGATTCAGCCACACGCAGTTTTGCATCACTTATGAGTTCACTGATCTTAGTCCAGTCTTCTCCGCTTATTACGTCAGCGGTGTCAATATCGCTTATTCTGGTCCAGCTCCCCGCACAAAGTATCTGTCCGAGAAGTGCATCAAAGCTTGACGGGTTAACCATAAGAACGTTTCCAAAACGCTTTTGTGCCTCGCCGTAATGGCCCGTATTCATTGCATTAAGGGCCTTTTCCATAGGCATTCCGAAGAACAGTGAGATACCATAAGCCACGCCGCAGGATCTGCATTCGTAAACACGTCTCTCCTTATCAAGGTAAAGCTGTCCGGCACACTTTGAACAAATGACGGTCTCAGTATGTTCCGTATCTGCAGCGCTATTATCAACCTTGATCTCTTCCGGAGCAGCTTTATCGGGCTGTCTTTCTTTGGAAGTGAGGTTCAGTTCCGTCAACTTCTTGTATTCCGTGTCATATGCTTTCTCATTTTCACTGTATTGTTTTTCCAGATAAGTCCTCATTCCCCAGGCACTGTTTATCGGATTGTTATATATTGGCTTGGGAGCATTATCTTCCTTGTGAATGATCACAATAATACCGGCGGCCATGATTCCGACAACAAATAAGATAAGTCCAAAATCAAAATTGCCGGTGAGGATGCCTAAAGTCAGGAAAGCAATACCGACAAGGGCGACGATAGGTCCAAGAATGTTAGGGGATTTTTTCACCTCATATTTTCTGGCCTCAATCTCATCAAAGCTTTTATTTATTTCTTCTCTTGTATTTTCATCATTCAGTGAATTAATGCTGTTCTGATATATCTTCAATCTGTCACTTAGATCGATCAGTTTCATAAGCTGGTCGAAAAATGCAGAATCCTTAACCGATGCCTGTTTCTTCAGTCTCGTGATAAGGTTTTTCAGTGAAACAATATCAACAGAATCAAATATACCGGGAGTATTCAGACTCTCCAGAGATGCAGCTTTGATCTCGCATAAGATCAGGCCTTTAAGCGCCTCAAAGTTGGACGGATCATTTTCCAGTATGAGATTATATTTTTCCTTTGCCGAAGAGAAAGCCTCCTTCTTCAAGCTTTCTTCAGCCTGAGCCTTAATCTCATCATCGTGAAAATCAACAGCGTTAAATTTAGTACCGCAAAAAGGACAGTCAAAGAATTCCTGGTCCGAATCGAACATCAGGATGCCTGCGCAATTGGAACATGTATAACTCTTTAATGTAGCCATATAGATTATCCTCAGGCGTAGTCTCTGAAACTTGAGAGATGGAATGTCGCATCGACCGGAGCCTGAGTCTCAGGCCCGTTCGAGCAGGCAGACAAAGTTAAGATGATGCCTGCGATAAGAATAAATATCAATGTGTGTTTTCTGTTAAGCATTTTAAAATCCCTTTCCACTCTATGTCTGACCCGGAATTATTTTTCGATGACCAGAAGAAATATGCGCCGTCAAATGAATCGTATTTAACTGCGTAATAACCCTTCTCGAAAATATCCGCATTCGAAATGTCGAATCCCATCCCCTGCGGAGGTTCGTGCTCTATATCGTCAGGCAGATCAGGCGCCTTAAAGTTCGACGATTTCGTCGATTTAGCAGTCGTCGGAGCCTGTGTCTCAGGCCCGTTCGAGCAGGCAGACAAAGTTAAGATGATGCCTGCGATAAGAATAAATATCAATGTGTGTTTTCTGTTAAGCATTTTAAAATCCCTTGGATTATATCATGCCTGTTGATCAGTTGCCCCTCCTGAACCGCTCCTCGCATACATCAACTGCTTAAACTCTCCGCCGCGGTCTATCTGACGGACCTTGTCTGTCAGTTCAAATCCGCACTTCTCATAGAAAGCACGCGCATTTAGATTTACCTCTAATACCCAAAGCACAATGCGAAAACCCTTATATTCAGAGAATATATATTCAAAAGCCTTCCTTCCGAATCCGCGCCCTCTGAACTCTTCGAGTATATAGATGCTTGCGATCTCAACTTCGTTACCGTTTGCAAGAAGTTTCACTATTCCGGCAGCCTGCCCTTCCTCTTCCAAAAGCAGATATACACAGTGCTTGTCGTCCAAAGAAGAGAGGAATTCTTCACGTCTGACTGAAGGAGAATCTGAATCTAAATATTCCTGATCGAAGACGCCCTGATATGTCTGCTTCCATGCAACGGAATGCACTTCGCCGACAACGTCTGCATCTTCAATTAACGCGCGCCTGATAACCATGATTAATTCTCCGCCAGCACGCTCAGTAAGCTAATCTCTCTTTAAATGTCGGCTTCATATAACAGTCCCCGTAATAAGCATTATGGGTTCATTTTATCGCACTTGATTTGAAGTCCACAACT
>CACZML010000103.1 GCA_902782235.1 Oscillospiraceae bacterium
GCATATGAGGTAATGACTGAATATCTTAAGACAAATAAGGAGATCGACGTCCTCTATTCAGAGAATGACAACATGACATTCGGCGCGATGAGAGCGCTCGATGAGGCAGGCATCTCTTACGGAAACGGCGGCCAGGTGAAGATCATCACTTTCGACGCCACAAAGGAAGCCCTCCAGTACTGCCACGACGGCAAGATCAATCTCTGCGTCGAGTGTAATCCGATGTTCGGTCCCCAGATAAAGCAGCTCATCGAGAAATACAGGAACGGCGAGGAGATCCCCAAGCACGTTTACGTCGACGAGTCTGCATATACAACGCAGAACATCACCCAGGATTTTGTGGATTCGAGAGCGTACTGATTACTGTTTTACATCCATAGGAATCGCAAACATCTTAGGTGCGCCGCCTTCTGCAAGAGCAGTGCATGTTTTTGCGAGCTTTTTGCAGAGCAGGTCAGTATCGTATCCCATGGATAAGATTGAATCATTTGAAGAATAATAACCATTGTCAATGCATGCGACGGATATGTCTGAAGGAACTGCCCTGCCGCTCTTGTTAAGCAAACTTACAAGGCGGTGCGCGATCATGCCGTTCTGGCAGATGACCGCATCGCAGCCGGTCAGAGTGTTTTCGATAAATGAAGTCAGGATCCTGTCCTTGCCGGAGATGATCTCTTTCTCGTCCCTGTGCGTGATCAGGAGGCACAGGCTCTCGTCAAATGCAGGAACAGCGCCTATGTAGCCTTTGTATTCATCCATGCCGGCTGACGAATCGGAGCAGAAGATGCATGCGATCTTTTGCCTGCCGTTCTCTCTCAGTTTATCTGTTAAGATCTTTCCCGCTTCCCTGTAATCAGGCGTGATACGGACCACGCCGTACGGACCGGCAGAAGAATTCAGATATATGACCGGAATGCGAAGTGCCAGGGCATCTTCAATGAGCCTGTCGTTTGCGTTAGGGATAAGGTCTCTTACAGGTTCAATGATGATGGCGGCGGCCTTCTCGCTTATTGCGCGCGATATTGCCGCAGCTTCCTCTTTGCCGCTGCCCATAGTGGAGAATGCTTTTAAAACATATTTTGATGATGTGAGTTCTGATCTTAATCCTGATATAAGTGCCGGACTTAAATATCTGTCACAGTCTTCGGTTATAAAATATACGGTCTTATTCTTTTTAGATTCTTCGACTATATAAGAGCCTGAACCGTTCCGCTTCTCAATGAGGCCGGCCTTTTTGAGTATATCGAGAGCCGCGCGGACCGTCTGTCTGCTGCAGGAAAACTGCTCAGACAAAGAGTTCTCGGAAGGGAGCTTCATCCTTCCCTCCGACCGCATCTTTTTAAGCTCGATCTCAAGCTTATCCGCTATGACGATATACTTCTCTGCCACGGCATAAACCCCTTGATTTTCTTAGTAAAATTATAGGGTTTGCCGCATGTGCAAAGATACGATAAATATTTGAGGTGTTATTTCAAACCCTTGAAAAAGTAAGGAATCTTATCGTCTTCAAAAATGCCGAAATAATTATTTTCGGGTAAATATTTTTTATTGTTCAGAATGACAACAGGGATTTTATAGTCCTCTCCGGATACCCATCGTAAAAAATCCGACAGCATTGCTTAAGATTTTCGACATCGGCGCGCGAAAAAGTGCTCTTCGGGCAAACCTGTACGTTTTGTGATCAAAAATTCCCAAATCTGTATTTATGCAAAGTTACCATTCTTCATAAGGCATACGAGATTCGTTGCGGGTATTGCGCTCAGGGTGTTTAGTTGGGGCAGAGTACATCGGGTAAGTAAACGGCCCGAGAAATAACCTCAAAATGTAAAGGAGAATCATTATGAAGAAATTTGTAAAGTTGTTAGTTTCTTCCGCTCTCGTTGCAGCTATGGCATGCGGCATTTGCGCTTGCGGCGGCGGCACAACACCTGCTACACAGGCACCTGCTCCTACAGATGCACCTGCTACAGAGGCACCTGCTACAGAAGCACCTAAGACAGACGCACTCATCAAGGTTGGTATCATCAACAACGATCCTAATGAGTCCGGCTACCGTACAGCTAACGACAGAGACATGAAGGCTACATTCACAGCAGAGAATGGTTATGAGGCTTCTTTCTTCTATTCACTTAAGAATGAAGAGCAGATCGCAGCAGCTCAGAAGTTCATCCAGGACGAAGTTGACTATCTCTTGATCTCAGCAGCTGGTACATCAGGTTGGGACGGAGTTCTTGAGCAGGCTCAGAAGGCTGGCATCAAGGTTATCCTCTTCGACAGAACAATCGACGCAGACGAGAGCCTCTATGAAGCTTCTATCGTTTCCGACATGGCTAAGGAAGGCCAGCAGGCAGTTGATTGGCTCGCTTCCCAGGGTCTTTCTGAATACAAGATCGTCCACATCCAGGGCGTAATGGGTTCTTCCGCTCAGATCGGCCGTTCCGGCGCTCTCGACGAGAAGGTTAAGGCAGAGTCCAACTGGTCAATCGTTAAGCAGCAGACAGCAGAGTGGTCTGAAGAGACAGCTCAGCAGATCGTTCAGGCAGTCATCGACTCCGGCGAGAAGTTCAACGTAATCTATGCAGAGAACGACAACATGGCTAAGGGTGCTGCAGCAGCTCTCGACAAGGCTAACATCTCTCACGGCGTTGGCAAGGACGTTATCATCATCGGTTTCGACTGCAACACATGGGCACTTGAAGAGCTCCTCGCAGGCAACTGGAACTATGACGGTCAGTGCAATCCTTTCCAGGCTTCCTACATCGACGACATCATCAAGAATGGCGTTAAGACAAAGGTAGTCATCATGGAAGAGAAGGGCTTCGACGCTAAGACAATCACAGCTGATGACGTAAAGAATTACGGTATCTGATAAGCATTCTCGAAACTTATAAGAGTATTTAGCTAAACAACAAGGTGTGCGATGCGATGTCTCATCGCATCGCACATTCTTTTCGGGAAAGAAGTAAACAAGGAAAGATCAGGAGGACGAATGATATGAAAGATGGCGCAGTTTTGGAAATGCGCGGGATATGTAAGTTTTTCCCGGGCGTGCGCGCTCTTGAGAACGTTGATTTCACATTAAGGCAAGGCGAAATCCATGCTCTGATGGGCGAGAACGGTGCCGGCAAATCGACACTCATCAAAGTGTTGACCGGCGTATATCCAAAAGATGGCGGCGAAGTCTGGCTCTCAGACGCGTCCGTGCACATCAAGTCGCCCCAGGATGCACAGAATAAAGGTATCGCAACGGTTTATCAGGAGATCACTCTCTGCCCTAACCTCACGGTAGCAGAGAATATGTACATCGGACGTACAAAGAGTCCTTTTACAAACTGGGCAAAGATCAACCGTCAGGCAGATAAGCTCCTTGATGAGCTCGGTATTCCCGTAAGCGCTACAGAACAGCTCGGCAACTGCTCTATCGCGATCCAGCAGATGGTCGCAATAGCACGTGCCGTAGACATGGATTGTAAGGTCCTTATCCTGGACGAACCTACATCCTCTCTGGATGAACAGGAAGTTCAGAAGCTCTTCAACCTTATGCGCGATCTTAAGGCAAAGGGCGTCGGCATCATATTCGTAACCCACTTCCTTGAGCAGGTATACGAAGTCTGCGACCGCATCACGGTTCTTCGTGACGGCAAGCTCGTAGGCGAATACATAATAGAAGACCTGCCGAGAGTCCAGCTCGTTTCCAAGATGCTCGGAAAGGATTTCGACGACATGGCCGAGATCAAGAGCGGCAGCGAGTCAGAAAACATCGACCTTAACGGCACCCCCGTTTACCAGGCAATAAACCTTACCGGAACGACCGGCATAAAGCCGTTCGACTTTGAGATCCACAAAGGCGAAGTCAACGGCTTTACCGGCCTTCTGGGATCCGGCAGATCCGAGAGCGTCCGCGCTATCTTCGGAGCTGACAGAGTTGTTGGCGGAAAGGTGCTTATCGACGGCCTGCCCGTAAAGATCAGAAAGCCTCTCGATGCCATGAAGCATGGTATCAGCTACCTTCCCGAAGACAGAAAATTAGACGGTATCGTCGGGGATCTCTCAGTAAGAGATAACATCATCCTCGCACTGCAGGTAATGAAGGGCTTCTTCAAACCTTTCTCCAAGGCGCAGGCAGAGGCATTTGCAGATGAATACATCAAACTTTTGAATATTAAAACAGCATCACAGGATACACCTATCAAGTCGCTTTCGGGCGGTAACCAGCAGAAGGTTATCCTTGCAAGATGGCTTCTTGCAAACCCGCAGTATCTCATTCTCGACGAACCTACGAGAGGTATCGACGTAGGTACAAAGGTCGAGATCCAGAAGCTTGTATTAAAACTTGCTGCGGAAGGAAAGAGCGTAACCTTTATTTCTTCCGAGATAGACGAGATGGTACGTACCTGCTCAAGACTTATAGTCATGCGTGACGGCAAAGTCGTAGGCGAACTCAAGGGAGACGATCTCAACCAGAATAAGATCATGGCAACGATTGCCGGAGGTGAATCCAAATGACAGCTAACGAAATAAAGATTAAATCCGGAACATCCGTTAAGGATATTCTCGGAAAGATCGTCCGCAACCAGCTTTTTATTCCGCTCGTTGCCCTCCTGCTCCTGATATTATTCAATCTTGTTACAGATCCCGGATTCTTTAAGATCGCTTTGGAGTCGAACAGCGACGGAAACATGGTATTGTCGGGCAACCTGATCACCATGATCGACTATGCTTCAGAGCTCGTTATCCTCGCTATCGGAATGACACTCGTAACTTCAGCATCCGGCGGTCAGGATATTTCCGTCGGCGCAACTATCGCAATTGCAGGATCTACTGTATTAAGGATCGTTAAGACACAGTCCCCTGATATCTCAGGTGCTAAATTCGCAGGGATCATCATCGTATCGTTCCTCTTATGCGTTGTCGTGTCCGCCCTTTTCGGAGCCTTTAACGGTGCGCTCGTCGCATTCTTCAAGATCCAGCCGATGGTCGCAACGCTGATCCTCTTTACTGCAGGCCGTTCGATCGCTGCATGGATCAACAACAACGACAACATCTCCATTACTGATAAGCGTTTCAGTTATTTCGGAAACTTCATTCCCGGAATCTCCGTTCCGACACCGGTATTTATCACCATTTTGTGTCTGGTAATCATCGCCATCGTTTTGAAAGTTACCAACCTCAGACTTTATTCACAGTCCGTTGGTATTAACGCTTCATCTTCGAGACTTAACGGTATCAATCCTAAAGTTATCAAGCTCTTAACATTCGTTATCTTAGGCATATGCGTTGCAGTCTGCGGATTCATCAAGGTGTCCAGGACTTCTTCCATCACATATTCAGTTATCGCAAATAACATCGAAATGGACGCCATCCTTGCAGTCGCACTGGGCGGCAACAACTTAGGCGGCGGTAAGTTCAATCTTTCAGCTTCCGTACTGGGTGCTTATGTTATCCAGTTCCTTACAACAACGCTCTATAAGTTCAAGGAGATCGACTCCAGCTCCATCTCTGCTTACAAGGCAGTTGTCGTTATCCTTCTCATAATCATCTCTTCACCGTTCGTACGCAGATGGATCGATGATATGAAGAATAAGAGAGAAGCAGCGAAAAAAGATCTGGCAATGGCTGCGGCATCAGCTGATGAAGCATTGAATAACATTGAGTCTGAAACAGGAAAGGAGAGTGTCTGAAATGTCAGTAAACACTAATGCTCTGGAACGCAAGCTCAGAAGACGCGCTTCCTTAACAGATACAAATCTTCTTCTCATTATCACGATAATCGTATTCCTGGCAATGTACGTATGCGCTGTTGTCTTCCTTAAAAAGGGATTTACCAAGCCGCAGATGTTCTTCAATATCCTTAACGAGAACGCTTCCCTCCTGGTCCTCTCATGCGGAATGACGCTCGTCATGATCACAGGCGGAATCGATATCTCCGTAGGCCAGGTAACATGCCTCGTATGCATGGCATGCGCCGTACATCTTCAGAAGGTAAATGACGGTCTCGCACACGGCAACGTACTCACATCGCTCCTTATCGCTCTGGCAATCGGCCTCGCATTCGGCATCGTCCAGGGCTTCCTCGTAGCTTACCTGGAATTCCAGCCGTTCATAGTCACGCTGGCGGGTCTGTT
>CACZML010000104.1 GCA_902782235.1 Oscillospiraceae bacterium
AGGGAAGCAAGGAAGAGCTTATAAACGTCATCAGTTGCAAGGTAAACCTTATCCGTAATACCGAGTGTGTTGAAGCCTGCGAGCTGGAACTTGTCGGAATCTGTAGGCATGAGAGAGATCGTGTCGATGCAGATTTCCTGATAGTCGTTGGACTTAACATCACCGGTCTTCATCTCATAGATGCTCTTTCTGGAAGCCTTATTTTCGAAAACCTCACCAAGGAACAGACCAACTACCGAGTCGATGATTACGAAGTTGTTGATCGTATTAGGCAAAAAGGATTTGTTAAATTTTGATCTGTCAGACATAAGATCGAAATTCTCGACCTGGGCAACGCAGTTACTTCTGTATACCTGTGTAACTTTGCCGATGTAAAAGTCCTGGGGATTCTTTCCTGCAAAAAGAGCTTCAATAGTCATGTAAAGCCTCCTGAATTGTTATGTGATTGGACAAGGTGTCCAAAAAGCACTGTATATATTATATCTCCCTTAATGCAAAATTGGTAAAAAAATCTTTCTTTTCTGATATTATATATTTGATTATTACGGGCAAAGGTAAAGAAGGTTATATGGCTATCGTAAAGAGCAACATCTGTAATATGTGCGGCGGTCTTCTCGATATCGACATCGACCGTCAGGTATATATCTGCCCTTACTGCGGTGTTACCTTCGATTACGAATACTTCCGTAAGGACAATGTCCTGGAAATCGCCAAAAAAGCTATGCTCAGAAAAGAGTTCGGCGCAGCCGAAGATGCCTTCACTTATATGCTCAAGAAGGATCCCCATAATTTCGAAGCTTTAAGGGGTCTTATTCTATGCAAATGTAAATGGGGTTCATTTACGCCTATGTTCCTCGAGAACGGAGTCTTCCTCCAGCCTAATGATCCTGTTCTGATCAATGCGATCGAGAACTGCCAGCCTGAATTCAAGGATTATTTTGAAATGATAAAACAGGCTCTGGAAGTGCTTCATTGTTACAGAAAAGGAAGAGCTGAAATCGCAGATCTCGAAGATGATAAAAGGATCTGGACGAGCAAACTTAACGACATTTGTCTGTCTCAGGCAATCAACGATTCACGCTTCGTCAGATGGTGTGATGATTTTCGCGATTCACTGACAACAAGCAATGGAGAATCTTTCCTTCCGTTAATTCTCTACTTTGGTATTGGAATCCTTTTCGGTATTGGAGCTGCCACGATCGTCGGCAAAATGTACTGGTTGCCTGTTTCGATTATCGCAATTATCATTCTGATCGTCGTGATCTACAATGTAAAAAAGCAGGCTAATGACAGGGCATTGGAGGCTGCCAAAAAGCCCCTCAGGGACAGGCTCAAGATCATAAGAGAAGACATGGATAAATTGAATGACGAGACAAATGCTTATATGAGAACCTATAAAACTCTGGTAGGAACGTTAGTTAACACCTATCCGATCGTCGATGAGGAAGGCAACCGTGTTGGAACGAACTTTGGAACCATGCCGGAAATTAAAATGAACAGGAAATCTCCGGACTTCCCTTCATCAACAAAAATGCATTGATAAAAAAGCCTGCCTCATTTGAGACAGGTTTTATTATTTACTCGTCATCAAGCTTAAGAACGCTCATGAAGGCTTCCTGAGGGACTTCGACAGAACCTACCTGCCTCATTCTCTTCTTACCTTCCTTCTGCTTTTCGAGGAGTTTCTTCTTACGTGAGATATCACCGCCGTAGCACTTGGAAGTAACGTCCTTACGGAAAGCCTTGATCGTCTCTCTTGCAATGATCTTACCGCCGATAGCTGCCTGAACGGGAATCTCGAACTGCTGCCTCGGAATGTTCTCCTTGAGCTTCTCGCACATTCTTCTTCCTCTTGCATATGCCTTGTCTGCATGAACGATGAATGACAGTGCATCGACCGCATCACCGTTAAGGAGGATGTCGAGCTTAACGAGCTTGGATCTCTGGTATCCTGCAGGCTCGTAGTCCAAAGAGGCATAACCTCTCGTGCGTGATTTGAGCGCATCGAAAAAGTCGTAGATGATCTCATTTAACGGCATCTTGTAGTGAAGCATAACACGCTTCTCATCAAGATACTTCATATCTGTATATTCGCCTCGTCTCTCCTGGCAAAGCTCCATGATGTTGCCGACATATTCCTTTGGGAGCATGATCGTAGCCTTTACGACAGGCTCTTCCATATAATCGATCGATGCCGGATCAGGCATGTTCGTAGGATTCGAGCAGTCGACGCATGTTCCGTCAGTCAGGTGGATCTTGTAGATAACTGAAGGTGCCGTGCTGATAAGGTCAAGATTGAATTCTCTTTCAAGTCTTTCCTGGATTACTTCATAGTGCAGAAGTCCCAGGAAGCCGCATCTGAAGCCGAAGCCCAAAGCGGCAGACGTCTCGGCATCAAATGAGAGCGCTGCATCGTTAAGTCTTAACTTCTCCAATGCATCCTTAAGGTCGCCGTATCTTGCACCGTCTACAGGATAGATACCGCAGAATACCATCTGCTGTATGCCCTTGTAGCCGATGAGGGGCTCTTCTGCCGCATTCTCGGCGAGTGTGACGGTATCACCGGGAGCCGTATCTCTTACGTTCTTAATGGAAGCGCAGATATATCCTACTTCGCCTGCCTTAAGGCTTTCCGTGGGAACGAGTTCGCCCGGATGGAACATACCGAGTTCAGTTACAGTGAACTCTTTTCCGGAGTGCATCATCCTGATGCGGTCGCCTGTCTTAACGGTGCCGTTCTTGACTCTTACACTGACGATAACGCCCTTGTATGAATCGTATTTGGAGTCGAAAACAAGAGCCTGCAGAGGCGCATTCTCATCGCCTTCAGGAGCAGGAAGATACTCGACGACCTTCTCGAGAACTTCATCAATATTGATATCGCTCTTTGCAGAGATCAAGGGCGCATAGGAAGCGTCGATTCCGATATCGTCTTCGATCTCCTGACGGACCTCTTCAGGTCTTGCCGAAGGAAGATCTATCTTGTTGATGACAGGAAGGACTTCAAGGTCAGCATCAACTGCAAGATAAACATTTGCAAGCGTCTGCGCCTCAACACCCTGGGAACTGTCTACGACTAAGATCGCGCCGTCGCATGCAGCAAGTGACCTTGAGACCTCGTAGTTAAAGTCCACATGGCCCGGAGTGTCGATGAGGTTAAGAAGATATGTATTGCCGTCAGAGGCTTCATAAGGAAGTCTTACGGCTTGTGATTTAATGGTAATACCGCGTTCACGCTCGATATCCATGTTATCGAGGATCTGGTCCTGCATCTCGCGCTTTTCCCTTACGTGGGTGTGCTCGATAAGTCGGTCAGCCAGAGTGGACTTGCCGTGATCGATGTGCGCTATGATGCAGAAGTTCCTTATGTATTTACGGTAGTTTTCGCTCATTTGGTAAACAGCCTTTAATTGATTATTTTGATCTCATTGAAAGGATATATCCTGATGACGGCAACTGCCTTGATCCTCTTAGTTGAGAACGGTCCCAAGTTACGTGAATCGTTGCTTACGGGCCTGTTATCACCAAGACAGAAATATTCATCTTCGCCGAGAGTCACCTCGTTATAGCCTCTCTTCATTCCGTCATCCATCATGGTCGTCTTTGTTCCTGTAGGAAGGTAATTCTCGACCAGCTGATAGAATTCCGTGCCGCCGGCGGGCTTGATATAGACATTGCCGTTTTCGATCTTTACCGTCTCGCCGGGAAGTGCCACAACTCTCTTTACAAGGTATTCCTTGCCGTAATAGCCTTCCATATTGCTGCCGTCAAGGATAACGATGTCGCCTCTCTTGTAAGACTTGAAATATGTGGAAAGCTTCTGTGTGAAGATGGCATCTCCGGAGCTCAGTGTCGGATACATCGAATCGCCGTAAACATTGTCTTTCTGGACAAGGAATACAACTATGAATATACCTGCAAGAATACCGATGCAGATCGTACGGAGCCAGTCAAAGACTTCGTATGCAACGGTTCCCTTTTCGAGCTTTTTAACCTTGGAAAAAGTCTTCTTCTCAGAAAGTTCTGTCTCATCATGCAGCACTTCCTCCAAAGACACTTCCTGTTCTTCCGTTACTGCGACACCTGATTCAGTCTCAGTATCCTTGATCGCCTTATTTCCGGCAACTGCGAGTTCATTCTTCTCAGGCTCGTCACCGAAGGAAAGTTCAGTATTCTTATTCTTCAATTCGTCACTCATCTATTCTATTATCTCCGCTAAAATTACTCTTCTGATGATTCAGTCTTTGTAATGCTGATATGAAGTTCTTCAAGCTGCTTGTCTGTTACGTATCCGGGTGCATCCATCATGATGTCCTGTGCGTTCTTGTTCATCGGGAAAGGGATTACCTCACGGATAGTCTCTTCGCCTGAAAGGAGCATGACCATACGGTCAACGCCGGGAGCGATACCTGCATGCGGCGGAGCGCCGTAGCAGAATGCGTTATACATTGCAGGGAACTTCTTCTTTACGTCCTCTTCGCCGAGTCTTACGAGCTCGAAAGCCTTGATCATGATCTCAGGATCGTGGTTTCTTACAGCGCCTGATGAGAGCTCGATGCCGTTGACAACGAGGTCATACTGGTCAGCCATGATCGTAAGAGGATCGATCTCACCTTTTTCAGCCTTAAGAAGGACATCAAGTCCGCCTGAAGGCATGGAGAAAGGATTGTGGCAGAACTCGAGTTCGCCTGACTCCTCACCGATCTCATACATCGGGAAATCAACGATCCAGCAGAATGCATACTGTTCCTTGTCCATGTGGCCCGGAACTGCAGCGCCGAATGTCTTAACGAGAACGCCTGCCATCTTCTGTGCCTGACCCTTGGGACCTGCAGAAAGAACTACGAGCGTATCAGGCTTAAGGCCGAGCTTAGCTACGACCTCATCCTTCTTGGGAGCTACGAACTTGGAGATACCGCCGACGATCTCGCCGTTCTCATCCATTCTGAACCAGTAACCCTTGCTGCCGGACTGGATCTCGCAGTCAGCCATTGTCTTGTCGATGAACTTGCGGCTCTCGTGGAAGTCAGAGATAACGACTGCCTTGATCTCTCCTTCTGCAAAAGGTGCAAACTCTTCTGTACGGAGGAGCTCTGTTGCATCAGTAACAGTCAGGTCGATACGGAGGTCAGGCTTATCAGAGCCGTACTTCTCCATTGCCTCAAGGTAAGGAATACGTGTGAAAGGTGAACCTGATGCTCTGTTGTACTTGCCGTACTTAGCGAAAACAGGAGGAAGTACGTCTTCGATGATCTCGAAAACATCATCCTGGCTTGCAAAAGCCATCTCCATGTCGAGCTGGTAGAACTCACCCGGACATCTGTCTCCTCTTGCGTCCTCATCTCTGAAGCAGGGTGCGATCTGGAAATATCTGTCGATACCTGAAACCATCAGGAGCTGCTTAAACTGCTGGGGTGCCTGCGGCAGAGCATAGAACTTGCCGGGATGCTTTCTTGCAGGAACGAGATAGTCTCTCGCGCCCTCAGGTGAAGATACTGTAAGGATAGGTGTCGTGATCTCCATGAAATTATGTGCGATCATGGCATTTCTGAGTGCAGCGATAACGTTGCTTCTGAGGATAAGGTTCTTCTTGACCTCAGGATTACGGATATCGAGATATCTGTACTTAAGTCTTGCTGCCTCGTCTGCTTCCCTGCTGTGATTTACCTCGAAAGGAAGCTCGTTGTAACGGCAGCGTCCGAGCACTGTAACCTTCTCAGGAACGACTTCGATATCACCTGTGTCGAGCTTGGGGTTCTTGGAGCTTCTTTCTCTAACAACACCCTCAACCTTGATCGTAGACTCCTTTGTAATTGCCTTGAAAGTCTTCATCATCTCGGCTGTCTCAATAACGACCTGTGTTGTTCCGTAGAAATCACGGATAACAACGAATCCGAGCTCAGCTCCGACCTCACGGAAATTCTCCATCCAGCCTGCGAGCTGAACCTTCTTGCCCGCATCTGTGATCCTTAATTCTCCACATGTATGTGTACGTGACTGCATTATAT
>CACZML010000105.1 GCA_902782235.1 Oscillospiraceae bacterium
GGCCACACCTGTTCCCATTCCGAACACAGAAGTTAAGCTCACTGGCGTCGACAATACTCGGCTGGCAACGGCCCGGGAAGATAGATTGCTGCCGGATTATATAAGTCCCTTCGCGAACAAACGCGGAGGGACTTTTCTTTTGCCTTTTTCGGGCCATTTTCGTGCCGTAAAAAAACCGATAAAAAAATGTAATATTACAATTTACATAAAATCGATTATTGGTACAATACAACTATAATTTAATTTTCCTTTACCTATTGCGAGGTGTGAATATGGCAAAGATCCTGATTATAGATGATGACAGAGCGGTAGTTGATTCTACTGCGGATATGCTCAAATCCTTTGAATTCAACGTAATTACAGCTACTGACGGCAAGAAGGGATTCGAGCTTGCTGACTTAGAGCGCCCCGACGTTATCATCCTCGACTGGATGATGCCCGGCTATTCCGGAATGCAGTTCATCAAGGACTATAGAGATCAGGGTTACAAGACACCTGTATTATTCCTCACCGGTAAGGGAGATCTGTCACAGTATCAGGTAGAAGCTCTCCGTGCCGGCGCAGACGACTATGTTTCAAAGCCTTATGAGCCGATGATCCTGGTTGAGAAGCTCAGAGCCATGATCAGACGTACTGAATACAGCAACAAGTCACACGGCGCAGAAGGCAACAGACACGAATATTGCGGTGGCGAGCTCATCATTGACGGTGATGTAATGCAGGCATTCAAGCACGAAGAGTCCTGCGACCTTACCAACAGAGAGTTCCAGTTATTGCAGTATCTTGAGCAGAACATGGGCAGAGTATGCTCCAGATCCGAGCTTTTGAAGCAGGTCTGGAAGTTCGATTTCTTAGGTGACGAGAGAACGGTTGACGTTACTATCAAGCGTACTCGTCAGAAGATAGAACCTGATCAGAAGAATTTCAAGTACATCCTTACAAGAAGAGGCTTCGGCTATTTCTTCCCCAATGATTTGGATTGATTTTGCTTAGTGTAATTTCTTTTTCGGCATTAGAACAGGCATTCCAGAACCCGGTAGTTATCGCGGTCCTTGCTGTTATATTGGTCCTTTTGGGAATCCTAATAGGATACCTGATAGGCAATACTACGCTGCAGTCAAAAGTTACGGGTGACATGAATAATCTGGAGCGTGACAAGGTCATCCAGAAGGCCGTGCTCGATACGGTCGGCCTTGGTATTGCAGTTTACGATTCAAAGGGCGCTTTGTTCTGCAATGAGACGATCTTCAGACTTCCGGATTTTCTTAAAGGCGGACTTCCCAAGACATTAAATAATTTCCTTGAGACTTTCGATAACGGCAACCAGCTTAAATCGAACTATATCTTAAGTCTCGAAAACGGAGTTAACCTGATAAGAGTCAACTACATAAACAACCGCAGGATCTATGAGATCAAGATCATAAGAAGGCCCCCTCAGGCTGAGTCCAAGTTCTTCGGCAAGGAAGAATTGAATATCGTCATCGTCGATGACATCACACAGATCAAAGACGACGAGAGACGCCAGAAAGACCTTGCTGCTAACGTTTCCCACGAACTTAAGACACCTCTTACTTCTATCAAGAGTTCAGTATTCTCTATCAGAAGAGCATGCCAGGACGGCAATGGTCCCACTATGGATGAGCTGATCACCTGGAGCGGAAGAATTGAGGAGAATACTGTAAGGATGCAGGATATCGTCAATGACTTCCTTGTATTGTCCCAGTGCTCACATACGAGCCGCATGGAGATCTTCGATATAAGGGATGCGGTATCTGCAGCTTATTCCAATATCCAGGATTACCCGGGCGCATCAAATGTTATCTTCACATTGCCTGAAGATGGCGTATATCCGCTGCTTTACGGTAATTCCAAGCTCATCGTAAGGACTATCGTCAACCTTCTTACCAATGCTATCAAGTATATTAATTACGATGGAAAGAAAGTTCCTAACCAGGTACATATCAGCATTGCTGTAATTGATGACAGAGTCGCTGTACAGGTGGACGACAACGGAAGAGGAATCCCCGCCAAGGATATCGACCATCTTTTCGAGCGCTTCTACAGAGTCGATAACTCAGGCAACAGAGAGGTTGGCGGATCCGGAATCGGACTTGCGATCGCAAAAGAGATCGCCGATATGCATGACGGCGTTATCAGCGTTACATCGACATATGGCCAGGGAGCTACGTTCATATTGAGCCTGCCTACCGGAAAGACGGTTTTCGACGGTGCATACAGCGATGCCAAGGCAGGAATCATTTCTGATAAACCTCTCCACAGAGCTGCCGCATATTTCCTGGGACTTCAGGAGTGCGAGGCTGTAAGATCTCTTGGGTACACGGATCTGGTGAGCGTCGTTGACGAGTACGAGATAATCCCGGAGCCTGAAGTGGCAGCCAGAGACAAAGCTCTTGCTAAGCTCCTGTCATCTTTCGGAGATGAGAGATTCGAGGAATTGAAGGACGAGCTCCTTTATATCGAAGATTTCTACGACGAGGAAGATGGTCCTGTCACAGGCCTTGAGACAGAAATTGCCAAAGAGACCTCAGCTATTCCGCCTATGGCAGAACAGCTCTCGATCCCTCTGGATAAGATAATCCCGCCGGCAGAAGTACCTGCGATGGCCGCTGTTGAAGCTACTTATGAGCCGATCCAGCAGGAACCGCAGATGCAGCCTGTCGTCCAGATCCATCCAAATACCCAGGTACAGCCTGTTCAGGTTGCAGCTGAAATGCCGCCGGTCCAGCCGGTTATCGATCCTGAAGCAATGGCCATGGAAGAGGCCAGACTCCAGGCAAAAGAGGAGGCAAGAAAGCTCTTGACACAGCCTGTTGTTCAGATAAGTGCCGAACAAAGGAAGACTGTATCGCAAATAAATCGTGAATCTCGCGAAAAACGAGTAATTCACCCAATTGACGCTCAGAAAAGGTATAATAGTAGGCGTGCTATTTCCGGAGACGCGGAGAATCGTGCAGAATCACACGCGTCGGATAAGAGTGATGTTGCGGTAAAGTCGTCATTGAAGAAGATCCTTGACGAGTCAGATCCGCACAAGTGATGTTGGTGGAGAATAGATGGAGCAAACAGAAAATAGCGTAGGAAAATCTTACGCTTATGAGATAAAGGGCGGAGTTCCGCTCAAAGGCGATATTGATATCAGCGGCAGCAAGAATGCCGCTCTTGGTGTCATTGCCGCTTCCATCATGGTAGACGGCGTCTGTACATTGGAGAACGTACCGGATATTCTGGACGTTCATGTCATGTTCGATCTTTTAAGATCCCTCGGCGCCACAGTTGATGCCATCGACAATCACACTTATAAGATCAACCCCACGACTATTAATACATACAGGGCATCAGGTCCGCTCGTATCCAGGATCCGCGCTTCCTACTATCTGATGGGCGCTCTCCTCGGACGCTGTGGCAAAGCTTCCATAAGACTTCCCGGCGGATGCAACTTCGGACAACGTCCTATCGACCTTCACCTTAAGGCTTTCCAGCTCATGGGCGCAAAGGGTGCGAGACCTTCCGACATCAACAGCGGTATAGTCAATCTCGAAGCAGATCCCTTACACGGTGCGAGGATCTATCTCGACATCGTAAGCGTTGGCGCAACTATCAACGCGATGCTCGCAGCATGTAAGGCTCAGGGCCAGACCGAGATCATCAATGCAGCCAAGGAACCCCACATCGTTGACGTTGCAAACTTCTTGAACTCAATGGGTGCGAGGATCAAGGGCGCAGGTACCGATATCATCAAGATCACAGGTGTTCCGGTGCTCCCGGGCAACTTCACATATTCCATCATTCCGGACCAGATCGAAGCCGGAACATACATGATCGCTGCAGCCGTTACTGACGGTGATGTAACGATCCACAACCTGATCCCTACGCATATGGAGCCTTTGTCCGCAAAGATGCGTGAAATGGGCTACATCATTGAAGAAGGCGACGAATCCATAAGAGTCTACAGAAATAACTACGATGAGGAAGTCTATCCGACAAGCGTCAAGACATCTCCTTATCCGGGCTTCCCGACGGATCTCCAGCCCCAGACTGTAGTTCTTCTTTGCTCTGCCGACGGCCAGAGCCGCATGCATGAGAACGTCTGGCAGAACAGATTCCAGTATGTTCCCGAGCTCGCGAAAATGGGTGCCAACATCAATGTTTACGAGCGTATCGCCTGGGTCAACGGCAAGACGACCTTCCAGGGTGCAACCGTTGAAGCAACTGACCTCAGAGCCGGCGCGGCACTTGTCTGTGCAGCTTTGGAAGCTTCCGGGACCACATATATCATGAACGCACAGAGGATCGACAGAGGTTACGAGCATATCGTCCAGAAGCTTACCGAACTCGGTGCGACAATCAGCCGTGTAAACCATACTCCCGAGTATGGTGAAGAGGATACCGAAGCATGACGGGACCTGACAGAATCGTCCCACTTTATTCCTCCAGCAGCGGCAACGCGACACTCATTAAATCCCGTGGAACTTATATCCTCGTCGACTGCGGAATGTCCTGCAAGATGATGACCAAAGCCCTTGTTGAGAGCGGCGTCTATCCTGATGACGTAAGCGCCATCTTTCTTACGCACAGACATACTGACCACATCGGCGGAGTCGCTGTATTTTCGAGAAAATATCACACACCGATATATGGAACACAGGCTACCCTGGCTGTTTTGGACGGACTTAATTCTCCTGTCTATGAGATCGAGGAAAACGACATCGTTACCATCGAAGGAGGCCCTGAAGTAAGGGCTTTCCCGACGCCTCACGATGTTCCGGGCTCAGTTTGCTACAGGATAATCAATCCTGACACGGGATCTTCTTTTGCAGTCATGACTGACCTCGGAAGGATGAATGAGGGCATGAGAGGCTTTGCAAGAGCATGCGATGTCATCTTGCTCGAATCTAACTACGATCCTTATATGCTGGAGCACGGACCTTATCCCTGGCCTCTCAAGAAGAGGATCTCAGGCGGCCACGGTCATATCAGCAATCCCGAATCGGCTGAAAATGCCGAATTCTTCATCAATAACGGCACAACGAAGTTCATTCTGGGACACTTATCACCCCACAACAACACGCCGGTCCTTGCAAGAGAGACATTCGTGAACATTTTGAGCGACAGGGGCTTTGTCGAAGGCATCGACTACGAAGTCAAGATCGCGAAAAAGGATTGTCCCACAGAGGGTTTTGTCTTATGAAGATAATCGTTGTATGCCCCGGCAAGCTCAAAGACAAGTGGCTCAAAGAAGGAATCGATGAGTACAAAAAGCGCCTGTCCCGTTTTGCCACTTTAGACTTCATTGAAGTCGCTGACTGTCCTGATTCAGTCCCTACCGCTGAAGCTTTAAAGCGCGAAGGCGAGCTTATCTTATCCCATATCAAGCCCGGCGAAGTCGTCTGGGCAATGGATCTTGGCGGCGAGAACGTCACCTCTGAGAAGCTCTCATCCTATCTCGTTTCCGACATCGAAAAGGGCGGCGGCACATTAAAGATCGTCATCGGCGGAAGCAACGGAATATCACCTAAAGTCCGCGCCAGAGCTGACAGAAGGATCTGCTTCGGAAATATTACTCTCACCCATCTCATGACAAGGCTTGTTCTCGCAGAGCAGCTTTACCGCGGTTTCAAGATCTCCAAGGGCGAGAAATACCATAAGTAAGTTTCATCACAAAACAGTCAGAAAAGATTATTAAATAAGGCGCTCTTTATTCGGGTAAAGAAAATGCTTGACATATACTTTATGTACAATTATAATCCTTTAGTCGACTAAAGAGTCGGTGAAAATGACATGCTATCGTCATTTGTTTTGTGTAAGCCGCACAAGTAAAATATGAGCATAA
>CACZML010000106.1 GCA_902782235.1 Oscillospiraceae bacterium
CTGGGCTTCAGCCTCAAGAAGGAGTCTCTCAACACCCATGGCAAAACCGATTCCGGGAGTAGCTGTGCCGCCGCAGTCTTCAACAAGTCCGTCATATCTTCCGCCGCCGCAGATAGTACCCTGCGTTCCAACGTTCTCAGATACGAACTCGAAAACCGTTCTTGTATAGTAATCCAGACCTCTTACGATGTTAGGATCGATAGTGTATGCGATGCCGATAGCCTCAAGTCTTGCCTTAAGACCCTCAAAGTGTGCCCTGCAGTCATCGCAAAGGTGATCGATGAGTCTGGGTGCATTCTTAACGATATCCTTGCCGCCGTCGATCTTGCAGTCGATCATGCGCAAAGGATTCTTCTCGAATCTTGCCTGGCAGTCCTCACACATAGTGCCTACGTGAGGTCTGAAATAATCTTTCAGGAGCTTGTTATACTCGCCGCGGCAGTTGGGACAGCCGATCGAGTTGATGTGGAGTGCGATGTTCTTAAGGCCCATCTTTCTGAAGAAGACATCAACAACAGAGATGATCTCAGCATCGATATCCGGCCCTGCCGCACCGAAAGACTCAAGGCCGAACTGGTGGAACTCACGCATTCTGCCCTTCTGCATCTTCTCATAACGGAAAGCCGTGATGTTGTAGAACATCCTTACCGGAGTTGCAAGGCTCGACATACCATTCTCGATATAGCTTCTAACGACGCCTGCCGTACCCTCAGGTCTCAAAGTGATGCTTCTGCCACCCTTGTCCTCAAAGGTGTACATCTCCTTGGTTACAACGTCAGTGGTATCACCAACGCCCCTCTGGAACAGGTCAGTCTGCTCAAATGTCGGGATCCTTATCTCCTCATAGCCGAAGGAATGGCATACATCTGCAAAAGTCTTCTCTGCGCGCTGCCAATTGTGTATCTCTGAAGGAAGTATGTCCTTCGTTCCCTTCTGTGCTGCGTATCTCATCATAGTACTCCTAGCATAATCTTATAAAACACGCGCTATTATAATATTAAAAGGGTCAATAAACAACCTGAAAGGCGGGGTTTTAGGAGAGTATTGGAGCAAAAGTCAGGCGGAATCCCAGGCGGCGCCTGAAGTTTAGCCTGAAGTTTGGGGGTTTTTGGCCCGTTTTCCGGGCGGAATTCCAGGCGGCGCCTGAAGTTTAGCCTGAAGTTTAGTGTTGTGCGGCAAATTGAACGGCGCTACCGCATATTTTGCCGCATGTTTGGCCATAAAACAGCGTTTTGAACGGCAAATTGAACGGCGCTGCCGCATGTTTTGCCGCATATTTGGCCCTAAAACAGCGTTTTGAACGGCAAAATGAACGGCGCTGCCGCATGTTTTGCCGCATATTTGGGAATCCGATGTTAAAAACACGCATAACATTTACGTATGCGACTGTAATTATCCCTGTCCGCGCAAAACGCAATAGATCGAGCTTGCGTTTCTGCACAAGCGAACGTAGTGAGCGCGGAAGCCCTAAGCAAGCGAGATATTATTTGCGTTTTGCAATATACGCCATCCAGTCATTCTTGGACTGCTCGGCGATGATCTCCATGCCTGCGGCTTTAAGGGCCTCAATGACGCGGTCTTTCTTTGTGTTAATGATTCCGGAGCACACGAAAATTCCGTCTTCAGCGAGGTCTGCCGGAATATCACAGGCGATCTCTGCGATTACGTCAGCGATTATGTTTGCAACGATAAGATCATAAGGGGCATGCTTTACGCTCTTGAGCTCGCCCGTATAGCTCTCGACATTGGTGCAGCCGTTAATTGCGCAGTTCTCCTCACAGACCTTTACGGCCAGTGAATCGATATCTACTGCGTCAACGCTCTTGGCGCCGAGCTTGCTTGCGATGATCGCAAGGATTCCGGAACCGGTACCCAAGTCAAGAACTGAAGTGTCAGGCTTGATCACGCGGTCAAGGATCTCAGCGCACATGGCTGTAGTCTCATGAGTGCCTGTGCCGAATGCTGAGCCGGGATCGAGGATGACCTTGATCGCGTCCTTTTCGAGCTCGGCATCGCCTTCTTCGATCCATGAAGGACAGATAACGATACGGTCAGAGAGCCTGAACTCCTCGTAGTACTTTTTCCAGTTGTTTGCCCAGTCTTCGTCATCGACATAGCGGAAACCGTCAAAACCCGTTCCGACATCAAGGAATTCGCCAATCTCTGCAATACGGGACTTGATGAATTCCATGGCATCTGCGGTGGGAAGTTCCTTGTCCGTGATGGAACCGTAGATCATGCCTACGCCGTCAGGATTTGCAAACTCTTCGCTCTTTGCGCCCATGCGGATGACACCGTCATCGGTCTCGGCGAAATAGGCCTTGATAACTACGTCCTGGCCATAGCTCTCGATAGTGCCGTCATCACAGTAGCTTAAGGGGTCGTTGTCTATGGTGTTACGGAACTCCATCGGATCCTGTGATGCAATGCCGTCGGCGCCTGCCTGAGCGAGCATCTCGCAGATTGCTTCGGAAGCTTCTTCAGTTGTCTTGATCGTTATCTCTGCCCATCTCATTGTCTTGTCCTCTAATGAAAACGAGGGACCCATATCTCAGGATCCCTGCGTGGATTTATTTACTTAATGTAGTTGCGGTCAGTCAGCGTGTCATTAAACTGCTTTAAGAGCTGCTTCTGCTCGCGCGAAAGGCCTGTCGGGACTTCGAGCACGAACTTGACGACGTGGTCACCCTTCATGTTCGGATTGTTCTTATTCGGGATACCCTTGCTCCTGATGGTGATGGTATCACCGGGCTGCGTGCCTTCCTTGAGCGTGTACTTCTCTTTGCCGTAGATGGTGGGAACTTCGATCTCACCACCCAAAGCAGCCTGTGCATATGTGATCGGGACGCTGCAGGATGTATTGATTCCGTTGCGCTCGAAAACATCGTGCTTCTTGACCTTGAATTCGATATAAAGATCGCCGTAAGGTCCGCCGTTTGTGCCGGGTTCACCTTCGTTTCTGATAGGAAGGAGATCGCCGGTATCGACGCCTGCGGGGATCTGTACTGAAAGGTTCTTTACAGTCTTGAGTCTGCCCTTGCCTCTGCACTGGTTGCAGGGTGTCTTGATGACAGTTCCCCTGCCGTTACATGTGGGGCAGCTCTTTGTGACCATTGTCATACCAAAGAGGGTCTGAGTCTGCTGCTGTACTCTTCCTGCACCTCTACATGTGGGACATGTCTCAGGTGTTGTGCCGGGCTGTGCGCCGGAACCGTTGCAGGATTTGCAGATATCTTCCTTTGTTATCTGGAATGTCTTGGTGCAGCCGAATGCAGCCTCCATGAAATCCAGTGCCATGTGATACTTAAGATCGGCGCCCTTCTGGGGACCTGTACGTCTTCTTGAGCTTCCTCCGAAGCCGCCTCCGAAGAATGAGCTGAAGATGTCACCCAAGTCAACGTCGTAAGCGTTATAAGCTCCGCCGCCACCGCCGCCGAATCCGTTGGGATCTACGCCGGCATGACCGAATCTGTCGTATTTGGCTTTCTTGTCAGGATCAGACAGGATCGAATAGGCTTCATTGACTTCCTTGAATTTAGTCTCAGCCTCTTTGTCGCCCGGATGCAAGTCCGGGTGATATTTCTTGGCCTGCTGTCTGAAAGCCTTCTTTATCTCGTCGTCGGAAGCACCTTTGGATACTCCCAAGACCTCATAGTAATCTCTAGGCAATGAGGAACCCCTCCGTTCTTATTTTCGCGCCTTCGAAAAGGCATTGTTCCTTATACAGATATATCCGGCACATCTTATTCCAAGAAGTGCCGGACTATTGTATCAGATTTTGATCAGATTAGAAGTCGCCGCCTGCGTTCTTGAATCCGTCAGAACCAGCGCCTGTGTCAGGGCCTGCAGATTCTGTGCCGTAGCCTGCGAAATCTTCAGCTGAAGGCTGAGCCTGAGGACCGGCTCCAGGTGCGCCCTGAGCGGGGCCTGCTGCCTGGTAGATCTTCTCGGAGAGCTTGTAGAGAGCCTGTGTGAGCTCTTCTGTGCCCTTCTTCATGCCTTCTGTATCGTCCTGAGCGATTGCGCCCTTGAGCTTCTCGATGCAAGCATTTACAGGAGCCTTGTCAGCGTCAGAGATCTTATCGCCTGCATCCTTCATTGTCTTCTCTGCCTGATAGCAAGCTGTCTCTGCCTGGTTCTTTGTCTCGATCTTCTCCTTGTTAGCCTTATCCTCAGCTGCGTGCATCTCTGCTTCCTTAACAGCTCTCTGGATATCTTCCTCGCTCATGTTGGAAGAAGACTGGATAGTGATCTTCTGCTCTCTGCCTGTGCCCTTATCTCTTGCACTTACGTTAACGATACCATTAGCGTCGATATCGAATGTTACTTCGATCTGCGGTACACCACGGGGTGCAGGTGCAATACCGTCAAGGATGAAGTTGCCGAGTGTCTTGTTGTAAGCAGCCATCTCACGCTCACCCTGGAGTACGTGAACCTCAACCTGTGTCTGGCCGTCAGCTGCTGTGGAGAATACCTGGCTCTTCTTTGTAGGGATCGTTGTGTTACGCTCGATCATCTTTGTGCAAACGCCGCCCATTGTCTCGATACCGAGAGAAAGAGGTGTAACGTCGAGGAGTAAGAGACCCTGTACGTCACCTGTAAGGACTGCTGCCTGGATAGCTGCGCCGATTGCAACGCACTCGTCAGGGTTGATGCCCTTGAAAGGCTCCTTGCCGAAGTAATTCTTAACTGCATCCTGAACTGCAGGGATTCTTGTGGAACCGCCTACGAGGAGGATCTTGTCGATGTCAGAAGGTGAGATCGAAGCATCGCTCATGGCGCGCTTAACAGGATCCATTGTCTTCTGAACGAGGTCAGCTGTGAGCTCATCGAACTTAGCTCTTGTAAGAGTAATGTCCATGTGCTTAGGGCCTGTTGCATCAGCTGTGATGTAAGGGAGATTGATGTTGGAAGATGTAACGCCGGAGAGCTCGATCTTAGCCTTCTCAGCTGCTTCTCTCAATCTCTGCATAGCCATACGGTCAGATCTCAAGTCTACTCCGTCAGACTGCTTGAATGTCTCTACGAGGTAGTCAACGATCTTGTTATCGAAGTCGTCACCGCCAAGTCTGTTGTTACCTGCAGTTGCGAGAACCTCGAAAACTCCGTCAGCGATATCAAGTACGGATACATCGAATGTACCGCCGCCCAAGTCGAAAACGAGGATCTTCTGGTCGGATTCCTTATCAAGACCATAAGCCAGAGCTGCTGCTGTAGGCTCGTTGATGATTCTCTTTACTTCGAGACCTGCGATACGGCCTGCATCCTTTGTAGCCTGACGCTGTGAGTCAGTAAAGTAAGCAGGTACAGTGATAACCGCCTCTGTTACTGTTGTGCCGAGATAAGCCTCTGCGTCGCTCTTGAGCTTAGCGAGGATCATTGCGGAGATCTCCTGAGGTGTGTACTGCTTATCGTCAATGGCTACCTTATAGTCGGAACCCATTTCTCTCTTAATGGACTGGATAGTACGCTCAGGGTTTGTAACTGCCTGTCTCTTTGCTACCTGTCCGATAAGTCTCTCGCCTGTCTTTGTAAAACCTACTACTGAAGGTGTTGTTCTGTTGCCCTCGGGATTCGGGATAACTACTGTCTCCGAACCTTCCATAACTGCAACACATGAATTTGTTGTACCAAGGTCGATACCAATTACTTTTGCCATTTTTAATTCCTCCTGAAGTTCTTTTCGAACTGTCTGTAAAATCTATCACTTATTTATGCTTTCTTGCTGACAAGGATCTTGTCTACAATACCGTAATCAAGGGCTTCCTGAGCTGTCATCCAGTGATCTCTGTCTGTGTCCTTCATCAAGGTCTCGAGGTCCTTGCCGCAGTTGTCTGCGAGGATCTGATTGAGTCTCTTTCTTGTATCCTTGATGTGGTCAGCAGCGATGAGGATCTCTGTTGCCTGGCCCTGTGCGCCGCCCAAAGGCTGGTGGATCATGACTTCTGCGTTAGGAAGGATGCATCTCTTGCCCTTTGTACCTGCTGAAAGAAGAACTGAACCCATGGAAGCTGCCATACCCATGCAGATCGTCTGGATGTCGGGCTTGATAAGACGCATTGTGTCCAAGATCATGAGTCCGTCAGAAACAGATCCTCCGGGGCTGTTGATATAGAACTGAATGTCCTTATCAGGATCCTCTGCCTCGAGGAAGAGGAGCTGAGCCGTAATAAGGCTTGCTGTTACTGAGTTAACCTCTTCGGAAAGAATAACGATTCTTTCTTTGAGGAGTCTTGAATAGATGTCATAAGCACGCTCGCCGCGGCCTGTAGTCTCGATTACTGTAGGAACCAAGCTTGATCTGATTAAATCCATTGTCGTTCTCCTTTATGTGTTATTTGTTTTTAACTTAGTTAGCTACCTGGACCTGAGCATGTCTGATTACTCTGTCCTTGTACTTATATCCCTTAGCGAAAACCATCGCTATCTCCTGCTCGCCTAACTCTTCATCGTCAACGTGCATCATTGCATCGTGAAGGTTAGGATCGAATTTTGTTCCTCTCTCAGCAGGGATCTCTTCAACGCCGATCTTTGCCAAAGTATCCTTTGCCTGTCTGTCGACGAGTTCCATTCCCTGGATGACCTTCTCGAGTGAAGCCTCATCAGACTTCTTGGCACCTTCTGTTGCCCTGTCAAGGTTATCGATTACTGTGAGGAACTCCTTTGTAACTGTCGCAACAGCGTCAGCGTAGAGGTTGTCCTTCTCTTTCTGTGTACGCTTTCTGTAGTTGTCGTACTCAGCGTAGAGATTCATATATCTTGCTTCGAGTTCGTTTATTGCATCGGAACCGGAAGTCTCTGCTTCAGCTTCCTCTTCTTCGTCTTCCTCATCAGCTTCAGCATCCTCTGCTTTTGCCTCTTCAGCCTTTGCTTCCTCTGCCTCTGCTGCTGCCTTATCGGAAGCTGCTGCATCTTCTACGGAGCTGCTCTCTGTCTCGTTGTTTACGGGCTCTTCGTCAGCTCCGAAAACCAACTCTTCATCATTGCTCATTTTCTTTATCCTTTCCCAGTGTTTATTTATCTTTTTCATCAGGTAAACTTCTTCATTTCCTCGTTAAGCTTTTTCTTAACGAAATCTATCTGAGAGATTACCTTGGAATAAAGCATTCTCTTAGGTCCTATTACTCCGATATTGCCGGAGACTGAATCCGTAAGGTTGTATGTTGCAGTAATGAAGCTGCAGTCATCCAGACCTTCCAGTGTGATCTCCTGACCGATCCTGATCATGTAGGAATCATCATTTCCGAGCTCTCTTGCGGCATTCTCCATCTCGTTGACGTAGCCTGCGACCATGCCGGAATCCGATAATGTTCCGAGAAGATCTCTTGCGCGTCCCAGAGAACTGAAGTCCGGAAGGCTCAGCATCCTGTGCTCGCCTTCAAGGTAGATATTGAGTTCATCAGCCTGCTTGATCGCTGCATATGCTTCGTAGAGGACTTGCTTTAAAAGGGGCTCGGGAACATCCGTGCTCTTGCCTGCGGTCTCGACCGTAACAAGCGTAATCTCGTCTAAAGGCTTGCCCGTAAGGCTCTTCTCAATAGCACCGGAGATCTTCATGATCTGCTCGTCATTTAAGAAATTAGGGATCCTTACGACTTTATCCTTAACAACTCCTGCAGAAAGTACCATTACGACCAAGGCCTTGCCGGGTTCGATCATGAGGATCTTAAGCTGCTTTAAGAAGCTCTTCTTAAGTCTCGGGCTCATTGCGAGGGATACGAATCCCGTTGTCTCGGAAAGTGTATGTGTCGCATTCTTGATGAGTTCTGTTACCTCATCAACGCTCGTATTGATCCTCTTCTCTATCTCGAGCTGCTCCCTGGGAGTAAGTTCTTCGATAGTCATGAGAGAATTTACGTATTCACGGTAACCCTTGTCAGAAGGAATACGGCCGGCAGATGTATGAGGCTTCTCGATAAGTCCCAGATGCTCTAATTCTGCCATGTCATTACGGAGAGTAGCGGAGCTGACATTAAAGCTGTGACGCTCTATAAGGCTCTTCGAACCGACAGGCTCATTAGTAGATACATAATCATCTACTATAGCGTGCAGGACTTCTTTTTTACGGTTGTCTAACTGCATCTTAATGTCTCTCCCTTCCTCTAATTAGCACTCTATCCTCCCGAGTGCCAACATCAATATACTCTTAAAGTCAAAAATAGTCAAATGAATATTTGAGTGAAATCTGAGGCTTCGAAAAACGCTTTATTTTCGGGCTTTCCCGGGAACTTAAGCATATGTTCCGGATGTTTTGCATATTTATTGGACCTGCCTTTTTCGAATTTCTGCTTTATTATATTTAAGCAACCTGAACCTAACCTTAAATCCAGGCTTAACATTACCTTAAATCCGGAGG
>CACZML010000107.1 GCA_902782235.1 Oscillospiraceae bacterium
ACCGACAGCCAGGCTTTTGCCAAGGTCTCGAAAATCGTCCCCAACGATATCCCTCTTACTTCCTTCTCCATTCTCATGGCGAGATTCAAGGGCATCCTGGATCAGTCCATCGAGGGCGCTAATATGCTGGATAAGCTTAAGGACGGCGCAAAGATCCTTATCAGCGAAGGCTGCACGCATCACCGCCAGTGCGAGGATATCGGCACGGTGAAGCTTCCGGGCTGGATCAGGGAATATACAGGTGTCGATTTTGAGTTTAAGTTCACATCCGGACTGGAGTTCCCCAAAGATCTTTCAGAGTACGATCTGATCATTCACTGCGGAGCATGCATGCTCGGTGAGACCGAAGTCATGAGCCGCTACCAGAAGGCAAAGGACCAGGGCATTCCCATGACCAATTACGGCATTGCGATCGGTAAGATGAAGGGAATCCTTAGCAGGGTAATAAACTTCGGCTGATCACTTCTTTGAGGCTTTTGCTGCAAGGAAATAGACCAGATACTCAAGAAGCAGAAGAACAGTTATAAACAACACAAGGCCGGCGGTATAGTATGTATCGCCGGTCTGATTATATATCCACTCGAGAGGGGAACTTTTCGGAGGGTACATAAGATACATGTAGTTCTGTCCGGCCTTCTCATTCAGGAGGCGGATCGGAGGGACGACCAGTGCGAGGAAAAGGTATGAATACCAGAAGTGCTTAAAGCTCACGCGGACGCTCTTTCTTACCAGATACATGAGCGGTATGAACACCAGGAGCGTGTGCGTAAGAAAGCACAGTATAGAGATTGTTGAAAGGAGCGGCCTGTAAGTCCAGTCGGGAAATAGAAGGGCTCCCAATGAGCCGGGCGCAATGAGGACAAGTGATACTTCGGCAAAGTAAGACTGAAGCTTGCCTTTAGTCAGAGCGGCGAGGAGATTTACGAAGATGCCTATATTGCAGAGATGCAAAGGCAGGAAATTAATTATGTTGCCGCCTTCCCTTACTAGAAGGAAGTCCTGAAAAAGCTCAGCCGCGAGGGTTATTACTGCAAGGATGAGGGCGGTTCTTTGGGCATTCTTCCTGTTGCTCCTGCGTGTGATCAGAAGCCCTGCTACTACAATAACTGCGATAGTTATGAGCATACCAATATGCTCAGGACCGAAATGCGAGAATGTGGTCATCTTACCCGGCGCTTTCTTATTGATGATCTTATTGTAACACCGTGTGAGCTGGCGCCGTTATTGGTTTTGCCTGGAGTTCAGGCTGTTTTATCCCAAACTTCAGGCTAAACTCCCGGCGCTGCCGCATGTTTTGCCGCATGTTTGGCACTAAAACGTCATTTTGAACGGCGGAATGAACGGCGCCGCCGCATGTTTTGCCGCATATTTGGCACTAAAACGTCATTTTGAACGGCGGAAGGCCATTAGTGTGCATTCACATATAGAACAACCATAGAAATGCCATGTAAAACTGCTCTTTTGTGCAGTAGTGTAGTAGTGCTTATTGAGCAAAATATGTTTTATAATAAGATTGTCTCGGTTGGTCAAATATTATTGAGGGTTTTATGCATAACAACGGAAAGACTCTTTTAGTCACTCTTACGGCGACATTTGTGCTCATGGCACTGCTGGTCGCTTATACGACCAGGCTTATGTACGAGTCATCCAGCAAACATATAAATGAGATCGGAAACGACAAAGCTGCGGCGATCACGGCCGAGCTTGAGAATTACCTTGAGACCGCCAGGTCAGTCCTCTGGGTAGCAGCAGATACTGTTGATCACATGGTCGCGAAAGGCGCCACCAATGAGGAGATCGTTGAATATATCACCCGTGAATCCACCAATACCGCATCCCAGTTCGATGAGAGCTATACGGGACTCTATGGCTATATTAACGGCAAATATGTAGACGGTGTCGGCTGGGTTCCTCCTGAGGATTACGACCCCACGGTAAGAGACTGGTATAAGGAATCCGTTGCAGCGGGCGGCCAGCCGATCGTCGTAAATCCTTATGTTGATGCCCAGACCGGAAATGTAATTATCTCAGTTTGTAAGGCCCTTACAGATACCAATAACGTCCTTGGCCTGGACCTTACTCTTAGTGACGTTCAGGAAACTGTGGAAGGGATCCAGATCGACGGCAACGGATATGGATTTGTCCTTAACTACGATGGTACGGTAGTTGCCCATCACGACAGCGCTGAGAAGGGTAAGAACTACAGCGAGGATCCTGACAAGAAGGAAATCTATGAGAAGGTAATGAGTACCGACAAGGGTAACTTCGAGATGATGATCGACGGAAAGAAGTGCACGGTCTTTGTTGACTCGGTCCACGACCAGTGGCATCTTGCGATAGTCGTCGAAAAGAGCGCTCTCATGAAGAATACCTGGAATGTATTGATCGTAAGCGTCTTCATCGGACTGTTCGTTTTCGCGTTGATATCGATCTTCTACATCATCGGCTACAGACATGAGCGCAAGGTCAACGCGCGCATGGAGGAGATGAAGGCGACTGAGCAGAAGAGGGAATATGAAGCTAAGATCCTCCAGCTCGAGAAGGCCGCGGCTGACACAGCAAACAAGGCCAAGAGCGACTTCCTTGCCGACATGTCCCATGAGATCAGAACGCCTATCAACGCCGTTCTCGGCATGAATGAGATGATCCTAAGAGAGTCCAAGGACGAACAGATATTAGAGTATTCATCGAACATCAAGAGCGCCGGAAATACACTGCTCTCGATCATCAACAACATTCTTGATTTCTCCAAGATCGAAGACGGCAAGATGACTCTTGTTCCTGTCGAATTCGACAGTTCTGAGCTCATCACAAACCTCGTAAATACGATCAGTGAGCGCGCTCGTGCAAAGGGTCTGGAGTTCATCACAGATATAGACGAATCTGTTCCTTCAAGGCTTTACGGCGACGATGTAAGGATCTCGCAGATCGTAATGAACCTTCTTACCAATGCGGTCAAGTACACGGAGAGCGGCAGCGTTACTCTGCGTGTGAGAAATAACGGAATAACCGACGGCAATGCCAAGCTCCGCTTTGAGGTTGAGGATACCGGTATCGGAATCAAGGATGAGGATCTGGGCAAGCTTTTCGAGTCGTTCAAGCGAATAGAGGAGAAGCGTAACCGCCACATCGAAGGAACAGGCCTTGGCATCTCTATCGTCTGCAAGCTCCTCGCCATGATGGACAGCAAACTCCATGTTGAAAGCCAGTATGCGATCGGTTCAACATTCGGATTCGACCTAAAGCTCCGCGTGATCGATCCTGAGCCTGTCGGAAAGTACGACGAGAAGAGGAAGTCCGTCCTGAGCACTGAAGGTGAGACCCATATCTATGCGCCTAAGGCTAAGATCCTCGTAACTGATGACAACGGCATGAACCTCAAGGTCGCAATCAACTTCATGAAGATATTCGGCATTACGCCTGTCACGTGTTCATCTGGAAAAGAGACTATCGATCTGATGCGCACCGAGAAGTTCGATATCGTGTTCTTGGATCACATGATGCCTGTCATGGACGGAATGGAGACGCTCAAAGTATTGAAGGATGAGAACCTTCTTAATGGCACCGTGGTCATCGCGCTCACCGCAAATGCTGTCGTAGGTGCTGAAACCCAGTACTTGAACGCCGGCTTTGACGGATATCTCTCCAAGCCCGTTACGGTCAATGATATCGAGAAGACATTGAAGAAATACCTTCCTGCCGATGTCATCGAGAGCGGCGCTTCTGATGCTTCCGGCAGCAAGACTTCCAAGCTCTCGATGGATAAGCTCCGCACGCTTGGACTTAATGTTGATGCGGCTCTCGTATATACATGCAATGATGAGGATTTCTATATGGAGCTCCTTTCAGACTATGCGAAGAGTGCGTCTGACAAGTGCCATGATCTTTCTTCCTATCTCGAAAATGGTGACCTCAAGAATTACGAGATCCTGGTCCATTCCCTCAAGAGCGCGTCAAAGACAGTCGGTGCAGACGATGTGTCCGAGCAGGCAAAGGCTCTGGAGGAAGCTTCCAGGAATAAGGATGTTGATTTTGTAAATGAGCATCACAAAGCTTTTGTCGAGAGCTTTACAGAGCTCGCAGGAAAGATCCTCGGATAAGCTTCAAACGCGCGCGAAAAATCTTATTGTTGATGACTGTTTATAGGTGTACAATTGTGCCGCTATGTTAGAACGAATCAAGAAAGACCCGGTATTTTTCATCTCAGGATTACTCGCAATCGTATCCTGTTTCTTTGTCCATCCGGACAAGGAGTATTTGGGCTATATTGATTTCAGGGTTTTAGCGATCCTTTTTTGCATGATGCTCGTAGTATCCGAGCTCGTTATTCTCGGTGTTTTCGACAAGCTGACAAATAAACTTTTATCCAAGGTCCATTCATCAAGACTCGTGTCGCTCATCCTCGTCTGGCTCTCATTCTTCATGGGAATGATCCTGACAAATGACGTAACGCTTGTTACGCTCGTTCCTTTCGCGATCGCCCTTATGAAGTCTTTTGACGACAGAAAGACACTGACATTCACGCTTATCCTCATGACTGTCGCAACTAACCTGGGAAGCATGCAGACGCCTATCGGCAATCCCCAGAATATCTTCCTTTACACGCACTACAGCATGGAGATCGGCAGCTTCATGCTGATGATGCTCCCTTATTCATTATGCTCGCTCGTTCTCGTTACGATCGCTGTATTCGTCCTCTGCAAGGACATGAAGATACAGCATGAGAAGGAGACCGAACAGAAGCAGATCTCCGGCATCAAGCTCGCAGTGTGCATCATACTCTTCATCCTGAGCCTGCTTGTAGTTCTCAGAGTCATGCACTTCCTGATCGCATTTGCTGTGCTCTCCATAATAATGCTCATGATGGACAGAAAAGCATTTAAGGGTGTCGACTATATGCTCCTTATCACATTCATATTCTTCTTTGTGTTCGTAGGCAACATGGGCAGGATCGACGTTGTCTATAACACGATCTCAGGTATCGTAGAAAAGTCACCCGTGCTCACGGCTGTCGTATCTTCGCAGGTAATAAGCAACGTTCCCGCTGCACTTCTTCTGTCTGCATTTACTGATAACGGCAAGGCACTCGTGATCGGCACAAACTTAGGCGGCCTCGGCACTCTTATCGCGAGCATGGCAAGCCTTATCACTTACAAATTCCATGCCGCTCTTCCCAAGGCGAAAGAGAAATCCGTCAATTACATCGGCGCATTCAGCGTCGTAAATATCATTTTTCTTGCAATTCTTTTGGGAGTCTACTTTATTCTCCGCTGATTCCATGATATATAATTAAAGCGTCAAATATTTTTTACGGGCGTTGCTATATCATTGGGGGGCTGTGAGATGGCAAGAAAATCCTTAGTAAAGTTCGAATGTCTGGTTTTAGCGATCTCGATCTGTTTTGGCATGCTTGCATTGACAGGCTGCGATCAGTCAAAAGAGTCCGAATTAACGGAAGAAACGGGACGGATCACAGGTGAAGATATCAAGGGCGGCGATCCCGATCCTACGCCTTCACCGTCTCCAACACCTTCTCCGTCACCGACTCCGATGCCCGACATCGAAGCAGAACCTGAAGCGCTTAAGATCGCTGAAGAAGTAGGTCTTTCCAAAGAAGACCTGAGAGGGAAGTATGCGCTGTTCCTCAGGTATTCTTATGTGGTAATGCATAACCCTGAAGTTGAAGAATACAGGGGCTTTTTATACAGATTTTTCCCGCTGGTCGCTGATCACCTTACAAGTGATAACGAGGAGATGTTCTTAAGGAAAGTCAGTGCACTTATGATTTCGCAGGCGGATTCAGCGGAAATACGATCAAGTTCAATTCTGATAATGTGAAATACTGGGGAGAGGGTTTCCAGACTTTAGTTGTCTATCATGAGACCATGCATTTTATGGATGCCTTTATTGACGGTGAAGTCGGTGAAGTCTATGTAATGAAAGACGGTTCTTTTAAGTTCTATCCGCATATTGATGAATGGATGGTGAATGAAGACGATGTTCTTTACCATTCTGGTATGGGATATTTTACCGAAGGCGGTGCGGAGAAATACAAGACAGAGTATTTTACCAAAGCGAGCACAGACCCGACGCCTACAGGTTTGGAATTCCTGGTCGGTTTGGAATACATCTATGGAAAAAAGACTGTTGATGACATCTTTTTCAGTCATGATACAGGCGTCAAGTTCTGCAATCTTATGAGAGATACCGGATTTACCGATGATGAAATAATCCGTATGTTAAGAACATCAGTGACTGATATAGCAATGAAGGATGGAACGAAATACATTGATCCGAGAGAAGTTCTGATCAGAATGTATATGAAGAAGATCGGTCCTGATTACGATAAGGATGCTAAATTCTGCAGGATCATTGCCAGCCTTGATAAAGCGATCATTAACAAAATCCCTACAGATTACCGCAGTTTTATAACCAAAGTCACAAAAGAAGCACAGAAAACTAACAGCGGAATGCTCAAGCTGGCCCGGAAAAAACTCGGTAATCAGAATGCATATTTTGAAGCAAACCCGTATACGATCTTTCTTGATGGTGAACTTAAGCTTGTAACCATGCTCTGCTCATACAAAAAGAATAAACCGGTCTATACTTCCGTTATCTTTGATTACGATTTTGAGAAAAAATCTGTAAAGAGCACCGAGCTTTATTCAGGATGGATTCCTAAGAAAGTTGAAACCGCTAAGAAACTTCCGGCAGAAGAAGCTGACGCACTTGTTAAGTCATTGTACAACGATAATTCTGATGGCCATAATCAGATGTATTTCGGTTCATATCAGCCAACTGGTACTGCAAGATTTAAAAGAGCTCAGGAATTGGGAAACAAGTATGGTATTAACATCTGGTTCGATAATATAACACCTGAAGGAGTGTTATATCATAGTGATACAATTGCGAAAAATGATTCGTATCTGGACAGTACGCTTGACAGTATTGAGAAGGTACTGTCTTTATATCCGGAAGATTACTTTGACCAGTTGTTGTTCGAATATTATTCAGGCATTGCAATCTGCATTTATACAGGCTGGTTTGAAGAAGCATTCCCGGAGTCG
>CACZML010000108.1 GCA_902782235.1 Oscillospiraceae bacterium
GCGACCGGTTCGACAGCGAATGGTTCAGTTGTAAAGAAATAATTTTCGAAATAATCAGATTGGAGAATTGATTATGGGTAATGCGGGCTGGAAAGACAATGGTAAGATCAAGCTGATGATAATCGTGGGCACACGTCCTGAGATCATTCGTCTGGCAGCAGTGATCAAGAAGTGCAGGAAGTATTTTGACACGCTTCTCGTTCACACGGGCCAGAACTACGATTACAACCTGAATGGTGTGTTCTTCAAGGATCTGGAGCTTGACGATCCTGACATTTATCTTGATGCAGTGGGCGCTGACCTTGGCGAGACCATGGGCAACATCATCGCGGCAAGCTACAAGAAGATGGCTGAGCTTAAGCCTGACGCCGTGCTCGTTTTAGGCGATACGAATTCCTGTCTTTCTGTCATTGGCGCGAAAAGACTCCACATCCCGATCTTCCACATGGAAGCAGGCAACAGATGCAAGGTGCCTCCCTGAAGAGACCAACCGCCGCATCGTTGATATCATTTCCGACGTTAACCTCGCATACAGCGAGCATGCTAGACGTTACCTGGCTGACTGCGGCCTTCCCAAGGAAAGGACTTATGTAACAGGTTCTCCGATGGCAGAAGTCCTCCGTGCAAATCTCGAAAAGATCAAGGCATCCGACGTTCACGCCAAGCTCGGTCTTACAAAGGGCAAGTACATTCTCCTCTCAGCACACAGGGAAGAGAATATCGATACAGAGAAGAACTTCCTGTCCCTTTTCACAGCTATCAACAAGATGGCTGAAAAGTACGACATGCCTATCCTTTACTCATGCCACCCGAGATCAAGAAAGAGACTTGAGGCTTCCGGCTTTGAACTCGACAGACGAGTCATCCAGCATGAGCCTTTGGGATTCCACGACTATAACTGCCTGCAGATGAATGCTTTCGCAGTCGTATCTGACTCAGGCACGCTTCCTGAAGAGAGCAGCTTCTTCACATCGATCGGCAATCCGTTCCCCGCAGTATGCATCAGGACTTCCACAGAGCGTCCTGAGGCGCTCGACAAGGGCTGCTTCATTCTCTCAGGCATCGACACCACGGGACTTCTCCAGGCAGTCGACACAGCCGTAGAGATGGTCAAGAACGGCGACAACGGAATCCCTGTTCCGGATTACATAGATGAGAATGTATCTGACAAAGTCGTTAAGATCATTCAGTCTTACGTCGGCGTAGTAAACAAGATGGTCTGGAGGAAGGATTCATGAAGATCCTTGTAACCGGCGCGAAAGGAATGGTCGGTACCGCTCTTGTAAATAATCTCAAGAACATCAAGGACGGCAAGAACAAGACCAGACCGGGAATTCAGATCGATGAGATCTACGAATACGACATCGATTCAACTCCTGCAGATCTCGACAATTACTGCAGAGACTGCGACTTCGTATTTAACCTCGCAGGCGTTAACCGCCCGAAGGACCCTGAGGAATTCATGAAGGGCAACTTCGGCTTCGCGAGCGAGCTTTTAGAGGCGCTTAAGGCACACAACAACAAAGCAACTATTATGCTTAGTTCTTCTATCCAGGCTACACTGTCAGGACGCTTCGGCGATTCCGAGTACGGCCGCAGCAAGAAGGCCGGCGAGGACCTGTTCTTCTTCTATGGTGAAGAGACCGGCGCTAAGGTTGCTGTATATAGATTTCCTAATCTCATGGGCCACTCAAGACCGAAGTACAACTCGGCTGTATCCACATTCTGCTGGGCTGTTGCAAACGATGAGGAATTCACTGTAAACGACCGTTCAACAGAGCTTGAGCTCCTTTATATCGATGACCTCGTTGAAGGCATGTTCGACCTTCTTGAAGGCAAGGAACAGCACTGCGAATTCGACGGCGTTGAGACAGTTGCTAAAGAAGACGGGCGCTTCTGCTATGTACCCGTTACCCACAAGGTTACTCTCGGCGAGATCGTGGATCTCTTAGAGCAGTTCAAGGCTCAGCCCAAGACCCTCATGATGCCCAAGATGCCGGACGGATCTTTTGCAAAGAAGCTCTACAGCCTTTATCTTTCATATCTTCCCGCAGACAAGTTCAAGTATGCGCTGAAGATGAATGTCGACGACAGGGGCTCATTTACCGAGCTCGTTCACACTGAGGACTGCGGCCAGGTATCGATCAATATCAGCAAGCCCGGCATCACAAAGGGCCAGCACTGGCACAATTCCAAGTGGGAGCTCTTTATCGTCGTTAAGGGGCATGCACTTATCCAGGAGCGCAACATCAACACCGGCGAGACCGTCGAGTTCGATGTTTCCGGCGATAAGATCGAAGCTGTTCACATGATCCCCGGCTGGACACACAACATTATCAATCTGTCTGACACTGAAGATCTTGTAACGGTCATGACCTGCAATGAGATCTTTAATCCTGACAGGCCTGATACATTTTTCGAGAAGGTATAAATGAAAGACGGCAAGATCAGAGTGCTCATGATGGTTCCGAATCTCCGCGTCTCTAGCGGTGTTACGAACTTTGCCATGAATTATTACCGCAACGTTGATCCAGATAAGGTTCAGATCGACTTTGTTACTCTGTCTTACGTCGATTCCCCATATATAGATGAAGTTCGATCTAACGGTTCGGAGGTATATTTCTTAGGCCCGTTGCTCGAGCATCCAATCAAGCATATCAAGCTCGCGAAAAAAGTCATCGCCGAGCACGACTACGACATCATCCACGACAACATCATCTTGAAGTCACTGCCGATAATGAATTATGCGAAGAAAAAGGTCCCCGTAAGGATCCTTCATTCCCATGCGATCAATCTCGGTGAGACAGGCCTTAAGGAGAAGATCAACAGGATGCTCCTGCCGATGCTCATCAAGAAGGCTAACTGCTATACCGCGTGTTCTTCCGTTGCCGGCAAGGCGATGTTCGGCGATAAGGACTTTACGATCATTCCGAATATCATCGACACTGATGATTATGTGTTCAACGCAGCGAAGCGTGAGCAGGTCCGCGCCAGTGAGAACGTTACCAAAAAGTACGTTGTCGCAACTGTCGGAAGACTTGCTGAAGCAAAGAATCCTATCTTTGCAGTTAACGTCATGGAAGAAGTCTTGAAGAGGCGCGACGACATCGAATACTGGTGGATCGGAAGCGGTCCTCTTGATGAGCAGACAAAAAACTGCATTGAGGAAAAGGGCTTATCTGCTAAGATCCGCATGCTCGGAAGCCGTGAAGATCTTAAGGACCTTTACCACGCTATGGATGCTTTCTTCCTTCCGAGCAAGGGCGAAGGCTTCGGCCTTGCCTGCATTGAAGCTGAAGCAGCAGGTCTTCCTTGTGTTATCTCAAACAATTTCCCTTCAGAAGTTAACATCACGGGAGACGTTCAGTTTATTCCGCTTGAAGAAGATATAAGCAAATGGGCAGATGCAATAATCGCATCACTTGAGAAGAATATCGACCGCACGAGCGGCAATAAGATCTTGAGGGAAAGCCCCTATTCGAGAGCAGGTTCAGGCAGCATGCTCACAGATTTTTACGAAGGATTATTGAAGGCAGGGGAGAAGGATTAACATGGCATACAATATCGTTTTGGTAAGCGGCAGTTACTATCCTAACTTCTCTGCTACCGGCAACTGCATACATCAGATCGCGAACTGCTATGTCAGCAAAGGACATAACGTTTACATGATCAGTAGAAGCCCCAACGGCGAAGAGACCGACGAGTTCTACGAAGGCCACAAGATCTGCCGTGTTACGAGCAAGAGGACCAAGGATCTTGAGATGCGAAGAAGGCTCAATGAGAAGTCTCTTTACGGCAGATTCAGGATCGCTGCGAATAAAACATACTGGGCTTTGAGCAAGCTCTTTACCAAGAGCGGCATGGAAGAACAGCTCACGAAGGCTTATTACAACAAGCTTGAAGAGCTCTATAACAACGGTCTTAAGATCGATGCGGTCGTTCCTTGCTGTCTTCCGATAGAAGGCGTAAAGGCAGGCTATCAGTTCTGCAGCAAGCACAATATTCCGCTCTTCCCGGTACTCTACGACAGATACAGTGAGAGCAGGGATTTCTTCCGCTTCACATGGACTTGGAAACTCAAGCAGAAGGGCGCCGAGAAGTTCGAGAAGGAAGTCTTCGACTACTCCTCCATGATCTACTACATCGATAACTGGGAGCCGTACTTCGACAAGCGCAAGAGAGACAATGCCATGAGAGTTGAGCACCCGCTGGTCGTAAAGCACAGTGCGGTTGAGCCTCTGGCATTGAAGAACGCTACAAAGATCAACGCGATCTATCAGGGTGAGATCAACCATCAGATGAGACCTCCGCAGGCTATGCTTACGGCATTCTCCAAGATAGGTGAGACAGATAAGGATGTCAGCCTTCATGTTTTCGCAAGGGGTAACGGCGTTGAAGATGTTGAGAAGGCAGCTGCTGCAAATCCTGATGCGATCAAGTTTTACGGCAGTGTCGGCAAGGTCGAGGCAGACCGTTATTACGCTGCTGCAAATATCCAGATAATCCTTGCGAACCGCGATAAGGAGATCGTCTCAAGCAAGATCTTCGAGAGCGTTGCGTCAGGCTATCCGATCGTTTATTTCTATTTCACGGAAGAAGAACTCTCATACGGGCTTCTTCAGAAATATCCGTTGGTGCTCTGCGTGCGTCAGGATAAGGTTGCTGAAGAGACTGATAAGATACGTGAATGGATGTACGAGAATTGCGGTAAACGGGTTGATTTCGAGCTCGTTAGAAAAGCATATGACGATGCTACGCCGGACATGGTCGTAGACACATCGATAGAGATATTAGACAAGGGTGAGAGTGGGAAATGATGAAAGAAATATCCATTGAAGAAGCGAAAAAGATCCAGCTGGAGATCCTAAAGAAGGTAGCGGCGTTCTGCGATGAGAACGGCCTCCGTTACTTCATCTACTACGGAACATATCTTGGCGCCATAAGGCACAAGGGCTTTATTCCGTGGGACGATGACATCGATATCTGCATGCCGAGAGCTGACTATGAGAAGTTCATGGACACGTTCAAGTGTGAGAACCTGGACGTCTACACATGGCGCAAGGATAACAAGGCGCTGCTCCCGTTCGGCAAGGTATACGACATAAGAACTGAAGTAAAAGAGAATGCTGATTTCGGTGAGACATTCGGCATTAATATCGATATCTTCCCCATGGACGGACTTCCGTCAGATGAGAAAAAGCGTAAGTCCAGAGTAAGCTACATGAAGCGCTGCCAGGCGATGCAGATCGGTGCTACGCTTATCGATCCTTCCAAGCGCTCAGCTAAGAGAAGAATGCAGATCAATCTCATCAAGGCATTCTACAAGGTATTCCACATCAAGCATTACCACACGGGAAGGACGATCGAACATGCCAAGAAGTACGACTTCGATAAGTCCGAATTTGTTGCCGTTCTCGTCTGGGGATACGGCCAGAGGGAAGTCGTAAGAAGAGATTCGATATTCCCTTTAAGAAAGATCCAGTTTGAGGACGGCGAGTTCTGGGCACCCGGAACGGACGAGAGCCTCGTTAATGCATTTGGCGACTATATGCAGCTTCCTCCCGTGGAACAGCAGCATTACAAGCATTTGCCACAAATGTTCTGGAAATGACCACTTTTAAATAACGTAAGTCGTGCTTAAATATGCGGTAAGGTAGAGCGAAGATGAAAATCCTTGAGATCAATCAGGTCAATTTCGGAAGCACAGGTCACATAATGCTTCAGATTGCAGATCTTGCGACAAAGAAAGGTCACGAAGTGATCTGCAGCTTTTACGCGCGCCGCAATAAGGACAAGGACAAAAACTGCATCTATATAGGCAACAAGGTCTCTCACAACATCCATAAGAAGCTTTACCGCAAGACCGGCAACAACGGATGTTATTCGAAGATCTCGACATGGAACTTCCTCCGCAAGGTCAAGAAGTTCGATCCTGATCTTATCCACATTCACAACCTTCACAACTGTTATATAAATCTTCCGATGCTCTTCGACTATATCAAGAAGAATAATAAGAAGGTCGTATGGACCCTTCACGACTGCTGGTCTTTCACCGGCCAGTGTCCTTACTTCACGGCCGTCGGCTGTGAGAAGTGGAAGACAGGCAGAACCTTACGATCGTTACTCCTTCACAGTGGCTTGCAGATCTTGTAAAGCAGTCTTTCCTTAAGGACTATCCTGTTAAGGTGATCAATAACGGGATCAATCTTGACGTGTTTAAGCCCACGGAAAGCGACTTCAGAACGAAGCACAACCTTGAAGATAAGAAGATCATTTTGGGTGTTGCTTCTGTTTGGGAAGTGCGAAAAGGCTTAGATGTGTTCATTGAACTTTCCAAGCGCCTTGATGACAGATATAAGATCGTTCTTGTCGGCACCAATGACGAAGTCGATAAGAAGCTTCCTGAGGGCATAATCTCCATCCACAGGACTTCAAACCAGAAGGAGCTTGCAGAGCTTTATACTGCTGCGGACGTGTTCTTCATTCCGACAAGAGAAGATAATTTCCCGACAGTAAATATGGAATCTCTGGCATGCGGCACTCCCGTGCTGACATTTAATACAGGCGGAAGCCCTGAGATGGTCGATGAAGCGACGGGCGTTGTATTAATGAATGAAGACATAGCAAGCGTAGAGCAGGCGGTCATCTCCATGTGCGAGAGTGGTAAGTACACCAAAGAAGCATGCACAGAACGCGCAAAACAGTACGATTCAGGACTGAAGTATAATGAGTACTTAAGTCTTTTCGAGAACATATAAGAACTTAAATGAGGCAGGATAATGAGCAGTAATAAAGTTGCAAAGAATGCAGCATGGATAGTAGGAACACATATTGTTC
>CACZML010000109.1 GCA_902782235.1 Oscillospiraceae bacterium
TATGCGGGTAGTAGAGAACCAGACAATGGACAGCGAACGCGCCCTTTACGGGAGCTGCGGCATCATGGTCAGGAACTGTAAATTTGACGGTCCCGCCGACGGCGAGAGCGCTTTAAAAGAGAGCTCCGACGTCGTTGTAGAAGACTCCTACTTCAACTTAAGATACCCTTTCTGGCACGTTCACGGACTCACGATAAGAAATTCTGAGATGACCGATAAATGCAGGGCCTCCATGTGGTATTCGGACCATATCGATATCTCAGGCTCCAAGCTCCACGGCATCAAGGCTCTCAGAGAATGCTCCAAGGTCACGATCACATCTTCAGGCATAATCTCGCCCGAGTTCGGCTGGTCGGTCCACGGCCTTAAAATGACTGATACAACAGCGGAATCAGAGTACTTCCTCATGAGGTCTTCTGACATCGTCATGGATAATTTCAGGCTCACGGGCAAATATTCTTTCCAGTATGTCGAGAATGTGGAAGTCACAAATTCCGTCCTCAATACCAAAGACGCTTTCTGGCACGCGAAAAACGTTACTGTCAGAGATTCCGTCGTCAACGGCGAATACTTAGCATGGTATTCGGAGAACCTGACGTTCATAAACTGCACTATAAAAGGAACACAGCCTCTTTGTTACTGCAAGGGCTTAAAGCTCATCAACTGCGAGATGATCGACTGCGATCTGGCATTTGAGAGATCTGAAGTCGAGGCAGAGATCACGACACCTGTGATCAGCATAAAGAACCCTCTGTCAGGCCGCATTACTGTTCCTGACGTCGGAGATATCATCAGGGATATCCCGGGCGCTGAGGGAGAGGTTGTTATCACAGACTGAGGTTTTCCGACTCTAATTCAGATAATCATTCAATATTTCTTCGTAGTTATCAGGAACACTTCTGATATATGCTTCCGTGTATGTATAAAATTCGATCGGTGATCTTACACGTGACACGTTCAGTTCTTCAGGCTCCGGCAGAGGCAGTCTCTTATTGTTCCGGTAGTTAAAGGTGAAGAAATCCCGCCCTCCGAAATTGATATTAAGATACGCTCCCATATATGTAAATGTTTCCAGGAGCGACGGAGTCCACGGCTTCTTGCGTCCTCTGGATGTCTTGGGAAGGAGAAGATATCTGTCTTCAGTCTCGGCGACCATGTCTTTCTCGGTGTAATCAAATACACGGAAACTGCCATCCTTCACACTGCCTGCTTCACTTATGACTTTCTTGATACTGTTGCCTTCAAAATACACTTCGGTCCTTGTGTAATCATTATAGAGGCAGGAGTATCTGACTTCCTTATGCCAGGAAGGGTCGAGCCTTTGCAGACCGTAATAATGCCTGATCCTGTCATCTAACTCGATCAAATGCTTTCCATCAGTAAAGAGACTTTCTCCGGTTTCTTTGGGAGTTTTCGATTTGGTCTTTGATTTCGAATATACCTCAGACAAAGAGACATCCTTTTTATCAGCATCTAATGCCTCTGTTACACATGAAGGGAAAATGTCCGCAAGAGCTTTTTTATCCACGCCGTTTCTGCCGTGCCAATGGAAAAGCGGATAGAAGAGTTCTGACTCCATTCCTACAAAACCCCTGTCACAGATATTGGTAAATTTATCTGCATATCCTCTGTGCTCAGGTGTCTGCAAAACACCACACACGGACAAAACGCCAAGGATCACGTTGATCTCGTTGCCTGTGGCATTGATTATCTTCGATCTTGTAATGAGCTTTTGCAGAGCGGTGTAATTATTCTGATCAGCCAAGCTTCCAACAAGCCTTAAGATATTTACGAGTATCTCAACATCTTCCTTCGTGTAAGAAACCTTGGGGAGTTCCTTAAACTGTTTGAGATCGAACAATGCATAATCCGGGGTCTGCATATCCTTTATGGTGTGCCACTGAGGATAGTAGAGAGTGTATCTGGAGAATGAATCTTCAATATGGCTGACGTAATTCTCATCGAGCGTCAAACCGCAAACAGGGCAGGCATCGTTGAGGTGGCTAAGACCACTCACATAGTCGCGCTTAGCTTCATGCTTTGGCATGCTGCGCGCGAAAAGATAACTCGCAAGAGCCGTCCTGTATTGATTCTTCCCTGTCGAGAGACTGTGAAGAAAACCGTTTACAACATCTTCGATATCAAGAGATTTCCAAGCCTTTGAAAGGTCTTTCATCACCTCATCGTGACTCACATCGCGGGGCGCTGAGAGGACACCTTTTTCGATGCCTCTTCTGATATCAAGAGTATGGTCTACTTTGTCGTGGTAGGGCTTCGCATCGTCATAACCGAATGCCTTGTTCATGGCATCGTGCATGTTCATTGAAGGATCGATACCCAGAAGACGGGCAAACGGTCCGCTCATGCCTTCCCATCTGCTCTCGTAGTAATTATCCCAATACCATGTGTAATAATCTCTGAGGATCTTTCTGGCTTCTTTTGAAGTTAAGTCCATGCGGCCACCCGTCCGAAAAGACTTTAATCCTTCCCCTGCATAACCACATTGACGTAGTTGAACGGGATCTCGATGCCTTCCTTATTGAATGCGTCGTTGATGCGCTTGTTGACGTCGGTCTTAACTGCAAGGCCTGATGTGCTCTGCTTGAAGTAAACGATCGTAGAAAGAACGAGGCTGCTGTCGGCAAATGATTCAAAGAATACGTCGCTGTATTCATCGTTCTTTGCGGGAACAGTCAGTTCTGAATTGATGATCTCATTCTTGATAACTTCGGAAGCTTTATCTACATCAGTGCCGTAAGCGACATTGAATTCCATTTTTACTGATCTCAGTTTCTTAAAGCTCGTGTCCTTGAGCATAAGGGCATTGATCTTGCTGTTGGGGACGATGATCTCAACTGTGCCAAGGCTTCTTAAGACTACATGTCTGGGTGTGATATCAGCGACTACGCCGGCCGTACCATTTTCGAGTTCGATCCAGTCGCCAATCTCGAAAGGTCTGTTAAGTGTGATGGCGATTCCGCTGAAGAAGTCGCCTAATACAGGCTGTGCGGCAAGACCGAAAACAGCACCTAAGATCGCAGTTCCCTGGAAGAGGACTTTACCGATATCGGTAGTTGCCGTGGAACTTACGAGGACCCAGATAACTGCAATGAGGATTATCACGACCCTTATGATGTTCTGGGTGAAACGGATCGTGAGATTGTTCTTGGCTTTAAGTCTGTTTTTTACGAACTTGCCGTAGATAAGAAGGATTACCGTGGTAACCACCAAAGCGATAACCGCATAGATAAGAAGCTCAACGATCTGGCCTAATCTGGTCGTAGTATCGAAGAGTGATTTTATATCGAAATCAGACAAACCGTTACCAAACATATTTCGATCCTCTTTATTTTCGTTTATTGCGATAATAATACAACAGAAATGCCAATTGTCGAATAACAGTGTATAATCAGAGCGATTTTATATTAGAAAGAAGATAGATATTATGAAAAATAGAATTATCGCAACAGTGCTTACTGCCGTTCTCTCATTGGGAATGCTTGCAGGATGTGCACAAAGTAAAATGATCGACAACACGACCGTCAGAGTCGGCTCCCTTAAGGGACCTACAACGATCGGAATCGTAAACCTCATGGACAAGGCTTCAAAGGGCCAGTCCAAGGGCAAGTATGAATTCACGATGTCAGCGCAGGCTGATGAGATCGCAGCCAAGGTCGTATCAGGCGACCTCGATATCGCTCTCATCCCCGTTAACCTCGCTTCCGTTCTCTACAACAAGACAAACGGCGGCGTCTCAGTTATCGACATCAACACAAACGGCGTTCTTTGCTGCGTAACAGGCAACAAGGGAATCACAAGCGTAGCAGACTTCAAGGGACAGACTGTACTTGCTACAGGCCAGGGCTCCACACCTGAATATTCAATTAGAGTCCTTCTCCAGAAGTACAATGCCACATCTGCTGAACTGGAGTTCAAGTCTGAAGCTACTGAGGTTGCAGCAGTCCTCGCTGAAGATCCTTCCAAGATCGCAGTTCTTCCCCAGCCTTTCGCAACTGTTGCATGCGCACAGAATCCTGAGCTCAAGATCGCTTTCACTCTTGAAGATGAGTGGGCTGCAAAGATGGGCACAGGAATGGTAACAGGCGTTACTATCGTAAGAAATGAGTTCCTCGAAGCTCACAGAGATGCAGTTGTTACTTTCATCATGGAGCACGAGGAGAGCGTTGAGAAGTGCTATACAGAGCTCGACAAGACAGCTAAGCTCGTTGTTGCTAAGGAGATCATCGGCAATGAAAAAATTGCAAAGGAAGCAATCCCGCTCTGCAATGTCACATGCACTTCAGGCCAGACGATGAAGGATACACTTTCCGCTTTCCTTGAGATCCTTTACAAGTTCGACGAGAAGTCTGTAGGCGGAAAGCTCCCGCCGAAGGAGTTCTACTTCTACAAGCCGTCTATCAACGAAACCGAGACAACGACAACAGAAAACAATTAATGAATGAAAGCTAAGAAGTATATCAGGACAACTTTGATCGTTTTGATCTGGCTTGTTATTTGGCAGGTTTTATCTCTTGTTGTAAATAACGCCGTCCTCTTATCAGGCCCCATCGACACGTTCAAAGCCCTGATCGCTCTTGGTTCAAAACCTTCCTTTTACCTTTCCATAGGTGTCACGGCAGGCAAAGTCTTAATGGGCTTCCTCATAGGAATGCTCTCAGGCGTGATCCTTTCGATCCTCTCATACAAGATAAATCTCGTAAAAGACTTCCTGTCACCTTTTGTATCCGTGATCAAGTCGATCCCCGTCGTAAGCTTCATCATCATTGCCCTTATCTGGGCCGGAAGCAACTATGTAACGGTAATCGTATCATCGGTCATATCTTTCCCGATCTTCTATAAGAACCTGCTTGAGGGCCTGCTCGTAACTGACCCCAAGATGCTTGAACTGGCTACTGTCTATCAGATGAAGCCTGCGAAAAAGTTCAAGTACATCTACATTCCCACATTAAGCCCGCACGTTAAGAGCGCTGTCTCACTTGCTATCGGCATGGCTTTCAGAGGCGGCATCACAGCTGAGGTCGTGGGCCAGCCCTTAAGATCCATTGGCAACGGTCTGTACTTATCCAAGATCAATCTCGCAACATCCGACATGCTCGCATGGACTTTCACAGCGGTCTTATGCGCGTTCATAATTGAGAAGCTCATCTCGTATCTGGTAAAGAAGGTGTTCAAATGATCGAACTTAAAAACATCAGTAAATCATTTGACGGCAAGCCCGTATTAAGCGGTTTTTCCGCATGCTTTGAAGAAGGCATGTATCTTCTCAAAGGTCCTTCCGGCATCGGCAAGACCACCTGCATCCGCCTGATCTTAGGACTTCTCGAGCCTGATGAAGGCGAGATCCTGCGTCCTTCTGAAATGCGCTTTTCCGTGTGCTTCCAGGAGAACAGACTTTTCGAGAAAGAAACAGTATTAACGAACATCCTCGCGGTAAATGAAGGCGTCACGGTAACAGACGCTACGTCCGCGATCTTGGAGCTCCTCCCTTCCGATTCCCTGAACAAGAAGGCCGGCGAATTATCCGGCGGCATGAAGAGACGCCTCGCCGTTATAAGAGCGATGCTTCACGAATCAGAATGCGTAATACTTGATGAGCCTCTGACAGGCCTGGATGACGAAGCGCGCGCGAAAACGATAACCTTCATTAAAGAGCGCTTAAACGGCCGTCTGCTCATCGTAACGAGCCATGACGAGAGAGGTCTTG
>CACZML010000110.1 GCA_902782235.1 Oscillospiraceae bacterium
AAGACAACGCCCGACGTTCTCAACGACGATTTGGCTTCCTCGGCTACGGCCAGATATTTGGCAACGCCCGGAATGAGAAGTGCAAACAGCATGAAAACACTGAGTGCTCCACCTACGATCGACAGAATCAGTCCGGCAACCGCAGCGCCTTTGGAGCGGGCATTCTTCTTTGCGAGACCGGCTATCGAGAAGATCAAACCCAGAAGTCCTGTGAGGAACGGAATTCCGGGGAACCAGCAAAGTACAATAGTAAGTATTCCCATTACGAGTCCCGCTACAGCTATTCCGTTGGGACGCTTCTCGGGCTCAGGTTCAACGACGGGAGCCGGCGCATTAGGGTCAGGCACAGGAGCTCCGCAGTTGGAGCAGACTGTGCGCTTGCTGGGTATATATGAACCGCATTTATTACAATACATAAGTGTCTCCTATCTAAGATGCCCCTGATAACAAAATCAATCGAACTAAAGTGAACTAAAATAGCTGAGTAACAAAAGAAACAGCAAATAACCGATGACTCCGAGTAATGCGTCGGCAATTAACACGAGCGCAATTATCATGCCGATTTTCGTAGGTGCTTTGCAGCATGTTTTGCCGGTTTGTCCGTTGATGGCTACGAGATAAGTCTTTTTGCCGTATACGTATTTGGCGAGATATACAGGTGCCATAAGGCATCTGAATTTAACGTTGTAATAGTTAGTGTAGATTTTCTCACCATAGCAACGGGTGGAATGGATGCCGCGTTTTATTTTTTCAGTTATCAGCTTCTTTGTGCGTTCCCAGCCTTCATTGAGTCCAAGTGTATAACGCTCGGCAGGAATACCGGCGAGATATTTCGATGAATAAGGAACGGCGCTTGTAAAGTCAAAATCCTGAACTTTTGAGATGAACGGATTAGCAAGCCTGTCAGAAGCAAAGACCGGGATGTCATCAAAGCCTTGATACCAGCTTCCTGTGATTTCCTCACTGTTCTCATTCCAGCCTGTGTGTTTATATGCAGTATAAGATGAAGCGGTATAGGCATCAAAAGTCCAGAAGGGAAGATAGATACCGACAACATTTTCGAGTTTGCAATCTAACACGCCCTTCTTAAGGAGCTTCTTTTTCTTCAGATAGCCGGTAAAAAGATCCTGAACCTGCTCTTTGCCAATTGCGAAAGGGATAACGGCATTGGGTACCATTATCTGGTCATTCTCGGCAGCGGGTGCAACGCTTGTTGAACCGCAGAAAGGACAGGCACCTGTAACCTGTTCGGAATCGTAGACCGTCTGGCCGCCGCAGTTAGAGCAAACGATGAGCTTCTTGTAACGGCCCCAATCAACACTCGCACGCTGTAAAGCTGTGTTGAAATCGAGTTCTCCGGCAACCGCACCGTTTTGAGGTGTCGGGAGCTTTGTCGACAATCCGCAGAAAGGACATGATAAAGTTGCGGTGACCGGATCGAAGCCTATGCCGATGGAATTACCGCAACCCGGACACTTAATGTCCGTGCTCGTAACATTAACACTGCTAATGACACTTCTGTTTTCAGACATTTCCCTATCCTCTTCCAATATAAAAGATATTTTATCAAATCTGCATGCTTAATGACATACGGTTGCAAGAACATTGTATAATGATGATGGTGTAAGAGCACATAAGAGGACAGATAGAATGGAACAGAACAAAGATATATTTCCGGATAAAAACAATTTCCCTGACAATCCGTATAACCAGTATTACCAGGAATATTTAAAAGACCCGGAAAAAGAAAAAAACAAAGTTTCCAAGCCTAAACAGATAGGATCGATGGTGCTTTGCGGAGTATCGACCGCATGGGTGGTTTTATCGTGCTGTTTCTGGGGCATTCTATATGCTGAAGGCGTTGAAGCGGATAAAGCGGTCAATATGGGATTCGTAATGTTTTTCCTTTCTTGTTTTATGCTTATCCCGGCGATCATTGCAAAATGTATCAATCGTAAAAGCATATGGGCTGTTATCTGCATTATATGTGTATGCATAGTTATCGCAGCAGTGATAGCCATGAGCATTCTTATGCCGCCGTGGTATTGATCAAGTTGTATTTGTGAACGGAGTAACAGATGCACGGAGACCCCTTGATAAGAATATTAAGCGAGATTTGGATCGTGGTGCCATTTGCGATCTTTGCGCTCGGATATGGGATATACAATAGAGAGTTTCCCGGCCTTGACCCGGTAAATGCCACCATTTACGTAGTGGCAGGACTTTTGTTTATTCCGAGCTATATACAGGCTCCAAGGACGTATGCACTGTCAGAAATCCGCCGTTACGGCGCATCCGAAATGGCTGTATTCAGCAGAAAGTATACCAATAAAAGAGCCGGCAGCAATTTTACCTGGGCCGGCGATGACGGGGAGAGTTTCCGCATAGCATTTTCTGTTTCGGAACAGGGTGCGAAAAACGGACAGGAAGTCTTAAATGTCATGAAGAGCAAGCCGGGGATCATATGGCTTCAACCGGGTGTATGGCTTGCTATATCCACAGCGATCCTCGTCCTGAATATCTTTTTAGATAATGCTGTATCTTCGCTTTTCGCCGGCATGGGTACAGGTACAGAAATTGCCGAGTTAAGAGCAATCATATTCTATACACCATGTTTTTTAGCTTTAGCATGTCCAATCTTAAGTTTTATCTTCGTCATTGTCAGGGACAACATCCTCTATAAATGCGCCTTAAAACTGGCAAATGAGATCGAGGCCGATCTGATTGCAAAAGCAGGCTCTCCCATGAAGTGTTACCGCAACGTCTGCCCTAACTGCGGTGCCGTCTCAACATCTTCACTTAAGCACTGCTACAGCTGCGGAACATCTCTTGAAGTCTTGGAGAACACCATGGGCTTGGGCACATTAAAATATTATAGAGACGACTCTCTTTAACCCGTAAAGGTTCCGGATATCTTGCCGTATGCCAGAATGTTTCCGGTGTTGCCTGCGCTGTCGGTATCCAGTCCCTGGATGAAGTCTTTGAATTTGGGATTGAGAGCTCTGACACTGCCTTTAAGTCTTTCGACAGGTTCCTTAAGGGCCACAACATATACCTCATAGATATGAGTTACGCCAGACCCCGGATTGGGACCTATATAATCAGTTGAGGGTGCCCATCCTTCTGGAAGTTCAGTTACCGTAATACCGCTGGCTTTCCAGTGGAGGAAGGTGCATACGACCAGATCCGGACTGTTCATATCAACCATGTAAACGATATACTCCGCAGCACCCTCTACAGGTTCCCATGAGAGCTCGGGTGACGAATTGTTTCCGCGGGCGTTTGAGATAATATCCGCCCAGACGCCGTTCTCAAGATCCGTGGATGTTAATTCAAACTTCTTATAACCTTCAAGGTAATCAACACCTGAATCAACGACAACCGGTTTAGTAGCTTCAGTTACGGCCTGCGTGTCTTCAGATGATGCTTCTGTTACAGATTCCGTCTGAGAGAATGAAGTCATATCAGGCTTATCCGTCGCATAGCATCCTGCTGTACCCACCAGCATCGATGCGGCCATGCCTGCTGCAATCATCGTTTTATATAGAGCTGTTCTTTTCATATTTTTGCCTTCCTGTTCTTTGGTTAGCTCTATTCTGACCTTCGGCATGCTTTTCCGGAATGGAATATCGTCACGGTTTATCTGTAAAATCTGCACAGACCGTGCAAATTTTACCAACGCTTTGTTATAATCGGCATATGGGTGAACAGTTATACACATTGCGTAAATACTGCGGTTACGAGATTCTCATGGATCTTGTCGTATTCAAGTTCAAGAACGAACTCCCGTATGTTGATAACAACGAGCACTGCAAGCTCATATTGCTCAGCAAGGGCAACCTGGTTATAGAACTTAACGGCAATCTGATGGAACTTAAGGCACCATCTGCGATCTACCTGTCCGACAGGGACGTCCTCAAGATCAAGAAGGAATCCAAATACCAAGCGTACATAATATTTTTCAAGCCTTACATCATCAACGACGCGTTCACCTACGAGCGTCTTTATTCGCGCGAATTTGAAAACATTGATGGCTCGACGCTCTATCAGGACTACCTGCTCGTAAGGAACTTTATCTTCCAAGATTCTAAATCTCCCAAGGCGGCATCGTTTATACCCCGGTCACTCGCGGACATGGTCGATATCATCGAGAAACTCGACGCAGAGCTCAAACTTTCCGTTGACGGTTACTGGCCCTGCCGCTCGCGATCCTACTTCATCGAACTGCTCTTCAAGCTAAAGTACTGTTTCATCAACAACAGCACCACCGGAGAGAACAATACCGCGTTTGTCTCACGCCTCTACGACTACTTCAACAACCACATCAGAGAGAAGATCACCCTCGAGATGGTCACAACGGAATTCAACTTGAACCGCAATACCTTGAACAAGGTCTGCGTAGAAGAGACCGGTATGACCTGCATGACCTTTCTTGCCGAGCACCGCATGAACCTCGCGAAATACTGGCTCTCGGACACAGATCTCCCCGTCTTCGAGATAGCGCAGCGCCTCGGCTTCGAAGATCCCAATTATTTCAACAAAGTCTTCCGCAAAGCGACCGGCAAGTCGCCGACGCAGTTCAGGAAGGATGCCCGCTCATAATCAGGCCCGGACGGATGTTTTCGAGGTGTCCAAGATGGAAGGCATAACGGTAAGTGTTATAAAGAGTTTGAGTTAGACTTGTAAATTAGCAGTATAGGCAACAAGATGAAAAAGAAAGTCATAATAACAGTTTTGTTTATTATCTCCATCGTTGCGCTGGTTCTTATTGGCTGCATAATTGAATTTTCCAAACCCGTTGGACCTGGTATTCCTATTGACAAGATTACCGGTATTTATTCAAGTGCGAAACTCAAGCAGGGACGTAATATTACCCACGGGACATACTTTCCGGATGATGGCGCGTTCAGCCATGCGTATGAGAAATACATTGAGAATGAAGACCAGGGCCTGTCTGTTTCTGATATCAGGATAGTTGATGTTTATGGGTTCAATTGCTCTGTTATTTTCATATACGATGAAAATCAGCAATTGTACATAGCAGAGGATTATCCGCTTTCAAATCTTGATTACAACATTATTGAAGTAATATCTGCAAACGATTTGATGAAAGCCGATCTGCCCGTTAACTACACTCTTCGCGGAGCGCCTTCTGCACATATGCCCCGCATATTAATTATTCTTATTCCGGCTGTTGTGCTTGCCGTTTTCGTTGCGTTGAATATCAGAATGCTGAAGAAAAAGTATCATAGAGAAAGATATGAAGAATAAGGAGAGAAATGTTTTAGTTTAGTCGGGTAAGACTAATTAATCAAGAATTAAGTAAACTAAGGAATAACGAATGAATGTAATTGTTATTAACGGGCTAATGGGAATGGAAGGCAATCAATATGGGACATAGTACTGAAAATGTTGAACTGACTGTTTTGTGCCTTATAGAGGACGGAAACAGAATATTAATGCAGAACAGAATTAAGGAAGACTGGAAAGGATATACATTGCCCGGAGGACATGTTGAACCCGGTGAATCGTTTGTAGACGCAGTTGTAAGGGAAATGAAAGAGGAAACCGGGCTGACCATTAGCAATCCTCATCTGGTCGGAATCAAACAGTTCCCTATCGAAAACGGACGATACATTGTCTTATTGTTTAAGTCTGCAGATTATTGCGGAGACCTTATTTCTTCCGATGAAGGAAAGATGGAATGG
>CACZML010000111.1 GCA_902782235.1 Oscillospiraceae bacterium
TCCCTGCAGGGCAGGAACGGATGTGGAAAGAGCACTCTTATTAAGTATCTTGCTGGCCTTGGCGAAGATGAAGGGATCACAGCTTCAGGCGACATCTATATCGCGCCGGGTTTGAAGATCTCTTATGTTGGCCAGGATACGTCTTCTCTTGCAGGAACTCTTTACGATATTGCCGGTGAGCGCGGGTGCGACAAGACGATATTTTCGACGATCCTGATCAAGATGGGATTTACGAAGGAGATGCTTTACAGAGACGTTTCCGCGCTGTCATTGGGGCAGAAGAAATTCGTCATGATCGCCCTGTCCCTGTGCGAGCACGCGGACCTCTATCTCTGGGACGAACCTTTGAATTATATAGACGTCTATATGCGCCAGGAGATCGAGCGCCTGGTCAAGGACAACAACGTAACGATGCTGTTCGTTGAGCACGACCGCACCTTTGCTGAATCTGTCGCTGACAGGGAAGTGAATATGTGATCTTTAGATCATATTGCAGAACTCTAATATCTCAGCCTTCCTTGGCTCAACATCTGCTTTGTACTCGACAGATGTGAGGCCGAGGTGGCCTGAGCGCTCTATCTCAAGATGCCCGTAGAAGTGTTCGATGCTGCCGATGAGGCGCTCGCACTCGGGCATGTTGGGACCGGTGCGCAGAGCGACTGCGTAGCCCTTCTTGCCGGAAGCGATCGTGGCGTGCGGCTCATGAGTGTTGCACCAGGGAGTGCATCTGTCGATGAAGGCTTTGTACTGGCCGGGAATGTCTGCCCAGTAGGAGGGAGCGACGGATACGATAATGTCGGCCTGATCAAATTCATTCATGATGTCTCTGATGACCTGTGCGTCAGGCATTACGCAGGACGCCGTCTTGTGACATGAACGGCATCCTTTGCAGAATGCAAAAGAATAATCGTCTATGCAGATGCTCTTTGTGTTGTAACGTGTGGAAAGCTCGCCTTCAATGATCTTGGCGATCTCGGCTGTGGCGCCTGTTCTGACGGGGCTGCAGTTAATAATAAGTGCTTTCATCATGTCTTTTAGTCCTTTTTAGGAAGGATTATACACCAGTGGCTCTCACGTGGCGCGGGAAATAAGCACAGAATTCTCAAATGCCATAAGTCGTTTTTACTGTTATACTTCTTGTATTAAATATGCAACGGGGAGTCATGTATGGGTGTGAAGCTGATCGATAAGGGAAGTATAGAAAAGCTCGACCGCAAGCTGTTTCTGGCATCAATGATCCTTGCCGTGATCAATTTCGCGGTCACATTATTGATGTATCTTAATGTCCTGACCAATAATTTCATCACATATTTCACATGGCCCATTGCGATCGCACTTCTCCTTATATCTTTCAGAAAACTCGGAACGATTGAGTTCAAGAAGATCAGCATCAAGGACCCGTTTGTAATCGTTCTTCTGGTCGTCACAGTGGTCTATTTCTTTACGCATTTCTATAACTTCAGTAATGCGCCGTGGAACACTTACGGACTCTTCGATGACGGCGCGTGGGATATTTTCGACGCCAGGAAAATGTGCTTTACGAGCAACAGATTCGAACTGATCTTCTGGGACGAGAACATCGGCCTTATCAGCCGCGAACTCGTATTCCATTACTACATCACGATCCTGTTTAAGATCTTCGGCTATAACCTTCTGGTCTTCAATGTGGGCCTTATCTTCCTCGGCTTCATCACCGTGCTCTTCACGACGCTGACAGCTTACGAACTTAAGAAAGATCCTATCCTTGCAGGCGCAGCAGGAATCTTCTTAAACTTCATGCCGCTCAATTTCACGCAGGTTTACATGGGCCACAGATATGCGATCTGCGGACCGCTCCTGATGATCTCTTTTTATTTCATCGTCCGTGCGTTCAAGAGAAATTCTCTTCTGGCCGCAGTTGCAGGCGGCGTCTTCGCGGGCCTTACGATGGAGAGCGCGATCATGGGCAAGCAGTATATCTACGGCCTTATTGCGACCGGCGTTGTAGTTCTCGTTTATCTCCTCATTAAAAAACGCGAAAACATAGCCTCATTCATTACTTCCGTACTTGCGATCCTTTCAGGTTATCTCGTCGCCACGACGCCACTTTATACATATATGTTCACGCACTGGAAGCTCTACAGCTACAGGGAATCCGCACTTACTAAAGAGTTCTTCGAGAGGCTCCATAATGAAGGCTTCAAGGTCGTTTCCGAGAACCTTGATATCTTGAAGGAAGTGGTATTTGCGCAGACTTCCGGATACAGGCAGTTTTCTAACGAGAGCCCCGTGCTCCGCTGGTATCTCGTGGTATTCCTCATCATCGGAATCATTGTTCTTCTTAAGAGGAAAGAGATCGGCGTGATCTTCCTTGCTGCGATCCCGTTTGCAGGAAGCATTATCACGATCACATACGACTTCAGAATCCTCATTGCCGCACCGTTCATGTGCATACTCATCACGGAAGGTGTTTTCGCCACATTCGAGTTCATTTTGAAAAAGCGCGAAGGTGCAGAGAAACTCTATCCTTACTTTGCTTCGGGACTCCTGCTCCTCATGATGCTCCCGCACTTCTCGTATCTTAAGCGCCTTGCAGACAATCCTAATTCAGAGTATCTGCTGCCGCACTATTCCGTCGCGGTATCAAGATATGTAGCAGATGTCGTTGCAGGCTCTGAGACTCCAAATATCGAGATGAAGAAGAACGAATTCAACCGTCCGAACACCAACGATAAATACGATGTCCTGGCCTGCGTCGAATACACTTATGCGCATGTCCACGCATACATCGGCGGCGAGCATTCCAGAGAGATCTTAAGCCTCTGCAATGACTTCCCGTACATCGGCTATACCGAAGACGACATGAGATGGACAGTCTATGGTGCGATCCAGAACTATCAGCCCGGAAACAAGGATCTGGTGCTTGTTTTCGAGATCGACCAGCAGGTCGAAAGCCTTGTAAACGAGCTCATTGCCACCAGACTTTGCGAAGCGACGTACGACAACTATACAGTCGATGGTTATACTGTCATTCTGTGCAGACTTTATGTTCATAGCGAGGACATCGAAGCGTTCAAGCTGGAATCCTACGACATCATATCGATGTATTACGAGTGATCGTTGTTAAATAATTAAATAGTGCGTACAGGTGACACGTTTTGGCTTCAGAACGTGTCACTTTTTTGCAATTCCGGCGATATTGCTGCGAAGTGACACGAAATGGCCCTTCCAGCGTGTCACTTTTTTGCACTGTCCGCGGCGCGCGAAAAAATTTTCACCACACCTACTTGACAACTATATCGGGAGGCGATATACTCGGGCTACGATATATCGGAAGCCGATATAAAGGAGGATAAAGGAAATGCCACAGTTAGCGTTAACCGAAGCAGTCTTTTACATACTGTTGTCGCTTCAGAAACCGCTTCACGGATACGGAATAATCCAGAACGTGGGAGAGTTGTCGAACGGGCGTGTAAAGCTTGCAGCAGGCACATTGTACGGAGCGCTTAATTCGCTCGTGGAGAAGGGATGGATCGATGCCCTGCCGGAGAACCCGGAGAGCCGTAAGAAAGAGTACGTGATCACAAAGAACGGTCAGGCAGTACTCAAGGAAGAACTGGACAGGCTCTCAGAACTGGTTGATAACGGTAAGAGGATATTGGGAGGAAACTGAAAATGCGTAGAGTCATTCATAAAATATTTTGGGTCTGGCAGCTCGAGAAAGAACAGGCTTGGATCAATGAGATGGCTTCACACGGATACTCTCTTGAACATGCAGGAAGGCTGACATTCGAATTCGAAGAAACAGAAGCTGACCTCTATACATACAAAACGCTGTTTCTTAAGGGCTGGGCAGACAGCGAAGAGAACAGAAAGTATATGAAGTTCTTAGAGGAAATGGGAATCAAAGTTGTATGCTTCATCAACTATCCCGGTGCATGCTGGGTATACACAAGAGCACTCAAGGCTGATTACCCTGACGGGATCGATCTATTCTCTGATATCGACTCCAAGATCAACGGAATGAAGGCAATGAGCGGATACATGATCTTCGTTATGGCAATGACACTCTTTGCCGCTCTGCTTAACCTCTGGTGTGCAATTGGAAGGGATTACTTCTCGCCGATAAACTTTATATGCTCGATATCAATGTTCGTACTGTTCACGCTGGCAACGATCGCTACGGTCAGGATTTTCGTGAACATGGGAAAGCTCAAAAAAGAACGCACGATACACGAATAAACGTTATCTTTCAAACAATTTAAAACCGCAAATGTGGAGGAGTTACTTATGGAAAAATTAAGTGATCAGGGCAGACTGCGCCCTTGGATGGGATTCGTCCTTTTTGGAGTAGTGATGGCATTCTTTATCTTAGTATGCGCACCGCTCCAGCAGAATCTCGGAATACCGGGTCTTGTAATTACCGAACTTGCCTTCCTGGCTATGGCAGTGATCTACTGTCTTATCCGCAAGGTTAAGATCAAAGAAGTATTCCCGGTAAAGAAGGTAAAGGTAAGAGAAGTTATCGGATGCATTCTTCTCGTTCTGGGAATCTTCCCGGTATCTTTGATGCTCGTTGCATTAACAGCCATCATCTTCCCGCAGGCTGCATCTGAGGTCGGCGAACTGAACTCATTCATCTTCGGAAATCTTAATTTCCCTCTGGCAGTTCTTATCGTTGCCCTGCTTCCTGCAATCTGTGAAGAAGCGATCCACAGAGGAGCTATCTTGAGCAACTTCAGAGGCATTAAGCATGACTGGGTCATCGTTCTCATCATGGGTATATTCTTTGGAATCAATCACATGTCCGTTTTAAGATTCCTTACCACAATGACTCTCGGCCTGTTCCTCAGCTATGTTGTTGTAAAGAAGAACAATATCATCCTGTCGATGATCATGCACTTCACAAACAACTTTATCTCAGTAGCCATCTCTTATGCTCTCGGACAGAACGGTGCTGCTGTATCATCTTCTGCAACAGTGGATTATTCCGCTGTCATCGGAACATACATGGTCATTGGATTTGCTTCTCCAATCCTCATCACTCTGGGTCTTATGCTCGTATATCCCGAGGGTCACAAGAAGATCAGATTCCTTTATGCCGGAGTAATGGCGGCTGCGCTTCTTGTCGGAGGCTTCATGATCAATGCCGGCAACGCTAAGAAGAACATGATCCTCAGCACAACCATCGGCTATCTGGTCACAGCTGATGATAAGGATAATTCCATGATCGACTTCACAGTCGGGGAAGACCGCGACGCTACCGTAGTCGTAACCATAATGAATGCTGAAGGTGATTATAAAGTAAGGATCGACGGCGATAAGGGCAGCAACATCATCAATGCACCTGTTCCCAAGGGCATGGTCCGTATGATCACTTACAATGTCTCTCTTCAGGCAGATCATTATATCATAACGGTGGAAGCTGAGAACAATGCGGTCGGTGAGAAACCGCAGATACAGATAACGATCGGATAAGCTATTTGCACAATTTAAAAATACAGGGGCTGTCTCTTCATGAGGCAGCCTTTTGTGTGGATGAGAAGGTGGTGTGCGGGTGCACCTACAGACAAAAAAATGAAAAATAAAGTTTTTGTCTGTAGGTTTTGGTGTTAGAAAGCCGAAATCAATGGGAATCTACCGACAAAATTGAATCAAAAGCCAAAAGTGTCTGTAGGTTAAGGCCGATCTGCCCTTAAAAATGCGAAA
>CACZML010000112.1 GCA_902782235.1 Oscillospiraceae bacterium
ATAAGCGAATATCCGTCGGACACGAGAAGAAGTACCCATGCAGCTCCTGCGATTGAGATGTTGAATAAAAAGTTCGATATGTAAAGCAGTCCAAGCTGCCTTTTGATATTTGGTTTTGACATAAAATAAAAAACTCCTTTGATCATCTTTGAACAAAGGAGAAGTCATCTATTTCCGAATGAATTTATGGTGTAATTACCTGTAAATAGGCAGACTTCTCCCATAGGACACTTTTACGGAACCGAACATAAGATGAATGTTGGGTGTAATCCAATGCATATGAGATCTGCCTTTCTGTAAGATTTCTGCGGGTAATATAACACACTCTTTAAAGCATGACAACAGGATAACAGGGTTAAGGGACGAGTCAACTTTTTGCCTATGTCTTTCAGCTTTTTAGCTAGGCGAAAAGCTGGAATTCTTCAAAATCCAGTTTTTTTGCTAGCAGTTTTCCAATTTTAGCTAGGCGAAAAGTTGTACATGATTCAGCGCTTTACCAGCTTGTCTCGCTGTGCTCGGCGAGCCTGTCGCCTTCGTAGCGGAACTTCATCGTGAAGAATCCTGAGTCCTTCATGGTGCCGAAAAGGTAATCAAACATTATCTTATCGCCTTCCCAGATCGGGAGATCACAAACGTCAGATAAGGGTACCCAGCAAAGTTCGCCCTCGTCGCAGGCACGCTCAGGGAGTTCGAAGTTATCAGCTACTGACGCCGTGAACACATGCATGTACTCTGTCGGATATTCGTTTGAGATGAAGGTTATAAGGCCTCTGTAGGAGAAGTTCTCGAGCGAGTCAGAAGAGATCGAAGCCTCCTCGGAAAGCTCGCGCAGGACGCATTCTTCAGCAGTCTCGTCGGACTCGAAATGGCCGCCGATACCAAGATACTTATCAAGGTTCATGTCGCCTTTTCTGGTCTTGCGGATAAAGAGGCAGTCAGTGCCCCTTGTGATATAGATCAAAGTTGTGAGATTTTCTACGCGCATGGCAGAATTATATATTAATATTCTGCTTTAGTCTCGCCGTAATCGATGGAATACTCGCCCTCAGCAAGTGCGATATTGAAGTTAACGCGGTAAATGATGTAGGAAGATACGTCGAGCTTAAGTGTCTCGCAAAGTGCGCACCACTTGTCTGCGAGGTTAACGATAACGCTCTCGCGGTGCATCGGCGGGAAAGGTGTAACCGGGAACATGTGCTTGGAGATAATGTCTCTCTCGAGATCGTTGAGACCGAAATCTCTCTCAGCATTCTTTCTTGCCGTAGTGGGATGTGTGAAACCGTGAACTCTTCTGCCAGGTACAGTCTTGTCGTGCCAGTCGTAAAGGAAATAATCGTGAAGGAGAGCACCTCTTACAAGGCTGTCCTTATCAATGCTGATCTTAAGTGTTCTCTCAAGGAAATGCGCCATAAGGAGACTAAACTTGGCAACTGACAGGCAGTGCTCAAAGACAGTAGTCTCTCCGTGCTGTGTAAATGTCTTCAAAACCTGCGCTTCAGGGCTCAAGATGATATCTTTGCCGCGGGTAAATAATTCCTTCGCAAGTTTATATTCAGTTATGCGCTTTGCAAAATGTAATGCCAATCTATACCTCTTATTCTTTGACAATGTCAAAGAGAAATTTTCACACCTTGATAAGTATAACGCAAAGATCTGATTTTTACCCTATAGATTTCGTAACATTTTTATGTCCTGATGCTTGGAAAAGTGAGGCAAAATGCGGGTTTGCTAAAATCTTTTTGCGAGGCTTAAAAAAGGGAGTATTTTCGCGCATGGTTGGGCCGAAAACGACGTTTTGAACGGCAGAATGAACGGCACTGCCGCATGTTTTGCCGCATGTTTGGGCCTAAAACGGCGTTTTGAACGGCAAAATGAACGGCGCTGCCGCATGTTTTACCGTATGCCGCCGGGACTCACTTAAAATACGACTTCTTAACCTTAAGATCCCACCAGATCTTCCAGGTGTCGGTAAACATCTTCCAAACGTCCTTGAACTTGATCCTTCCGAAGGACTGGCCTCTGGTGAAATTCAGTTCGACGGGCATCTCGATGAGCTTTGCCTTCTTTTTGGAAGCGAGCGCCAGAAGTTCGATGTCGAATGCGTAGCCGTCAATTTTACGAAGGGGCGCGATCTCCCTGATAATAGATCCTCTGTAGAGCTTAAGGCCGGTCTGTGTATCGTGGCACTTGAGACCGAATAAGACCTTCAGCATGATGTAATAGCAGACCGAGAAAAGCTTGCGTGCAAAGGGGTATTCGAGCTTGGAATCCTTGTGCATCTTCGAGCCGATAACGATGTCGGCATTCTGGGCATTCATCTCGTTGAAATACATCTCGATGAAGTCCGGCGAGAGATCCAGGTCAGCATCGATAAAGCCGACGATGTCACCCTTGCTGTTAACGGCGCCCCATGAGACAGCGCCGCCCTTGCCGCGGTTTACATCGTATCCGAAGTCCTTGATATAGGGATTGTCAGATGCCGCGCGCGATATTTCCGCGCCGGTGTTGTCACTGCTGCCATCGTTGATGGCGATGATCTCATAATCTGACGTAAACGCCTTGAGCGCTTTGTCGATTGTCATGAGGTTATCGTAGATGTGTTCGCCTTCGTTATAGGCAGGCACGACGATGCTGAGCATAATTATCCTTCGTTTCCTAAATTTTGCTGTGACAGCTGATCAGAAGCGTCCGCCGCCGCCACCGGAGAAGCCGCCTCCTCCGCCACCGGAGAAACCGCCGCCACCGCCGCCGGAGAATCCTCCTCCGCCGCCGCTGCTTGAAGACTCGTGGTGGATTACCCTCTTGCTGACGAATATATCATCCTTGTCAACAAGGTTGGAACCGGGAATGGAATATGTGCTGATTGCAGGAAGCTTGTCCAGTCTTCTCTTCGGAGTAGCAACAGTAGTTGAGAGAAGTGCCAGTCCGATAGGTATGATGATCGTAAAGAATACGATCGCACCATAACTCTGATATGAATAACCATTGAGGTCATTTGTGATGCCCTCAACCGCAACGCCATACTCGCCGCTTCCGAGCTGTGAGAGATATCTTCTGAAGAGTGAATAGCACTCATCGTCAGATACTGCGAAATGCGCGGTTCCGTATGTGTAGAGCCAGAAGAATCTTCCGCCCTGATAATCCAAAGTAACGTCGATAAGGATGCAGACGCCGGAGTTGTTCTGAAGAGGTACTGTCTTAACGCTCTTCATGTAATAGTCTTCGGCAAATCTCTTCTCGTCATCGTCAGAATTGGAGTAGCCCTTACCCTTATTCTTTGTTGTGACGATAACTACGTTGATGTCTTTCTCCTTGGAAAGCTTTTTCGCTGCATCTTCGATATTATCGATCTCTTCGCTTGTGAAAAGATCGGCGTCATCGACGACCTTGACGGTCTTCTTAGGTGACAGGTTCATGAAGATGTAGAAAACAACGCTTGCAATGATGATGCAGATAAGCGCGATTCCTACACTTATAGAGGCACCGTTGAGCTCAGATAAGACTGAGAGCTTAGGACCCTTGCCCTGATTCTGATTCAGTTCGTTATATTCAACGTTTTCGCTCATCCCCAGAACCCCCTCATGATCATTCCCAAGATAAATCTTGTGATAACAGCGAGAATGCCCAGAAGAATGAAGAAGAACATCATCTTCTTAACAGGGCTTACCGGTACCTGGCCGGCAACTTCGCCTGTCTGGCCGTTCATTGCAAAGTAGTAATACTTGTTGCGGTACTTGTAAGACAGGAACCATACAGGGAGCAGCGCATAGTTTGCTTCCATCGAATCGATCCTGCTGAAATTCTGCTTAATTGTGAACCTGTCGTAAATGCCCTTCAAAGAAGACTTAAGAGCAGTGTCGACACCATCGATGCCGCGCTTTGTCGCACGTGCAGCGAGGTCCTGAGGTGACTGGTCGTATCTGTCGGCATAGAAGCCCGGGAGATATCTGTAATCGTAAGGAATAAGAGCATCAAAATCGAAAGGCTCGATAGCTTCCATCAAAGCATCGTCGATCCTCGTCTCACCATCGAGCGGAACGTGATCCCATGAGAGCTGGGCTTTACGCGCAAAGTTGAATGTCTCGATGATCTCATCGTCGCCTCTGTATCTGACCTTAGTGCCTGTACCATTAGCATCGATCGTAGCCTTGATATTGAAGAGCCAGAACGGTACGTAAAGACCTGACATCTTCTCAACGTTCTTCTTCGAAACGAATCCGAACGGTGTCCACTTACCCTTGCCTGCCCACTTGATGAAAGCTTCCTCAGCGGACTTTCTTGAATACTTGAAAGGGATCATGTACTGAGGCTGGAACTGCTCTGTAAGTCTCTTTCCTACAAGTGCGGGCGAACCGCAGAAAGCGCAGAACGTTGCAGCCGTGTGTGAATCAGTTACGATCTTTGCACCGCAGGCGTTGCAGACGAATTCAGTCTGCTCGGGAGCAGCTTCCTGCTGTGCCTGGGCGGCCTGCTGAGCCTCTGCAGCTTGCTGTGCGGCATATGCCTGAGCTGCTTCCTGCGAAGGATCTGTGGGCTCGGCCTGCTTTGCTTCGAGCTCATCTACTGTAATCGTGTTAAGAGAAGCAGGATCAAAGGAAGCGCCGCAGCTGGGACACTCAAGCTTCTGAGTGTCGGCATTAAGTGTGAGATTGGACCCGCAATTCGGGCATTTGATTGTATCAGCCATACTACTATCCCTCCTGATTAATCAGTATATCACAAACCTTTTGTCATTTATCAGGCATCGGTCTCCAGAAGCGCCTTCCGGGTCTTGGCGTGACTCTTGATCGAGTGCGGGTAATCGATCTCCTTAAATTCAGTTCCTTTGCGCTTGCAGACCGTCTTTACGAAGTCTTCTGCGAGCCTTGGATTCTTAAGGAGCACAGGTCCAATGAGGCTTATGCCGAGAAGATTGTTCCTGCGAACGGAATCCTTCTTGACCGGGATATTTCCGATCACCTTTATGGCATCGAAAATAAGGTCTTCATCTATCTCAGGAACGCCTGCCCTGTTTACGAAACCGACATAGCGGTGACCGGTCTCATTGTCTTTGAGGATGACGTCGCCGGTGTAACGCTTTTCGAGCTGCTCCTTGAATGTGAAATTAAAGATTCCAAGACCTTCAACAAAGCTGCCGTCGGGAGATGTAATTCCCTTGCCAAGAATGTCATAGCTGTTGCCTGTAAAGAGCATCGGAACGCCGTCATCAATTGCCTTGATGAGGCTGTCTTTGAACTGCGCTAAGTGCTTTGCGGTAAGGTTTCTGTTCGACTCATAACCAGAGCCCATGTAGACGAAATCAACGTCTTCAAAACTGATGTCTGTGTCAGTTATCGTGCGCTTGATAATGCTGACTTCAAAGCCCTGGTCCTCAAGCCTCTTGGTGAGGATCCTGACGTTGCCGTTGTCGCCGTAAAGGCTCATGAAATCGGGATACAAGTAAAGGATATTCACGTTCATGCGAGTTCCCTCCTTGTAACTATCGAGAGGATCTTCTCTTTGTCAGAGAAGCATGTGATCACGTATAAGAATGAATCGAGATTGTGTGAGCAGTAATCGGCCGCATCGGTAACAAGTTCGAACGTCTCGATCTTATCTTCGGGAGCGCCTGCAAGTTCGAATCTTACTGCAAGGTCGTCGCAGTATGCGCTTGTCAGATACAACGACATCGATAGATCTGTCGTAGGAAACTGAGTTCTCGTGCTTGGAAAGAAGGAGTCTTCCGTCGAGCTTACCGAGCGTGAAGTCAGAGATCCTTCCTGATCTTAAGATATAACCGCCTAAGGATTCTGCAGCCTTCTCAGGTGCGATTCCTGAAGTGACAGATGCAGTAAAGGCAGCAAGGATGTTGTAGCAGTGGTAGATGCCCGTAAAGAAAACAGGGATCTCGTATTTGCCGTCGATCGTGATTGAAGCCTTGCCCGCCTCTTCCTTCGTGGAAGTGAGGGTGTGGTCAGTTGCATGGCGCTCAAAGCCGCACCCGGTGCATTTGAACTTACCGATGTGATTGTAGTGGTAATACTCGTATGTCATTGGCTTCTTACAGATGGGGCAGTACTTGCCGTCATCGTAGATACCTTCGTTGGTCTCTTTGTCTGTCGGGAGCCTGTCAGCACCGAAATAGATAGTGCCGGGCCTGTCCTTGCCGAAGCTTGCGACGAGCGGGTCGTCGGCATTGAGGATCAAGGTCATGTCATCGTAGACAGCCTGGCCGATAATGCTCTTGATGAACTCGGGATGGCCGTTCCTGGTCATCTGGTCCCTGTAAAGGTTGTTGATCACGTAGTACTTGGGATGGAAGAACTTAAAGATATGTCTGGAATATCTCTCGTCAGCCTCAAGAAGGACAACGTCACTCTTTACTTTGCCGCCCATCGTGGAGTCGCCGACAAGGAAAGTGACGACACCTTCGATCTGGTTGGAACCCTCTTTGTTATATGCAACCTTAAGGCCGTTGCTCTTAAGGACATGCGCGATCATCTCGACTGTGGAAGTCTTGCCGTTAGAACCCGTAACGGCGATGGAAAGCTCAGGGAGCTTTAAGTTTGAAAGGATATCAGGGCAGATCTTAAGGGCATACTTGCCGGGCAAGCTCGAGCCGCGCCCGAAAAGCTTCGCCAAACCCCTAACCACTTTGCAAACCAGAATTGCTGTAAACGCTCTTATCTTCATAGGTTGCAATTATAACATGCGGGGCCTTATCTTTTAAATAATAAATTTTCGTGCGCGAAAAACATCCTCAGTTTTGCCCTAAAACGTTGCCGGCTCTGATTTGGACGGAGTTTTCGAACACTTTTTGTCGAGGGTGTTTACATTTTCGGATAGTGGTATATAATTGCGGCATGACTAATTTTGCATTTACATGGCGTGACTTTTCATTTTTTGCCTTTACGAATAGGGGTAATTAGTTCACTGCATGTAAATATTTAACTTGATTTACGTAGATTATAGGGCCCCGCAGTGAACAAGACTGTGGGGCTTTTAATTTGTCAGGAGGAACGAAACATGACACAGAAACAGGCCGGAAAGCGAATTGAAGAGATCGACGAGCAGATCAAGGAGCTCTTCAAGGAGAGATTGGAAGCGAGCAAGATGGCGAACGAGACGCTCACAAAGTCTGAGATCGCACTCAAGAGCAGACGCTATGAGAGAAGCTACCTTGCAGGACTTGAGAGTTCGAACCAGCTCATCGATAACTATGAGAGAGTACTTTTCTCGACAATGTTCAACTTGAGCCACTCATACCGCAACACTGAGTATGGTGCAAGAACAGAGCTCGCTGACCAGATAAAGAAAGCGCTCGAGACTACGCCGCAAGAGCTCCCCAAGTCACCCATGGTCGCTTGTCAGGGTATTGAGGGCGCTTACTCACAGATCGCAACAGATAAGATCTTCCGCCACGCTAACATCATGTATTTCAGGACTTTCGACGGCGTTTTCCAGGCAGTCGAATCCGGCCTTTGCAAATTCGGCATCCTCCCTATTGAGAACAGTTCATTCGGTTCAGTTACACAGGTTTACGACCTCATGGTCGACCACAAATTCCACATCGTTAAAGACTACAAATTAAGGATCAGCCACAAGCTCCTCGCAAATCACGGCACAAGATTCGACGATATCCGCGAAGTTTACTCACACAACCAGGCAATCGGCCAGTGCAGCCAGTTCCTAAAAGAGCATCCGGATATCAAGGTCAATATCGTTGAGAATACAGCAGTTGCTGCTAAGAGCGTTGCTGATTCAGGTCGCAAGGACGTCGCTGCGATCTCATCTTCTGACTGCCAGCAGCTCTACGGCTTGGAATCTGTAAGAGATGACATCCAGAACACTGACAATAACTACACAAGATTCATCTGCATCACAAAGGAGCTCATGATCTTCCCCGGCGCATCAAAGACTTCAGTAATGCTTGCTTTGGGCCACACACCTGGTGCGCTCGCTGATACGCTCGCGAAGTTCTCTTCACTGGGCCTTAACCTCACGAAGATCGAATCACGTCCTATCGCTGGAAAAGATTTTGAATTCATGTTCTATCTTGATTTCGAGGCATCGGTATACTCTGACGAAGTCATCGCGCTGCTTTGCGAACTCGATGCTGAACCAACGGAATTCGCTTATCTCGGAACGTATATCTGACCCGCATCTATGCACAGTGATGTTGTTGACTAATCGATACCTGTTTTTCGTTATTTAGTCAACAAAACGGTCAACATTGGGCAAAAGTACCTGTTTTGTAGACCGCAAGCGGGTTTTCAGTCAACATAACGGTCAACAGCAGAAGACAAACGAAAAATGGTGTCCCATGAATGAAGTGGGACACCGTTTTTTCTTGAAAGTTTTTTCCGATGTTTAACGGCCTAACTGTGTTGCGATTCCGAGGACTACAACACTCATTGCGATTATGTAGTAGAGCAGCCATACTGCCCAGAAGATCGTAAATCCGATACCGGAGTAACGGGCTGCTCTGCTGAGTGCCGAGCTGATCTTGATCTTGACAGTGTGCAGGCCGCCGCGAGACAGGTAATCGAGAAGCGCTGCCCTGTTCTTGGTCGCCATGTTGATAGCAATGATGCTGCCGACAGGAAGTGTGCTGATAGCTCCTGCAACAATTGCCTTTGTGAGGAAATCTGTTGAAACTTCAGCATAGTTAGGATCAACGGGCTGCTGTTGCTGCACCGGTGCCTGATACTGGTAAGTTTGCTGAGCCTGCTGATACTGAGGCTGTTGATACTGATTGTTATCCATACTAAAACTCCTTTATTCCAAAAAGTTGTTTTACAACAATCAGATTATATCAGAAATTCAGACTACAGTAGATGCCTCCTTCTTCTGCTGTGACAGCTGGAACTTGTCGAAGAGCTTGACGTACATAAGCGGAACGGCGCCGACGACGGCTGCGCTTGCCTGAATGCCGTTGGGGATAACTGATCCTAATGCGGCTTCAACGCCATACATAAACGGCAGTGATTCGAATGCGAAGTAGCCTGCGATCATGATAAGTTCCGTAACGACTGAAACGGATAATTTTCTAACAAGATGTGTCTTTCCTTCCGCGTTTCTCTTAAGAAGG
>CACZML010000113.1 GCA_902782235.1 Oscillospiraceae bacterium
CCGTCCCAGGTCTTGCCTGTCATGGCAAACTTCTTCTCTATTGCGCATCTTTGAACGGCAGTGCTCCTGTGGTCAATGAACTCATCAAGCTCTTCCACCGTTACTTCGTAACGCTCGATATAATTCTGGATAACATATCTTTGGTTCGGATAATACCTCTCAAAGCTTAATATCGCGCAAACCTCATCCTTGCTGAGCTTTTTGTGATCCAGTAAGAGCCTGTACAAAGCCCTCCTTGTGTTCTCATCGTACCTGCCTAACAGATCTTTGCTTATAACACCGGGAAATTCGTCGATACGGTCCGTTATCTTTCTCTCCAGATCATTAAGGTAATAATCGGCGATCCTCATACTTCTTTTGAGTTTCTCCAACGGGTGAAGACAATTTATAACATCTTCCGGGCCAAGCTTTGTAACATCGGAACATGCTTTCATGGCTGCATTTCTGACTTCCGGCACCCAGTCTCTCAGACGGAGAAGCAGATACAGATATGAAGCAGGATCAGAAGCAAGCTCGTTTATACATTTCTCGCGGAAATAACCGTTAGGATGGAATGTTCCAAGACGCAATACCCAAAGGTATTTTTCTTCATCAACGATCTTATCTTTAAGAACAGATACATCTACCGTTTCCCAGTTAACATAATCGAGTAAATATCCTCTGATTGTATATTCGCGGAATCTATCATCTAACTGAATGATTTTTCTGATGCTTAATTTTTTCATGTAATCAGCTATAGCACTCGCCGCTATTACAACATGCATCGGATCGTCAGACACCAAATATGCATATATATACGGAAGCCACCCTTCCAGTCCGGTCTCAAGTTCAGTAACAGCTTTGGCTAATCCCTCGTCTGTAAAATCAGGTCCGGTTCTGACTAAACCCTCACCTGTAAAACCAGGTTTCTTTTCGTATGTCGTGCCAGTATCAAGATTCCTTTTTCTCAGATCTTCCACGGCGCGATTAATGATTTCTGCGAACTTACTAAACACTGTGATCCAACCCCATATCATTTTTCCTATAGGGTAATTATATCTTCTCTTATAAGAATTAGAAATTGAGTTTTATTTAAGCAGTTCTATGTTTTTCTTAGCTCTCGGCAATCCTGCAAAAATGCATACCGTGCCCGCCGCAATGAGCAATACAGATATCGCGGAGATCGTAACGACAGCGCTTCCTGACAACAGATAAATGCCGTAAGCTATGCCGCCTGTCAACATTGCGAAAACCATCTCTGCAGCTAAGTTAAAGAAGCAGTTCAGGTTGCCCCTTAATGCGCTTAATTCGTCAGACCAGACAGTGTAAGGAGATATCGAATCCATGATGACGCCGATCATGGTGGCGATCAGAATGCATACAAATGCTGCAAGGATATAAAGCGGCAGCATCACTGCGATTCCCATGCATATAGTCACCATTGTGACCGCGATGACCACAGGAATGAATGTAAACAGGATTGCGATAAGGACTTTTGCTCTGATCTGCTTTTCGAGAGGCGCAGGAAGATATTTGAGCATATCCAGATGTTTGCCTTCGCGGGTGAAGGAAGTCGACGCGATCGAGTTTAATCCTGATGCGATAAATGCCGTCGCTATGAATATTGCAAACAGTATCACATGGTTAAACGGCTCGCCGTTCTGGAGACCATATCTGAACACTTTGAAGAACTCGAATTTTGGAACTTCGATAATTACTATCAGCGCTGCGATAGGCCAAAGCAGATTGGCATAAACACAGTTCATGCGGTACGTCATGGTCCTCATCAGAACCTTGAATTCTTTTATGAGAAGAGATGCGAAGATCTTATGTCCGCCGGCTTTTGATACAGCTTTGCGTGACGCTTTTTTATTGCCGATTACCGCTGCTGCGAAGAGACCTTTACGGTAAGTCAAATGCGCAACCAGGACCGACAGTGCATAGAGTGCAGCGATGAAGAGTACAGCCTCTATTAGCGGAAGCATCCTGTGATTTACGATCGCAAGCGTCGTCAGATAATTCGTCGGGAACAGGACATTGCAAATCCTTGTAAATTCATTGTCGCTTAAGACAAGCGAATCAAGATAATTTACCATGCTGATCTTTCCGTAACTCCTGAATGACATAAGGAACATCAGGGCGAATGCTACGAATAAAACGAGCGATGTGTGGTAGTAGATATCAGCGCGGTTGAGTTTACGGAGCACAAGCATCAGGAGCATCGCAAGGATCGAGCAATAGATAAGCGGTATCAGGAGCGAGCCGAAGAACCCCACAACAGATGCAATTATTGCCACCGGGTGAAGTGCTTCCTTAATTGGCATATGCTTAAATACTGCGATGAAATATCCTATGTAGATCGCGAAAAGAACATTGGACGTCATTACATTCTCGGCCTTGAAAGTGTGCCAGAATCTTGCCCTGTAAAGCGCTGCAGGCTTTACCGGGAGAGCCGTCAGGAACGCAAGATCAGATGAGAAAAACAGGACGCTGAACATCAGCGGCATTCCGAATATCATGGCAAATGCCGATATGAGGTCGAGCTCTGACAAGAGCCCGTAACTGTTGCCGTTAAACAGGTATAAAAGGTCTGTGATCACATAGGTAACATAACCCACTATAACAGATACCGGCACCATTATGCCGATAAAAGCGATCATGCCGAAACGGTTATAGATCTTTACCTTCTTCTCGCCGTTCGGCTTGGGCATCTCCAGATTGGAACTGAAGGCCTTGTAAAGCGCCCTTGTCTTGTTCATGCTTCATTCTCCGGCTTGCCCGTGAGCTTAACGAATATCTCTTCTAAAGTCATTCCGGGATTCGTGAGCTTTAAGTATTCGAGTGTGCCTTCGCTTACTATCTTTCCGTTATTGATGATTATTATCCTGTCGCAAAGCTGCTCTGCGACTTCGAGAACGTGTGTTGAGAACAGGACTGCATTTCCTTCTTTTGCATGCTCTCTCATCATCTGCTTGAGTTCGAATGCCGCAGAAGGATCAAGACCCGTCATGGGCTCGTCCAAGATCCATGCAGGAGGATTGTGAATAAGCGCGGAAATGACCATGAGCTTCTGTCTCATGCCGTGTGAATATTCGCGCATCTGGGTGTTAAGAACACCGCTCATGCCAAAACGTTCAGAAAGAGTCTTAATCTTCTCTTTTCTGATGTCTTCTTTTACCTCATACATGTCGGCGATGAAGTTAAGATATTCAAGACCCGTAAGCTGTATCAGGATATCCGGATTATCGGCGATATAAGCAAAGGACATCTTCGCCTTTTCCGGCTCTTTATTGATGTCGAATCCGTTTATAACTGCAGTGCCCGACGTAGGCTTAAGGATGCCTGCGAGCATCTTGATCACAGTGGTCTTGCCCGCTCCGTTAGGACCTGCAAAACCGACTATCTCGCCTGCCTTGATATTAAAGGAGATATCATCGGTCGCCTTCTTGCCGTTTCCGTAGATCATGGTTAAGGATCTGGCTTCGATCATAAAAGATACCTCCGCTTAACTGAAGTATCTAGATTATATCAGGACATTATGTACGGACTGTTATCGCAATGTAAAGATAAGATACTTGATCGAATAATACAGCTTGGAATTTGCGAGGATGAGCGGCCTCATCTTGTTGTCTGCGAGCATTATGAAGAGGTTGCTGAATACCGTGACAAGAGTAAGCAGGATCACAACAGTAAGCAGGATCTTGAATGCTTTCTCGTACGAAGACTTTTCGCTCATCTTAAAGAGTGCAACCAGTACAAGCACTGCAGCCATCGCGGTGAACATCGCAAAATCCATCTGGTATCTTAATGTGACTCCGGTCTTCTCGATATCAAGGATGAGAAGTGCCAGTCCGAAGATGAGAGAGCAGATTGCAAAGTAATAGCTCTTCATCTCTTTTAATTCTGCTTTGCACTTCCTTAAGAAAACGATGGCGAGGCAAACAGGACACAGCGCGAAATATCCGCCGTAGACCGGATCAAAGAACATATAACCCAGATAGTCCGTTGCGTGATTCTTGTAGTCGAAAACACTCTTTATATATGGGAACTTGCCCGAGATCTGCAGCGGCTGGAACAGGTATTCAAAAAAGCCCAGCCACAATCTCTGCACGCCCGGATCCCTGTGATTAAGATCCATGTCCGAGAGATTATATGTGTTGCCAAAATCGAAGAAACTGCCAAAGCGGAGTTTGTTAAAGTACAGAAGTCCGGCGCCGATCGCCATAAGCGGCAGCATCACCAGAAGCGTATTTGCCAGGCCCTTCTTAGAGAAGAAAAGCCTCTCTTTGATCTCCTGATAGAACAGCGGGAATGCTAAGAAAAGATACAATCCGAATACCGGTCTGCTGCCTATTGCAAGACCCATCGCAATTGCGCCTATGAGAAGCCTTGCTTTGGATAACGGTGCTTTTGCGTTCGCGAAATGCTTTTCCGATGCTGTAAGCCAGCAATAAAGTGCGATCACCGCAAATGCGATCGCGGCGATAAATGCCACTGAATAAACACTTGGAGTCTGCGCGCAGTAGAATGCGCCGGTTCCGAAAATAAAGATCGTGCAAAGAATAAAATACAGACCCAGAGAAATGTTCTTGTAGGATCTTTTCGCTGCCTTATAGAGAAGCAGGAATGAGAAAGCGATGAATAAGATGCCGAGCACTAAGACAGGGATCGAATTGCTGAGAGGAATACCTGTCAGCGCGACAAACGGCAGATAGAAAAGAAGCGTCGGAACGATGCCGTAGTAGCTGAAATACTGGCCGTTAAAGTATGCGAAGTCCAGCTTGAACGCCTCGCCTGTCTGCTGGTACATAGCAAACCTTGCGTTGTAATCGTAAGGGTTCTCCATCGTGGAGAGGTACTTGGGCGGATCGAAATTCAGATTTACATGACCGTCCAGAAAAGCATCCGCCTGATAGTTATAGATCGCTTCCACATGACCGATGTTGTAGTACGGCCAGATGTCGACATCAAACGCCAGCACGATAAATGTCCATAAACAGATGACCGCTGCAGCAAAGGCAAGAATATAGATCTTATTTCTGTCGGACTGCTTCTTATCATCAGTATAAAGAGATGTTTTATATACCGCTGAACCGGGTCTGAAGATAAAGAACAGAGAGGCCAGGATAAGCATGAGGAACAGTCTTCCCGGATGCATGTTAAAAGGTCTTATCCTGTTCAGACCGACGTTGATCTTGCTTACGTCCGGGACCTCATCCGGATCGAATGCCATCTTTATTCCCCTGGCACTTCCGTCCGTATAGATCCTAAGATATTTGCTCTCGGAAACCTGTGGGACAACTTCTGTCTCTGTTAGCTCGTAACCGGTATTTGCCTCATCAGTAAGAGTTATAAGTACGTGTACGGCTGAAGAGCTGCTTGCTTCTGAACAGTCCACCATGATATTCCTGACCGGAGCATTCATGCCGTCAATCACGATCTCGTTTGAATTCGTTACAGCTATAAAAGTCACATCATGCTTAAAGAACAGCGACTCCCAGAATCTGAAATTGAAAAAGAATACCTCCAGAATAAAGGGGATGAGAAGGATCAGTAATATGGTCTTGATTGTCTTTTTCTTATCTGTCATTCCGGTATGTAGTAAAGGTAGAATGTCTCGCCCATAATTGAGTCGGATGT
>CACZML010000114.1 GCA_902782235.1 Oscillospiraceae bacterium
GCAGGAAGCACTGACGCATCAGGTGATGCAGAGGCTGTTACAGAGACAGCAGCAAGCGGAGAGGGTTCCGTATACTGGCTCAACTTCAAGCCCGAGCTTGATGAGACCATCCAGGAGCTGGGCAAGAAGTACACAGAGACCACAGGCGTTCCGGTTAAGATCGTAACCGCAGCTTCAGGTACTTACAGTCAGACACTTCAGTCCGAGATGGACAAGTCTGAGGCTCCTACACTTTTCGTAGTAGGTAACGCAGCAGGCGTTAAGGATTGGGCTGATTACGCTATCGACCTTACAGGCACAAAGATCGCTGATGAGCTTTCAACAGACGCATACAACCTCTATGATGAGACAGGAAAGCTCGTTTCTATCGGTTACTGCTATGAGTGCTACGGCATCATCGTTAACCCCGATCTGATCGAGAAGGCTGGTCACAGCATGGACGAGATCAAGAACTTTGAAGGTCTCAAGACAGTAGCTGAGGATATCCACAAGAATGCTGATACTCTTGGTTTCGATGCATTCTCATCTTCCGATATGGATGATTCTTCTTCCTGGAGATTCACAGGACACCTTGCTAACCTTGAGTACTTCTATGAGGAGAAGGAGTCAGGTGCTAAGTGGGAAGAGTGCCCCGCATCTCTTACAGGTAAGTACATGGAGAACTACAAGAACCTCTATGACCTCATCATCAACAACAGCCTTACAGACCCCAAGGATCTTGCAAACGGCGGACATGACGCTGAGGCAGAGTTCAAAGAGGGCAAGGCAGCATTCTTCGTAAACGGTTCCTGGGAGTATGCAGCAGTATCCGGCGATGTTCCGAACGCTACAATGATCCCTTACTACTGTGGTGTTGCAGGCGAGGAGAAGGCTGGTCTTAACTGCGGTACAGAGAACTGCTGGGCAGTTAATGCAAACGCTTCCGAGGCAGATCAGCAGGCTACCATCGACTTCATGGTATGGCTCGTATCTGATCCTGATGCAAGCAAGGCTATGGTTGAGCAGCTTGGTATCATGCCTTACAAGAACGCAGCTGAGTCTTCAAACGGCTTCCTTAACGATGCAGCTAAGTACACTGCTGACGGCTGCTACGTAATGGATTGGGCTACAAACTATCAGCCTAACGTAGATGACTATCGTGCAGCACTTGTTGCAGCACTTAACCAGTACAACGCTGATCAGAGCGATGCTAACTGGGATCTCGTAAAGGCAGCATTCGTTGACGGCTGGGCTACACAGTACGGACTTGCAAACGCTGACTGATAAAGCCTCACGATCTGCATATTAGACTTATCAAAGAGGCGGGTGACACAAATTGCTCGCCTCTCTTTTTAGGAGGTTTCGTATGAACAAAACACGATCCAAAACCCCGAAGGAATCAATCAAAAAACATTTTCTGTTATTTATGGGGCCGGTTTTAGCGGCATTTATCATCGGCTTTGTATGGCCGTTCATCCAGGGAATATATCTTTCATTTTGTAAATTTCGATTGATAAAGGATGCTGAGTTTATCGGCTTTTCGAACTACGGCAAAGCCTTTTCGGATGCCAGCTTCAGATATTCCTTTGATTATACAGCTGTTTTTGCGGTAGTAAGTCTTGTACTTATAAATGTTCTGGCTTTCACGGTTGCATGCATCCTGACTCAGAACATAAAGGGAAGCAATCTTTTCAGAACGGTATTCTTTATGCCGAACCTTATCGGCGGTATCGTTTTGGGATACATCTGGGCGATGATCTTTGACGGTATTCTTTCCAGATACAGTACATCCATCCTTTTGGAGACAAAGTACGGCTTCTGGGGACTGATCATACTGATGATCTGGCAGCAGGTCGGATATATGATGATCATCTATATCGCAGGACTTCAGGCAGTTCCGGACGATATGATCGAGGCTGCCAGCATAGACGGAGCAAGTCGCAGCCAGATCCTTTTCAGGATCACGATCCCGAATGTCATGCCTTCGATAACGATCTGCTCATTCCTCGGACTTACCAATGGGTTCAAGCTTTTCGATCAGAACCTTGCACTGACAGGCGGACAGCCTTTCATCATCCAGTCCGACGGATCGGCGATCAAGACAACAGAGATGATGGCATTAAATATCTTTAATACATTCTACGGTTCCAACAAGTCAGCTACAGGCGTGGCTCAGGCAAAGGCGGTATTGTTCTTCATCCTGGTTGCCGGACTTGGACTGTTACAGCTTGCTTATACCAGAAAGAGGGAGGTGCAGCAGTAATGAAGAAAGATATAATAAGAAAAACGATCTACTCAGTCGTTCTTGCTTTCGTATGTATCATATGGGTGCTCCCGGTTCTGGCAGTTGTGATCAATTCTTTTAAGGTAAATACATTTGTTAAGACAAATACTTTTGATCTGCCTACGGGTGAGATGAACGCAGGATTCTCCAACTTTGTAAAGGGTATGACCTTCGGAAACTATCCTTTTTTCAAGAGCGTTATGTACAGCGTTGTGATCACCGTCCTTTCAGTCGGACTGATCCTTCTCTTTACATCCATGGCTGCATGGTATATCGCAAGAGTTGATAATATGATCTGCAAGATCGTATATTTCCTTTGCGTATTCTCAATGGTAGTTCCTTTCCAGATGGTAATGTTCACGCTTTCAAAGACAGCGGACAAGCTCAAGCTCAACACGCCCTTTACGATTCCGATCGTATACCTGGGCTTCGGTGCAGGATTGGCGATCTTTATGTTTGTGGGATTTGTAAAGAGCATTCCTCTGGAGCTGGAGCTTATGTGGGTATGGAACGACTATCTGCTCCCTTATCTTGTTTTGGATATCAACGAGTACAGGACCATACCGATACATATCCAGTATCTTAAGGGAAGCTACGGAACGGTTGACCTCGGTGCTACGATGGCATTGATCCTGTTATCCATCATTCCGGTAATCATATTCTATCTAACCTGCCAGAAGTACATCATCAAGGGCGTTGCGGCAGGTGCAGTTAAGGGGTAAGAATGAGCGAAAATATCACCATAAAAGACATTGCCAGGATCTGCGGAGTGGGTGTTTCCACTGTTTCGCGTGCGATAAATGATGATCCGGGCATCAATGAAAAGACAAAAGAGAGGATACTTGAGACCGTAAGGAAGTTCAGATACGTTCCCAATACGAGTGCAAGGAATCTCAAGATGACGGAGTCCAACACCATAGCATTGATAGTCTGTGGTGTTGGGAACATCTTCTTCACATCGATGTATGACGATTTTCAGAACGAGCTTGAAAAGAACGGTTATGACTTTTTGCTTCATTCCGTTGACAATGATGTGAACATCCCGGCAGAAGCGCTTCGGCTTTCAAAGGAAAAGAGGCTTAAGGGTATCGTATTCCTCGGCGGATGGATCAATCCCAACAGCAAGTCTCTGTTAAACGTTAATGTTCCTTATGTCTTTTGCACGGTCTCACATACGATCGAGGGGCCTCATGCTCCCTGTCCGACAGTAGGTATTGACGATATCGCTGCGTCAAAGCGTATGGTGGATTATCTCTGCGATATGGGTCATAAAAAGATCGCTATCATAGCCGGTGTCGAGGGTGATATGGCAGTCGCAGGAGGGCGACTTTTGGGCTACAGGAAGTCGCTGGAGGAACACGGCATAGAAGTGGACGAGGATCTGGTCTTTCATATGAAGAAGGATATCGACGAGTTCACCGTAGAAAACGGATATGTCGTTACCAAGGAACTGATCGCGTCAAAAAAAGAATTCACGGCTGTTTACTGTATATCGGATCTTACCGCGATAGGTGCGTATCGCGCCATATATGATGCGGGACTGAAGATCCCCGATGATATCTCGGTTGTCGGATTCGACGGTATAGAGCTTGGAGATTACATGAATCCCAGGATCACAACGATGGTCCAGCCGCGTCATGAGATGGCTTTGGAATCCGTCAGGATCCTCTTAAAGCTCATATCACAGGAAGAGGGTATAGCTGACACGGTATTCCCCACTGAGCTTTTGACACGCGATTCGGTCAAGAAAATAGGTTGATCAAAAGGAGAATTTGATGAGAAAAAGCGGAGTACTTTTCCCGGTGTTTTCACTGCCGGGTGCATATGGGATCGGCTGCTTTTCAAAAGAAGCATATAAATTTGTGGACTTTTTGGCAAAGTCAGGTCAGAGCTACTGGCAGATGCTGCCGATAGGACCGACCAGTTACGGAGATTCGCCGTATCAGTCGTTCTCGACTGCTGCCGGAAATCCTTATTTTATCGATCTGAAGGAGCTTATAGATGAGGGACTCCTGAAAAAGGCTGAGTGCGATCGTGCAAAGCTTAAGGCAGATGATAAATATATAAACTACGGACTATTATATGAGAATCGCTACCCGCTCCTGAAGAAAGCTTTTGGCAGGATCTCGGATGATAAGCGTTCCAAGGTGGAGCGATTTGTGAAAAAGAATAAAAAGTGGCTTCCGGATTATGCTCTGTTCATGGCATTAAAGAACGCACACGGCGGAGCTTCTTTTATGCTGTGGGAGGATGAACTCAGACTTCGTAAGCCTGTGGCGATCAAGGCTGCTTTTCAAAAGTATGCCGATGAAGTCCTCTTCTATGAGTGGATCCAGTATGAATTTTTCGGTCAGTGGGAGAAGCTGAAGAAGTATGCCAATAAGTCCGGGATCAAGATAATCGGTGACATTCCGATCTATGTTGCCGAGGATAGTGCAGATGTATGGGCGCATCCCGAGCTTTTCCAGATGGATGAGGACAGAAGTCCGGTTGCAGTTGCTGGCTGTCCTCCGGATGCTTTTTCGGCAGACGGACAACTCTGGGGTAATCCACTCTATGACTGGAAGTATCACAAAGAGACCGGATATGCTTGGTGGATAGAGCGTATGAAAAACTGCATGAAGCTCTATGATGTCATCCGTATAGATCATTTCAGAGGTTTTGACGAGTATTACAGCATCGTTGCCGGTGCAAAGAATGCCAGGAAGGGCAAATGGAAGAAGGGTCCCGGACTGGCGCTCTTTAAGGCTGTCAAAAAAGAGATAGGAGAGACTCCGATCATTGCAGAGGATCTCGGTTTTATGACGGATTCCGTCAGAAAGCTGGTCAAAGACACAGGTTTCCCGAATATGAAGGTCCTGGAGTTTGCATTTGACGGACGGGATGAGAGCTCATCCTCCGATAAGACGAATGACTATCTGCCCTTCAATTATTGTAAAAACTGCGTGGTATATACCGGCACGCATGATAACGAGACGCTGCGCGGATGGCTGGACAGCATCAAAAAAGCTGAGCTTGCCGAGGTTCAGGATTATGTCGACTATCATGTAAAGAATAAGGCGGTTCTCACCAGAAAGCTGGTGCGTGCAGCGCTGGCGTCGTCCGCAGATATGTGTATAATACCTATGCAGGACTGGCTCGGACTTTCAAACGAGGCCAGGATCAATACTCCGTCTACGATAGGGGAGAATTGGAAATGGCGCATGGACAAGGACGCGCTGACCAAGGATCTTTCGGCAGAGATGAAAAAACTGACGAGATTGTACGGAAGGTAAAATTTTTGTGTATCATTTGAGCACATTGTGATAACGAAAGGAGAGATTAATGGAGCAAAGGATAGAGAAAGTACTGAAGGCCAACTTTGGCAGAGGGATCGCTCAGTGTACCGAGGAAGAGATCCAAAAGGGACTGCTGATCCTTACGAAGCAGGAGATGGCAAATCGTCCCAAGCTTTCAGGCAAGAAGAAGGTTTACTATATCTCGGCTGAGTTTCTGATCGGAAAGCTTTTATCAAACAACCTCATCAATCTCGGCATGTATGACGGGGTTAAGGAGGCACTTAAGAAGCATAACAAGGATCTGTCGCTCATCGAGGAGTACGAACCCGAGCCTTCACTCGGAAACGGCGGACTCGGAAGACTTGCGGCATGTTTCCTGGATTCGATCGCGACACTGGCTCTGCCCGGAGACGGTGTGGGACTCAACTATCATTACGGTCTGTTTGAGCAGAAGTTTGAGAACAGGCTTCAGAAAGAGGTAAAGAATCCCTGGATCACGGATAAATGTTGGCTCAATCGTACAGACAGGAGCTTCTTGGTTCCTTTCAGACGCTGTACCGTGCGTTCGGCTATGTATGATATAGACGTTCCCGGATATCAGACGGAGGGCATCAATAAGCTGCATCTGTTTGATCTGGATTCCGTGGATGAGAATCTGGTAAACGGAGATTCCATAAGCTTTGATAAGAACGAGATAGAAAAGAACCTGACACTTTTCCTGTATCCTGATGACAGCGACAGAGCGGGACAGGTACTCAGGATATATCAGCAGTATTTCATGGTAAGTAATGCGGCTCAGCTGATCCTCGCAGAGACCGAGGAGCGCGGCGGAGACATCCACAGACTCCATGAGTATGTCGCGATTCAGATCAACGATACACATCCCTCGATGGTCATCCCGGAGCTCATCAGACTGCTGCAGCTTCGCGGGTTCACGATGGACGAGGCTATCTCGGAAGTCAGAAAGACATGTGCTTACACAAATCACACGATCCTGGCAGAGGCGCTTGAGAAGTGGCCCATGGACTATATGGAGGAGGTTGTTCCTCATCTGCTTCCGATCATTAGGGAGCTTGATAACCGTGTAAGACACGAGTTTGCTGATCCGACCACATACATCATCGATGATGACGGACGTGTTCACATGGCACATATGGATATTCATTATTCATATTCCGTTAACGGAGTGGCTGCGCTGCACACCGACATCCTCAAGAAGAGTGAGCTGAAGAACTTCTCGAAGATCTATCCCGGAAAGTTCAACAACAAGACTAACGGTATCACCTTCAGAAGATGGCTGATGCACTGCAATCCCGAACTTACGGAGCTGATCAGAAGCCTGATAGGAGACGGCTTCTTAAAGGATGCGGACAGACTCGAGGGACTGTTAAAGTATGCAGATGATACCGAGGTGCTCGATAAGCTGCTTGCAATAAAGACAAATAATAAGAAAGTTGCAGCGAAGTATCTTAAGGATACCCAGAATACAGAGATAAGCCCTGACTCGATCTATGATGTTCAGGTAAAGCGTCTCCATGAGTACAAGAGACAGCAGATGAACGCGCTTTATGTGATCTACAAGTACTTTGAGATCAAGAGCGGCAAGAAGCCTACCCGTCCGATCACCGTGATCTTCGGAGCAAAGGCAGCACCTGCCTATGTTATCGCAAAGGATATCATCCATCTGATCCTTTGCCTGCAGGATCTGTGTGCAAAGGATCCTGAGGTGGCACCTTACCTGCGCGTAGTGATGATCGAAAACTATAACGTTCAGAAGGCAGGGATCATCATACCTGCGGCTGATATATCCGAGCAGATCTCCCTTGCCAGCAAAGAGGCATCCGGAACCTCAAACATGAAGTTCATGCTCAACGGTGCAGTTACCCTCGGCACCGAAGACGGAGCCAACGTGGAGATCCACGAGCTGGTGGGAGATGACAATATCTACATCTTCGGCGAGAGCTCTGATACGGTCATCGGACTCTATGACAGACATGCCTATGTGTCACGTGACTTTTATGAGAATGATGAGCTGATAAAGAAGCTCGTAGACTTCATCATCTCACCAGAGATCATGGCACTGGGTACGGCCGAGAACCTCAACAGGCTCCATAATGAGCTGATAGTCAAGGATTGGTTCATGACGCTTCTCGACATTAAGGATTATATCCGCGTCAAGGACCGGATGATCGGTGATTATGAGGACAGACGCCGCTGGGCGAAGATGTGCATCAACAACATCGCAAAGGCCGGATACTTCTCATCGGACAGGACGATAGCAGATTACAATTCGGATATCTGGCATCTGAAGTAATTGGGGGCTGCCCCGGAAATATCAGAAGAGGGAAACGTAGTGTTTATGCGTGTTTTAGTGTGCAGCGGCATATGAGGATGGAGCAGAAAAGTACATAAGTGCAACACTTGGTACCACATTTTTCCATACAATAATATGCAATAATAGTAAATAGTTGCGATTTGTAGATTCGTTTTGATCAGGAAAACTCTTTCCAGACAGTAGGTCTGGGAAGAGTCAGGGGCTGTCGCACTAATCTAAAGCGACAGCCCCTTTTTGCGCTGAAAAGAAAACTGGGTATTGACCAAAAATTGGTTTTAGGTTGTAGTTTGCTTGTTGCAGAAAACGTTTTCCTAAAGGAGAATTATAATGAACAGAAGTGCCATATATCACAGAATGTCAGAACAGTACTGCTATTGTCTAGATAATGACCACCTGATAATCAATATCAAAACAGGATATGATGTCGATA
>CACZML010000115.1 GCA_902782235.1 Oscillospiraceae bacterium
GTTCATGGTGAAGAGGCTGCTGATATCGCAAAGAAGACCGCAGAGGACCTTTTCGAGAATGCGGGAAGATCTGAAGACATGAAGACAACTGAGATCACCAACGATGAGCTTACTGCAGGCATGCAGATCGCTGACGCTCTCGTTAAGGCAGGCCTCATGAAGTCCAAGGGCGAAGCAAGAAGAATGATCCAGCAGAAGGGCGTATATCTTAACGATGCAGTCGTTGAGGATCAGTTCTATGAGCTCAAGGAATCTGACTTCGATGCTAACGGCGAGGCTATCGTCCGCAAGGGCAAGAAGAACTATCACAGATTAAAGCTTGCCTGATAACACTGATAAGCAGATTTTCAAAGCCCCGGCATATGTTAATGTCGGGGATTTTTATTGTCATTTTTAGTCTAGTTTGTTGGGTGTAATTCGTTGAAAAGGCTTTGTTCTGGGGGTAAAATAAGTTTAACTTTTTATTTGGAATGTTAGGAGGGACATTATTTATGAAGAAAATGCGTGCTATTATTGCTTCATTCCTTGCAGTTGCAACACTTTTCTCTTTCACAGGATGCTCAAGCTTTAAGGTCATCGATGACGAGGATGTATTCTTCGATGCATTGGAAGACGCTGTAGGTATCGATAAGGATGAGACAACACATGCTAAGAACACAAAGATCAACGGTGACAAGGTTGAGTATCTGATCTCAGCTAAGGACGGAGACAACCACTATTACTACGTCAGATTCAAGAAGGAAGATGACGCAATGGATTATTTCGATGATCTCTATGAGGACTTCGATGATCTCTTTGCTGAGAAGGAATTCGACGGATCCCACGCTATGTCCCTTACAAAGACACGCGGTGCTGTTACGTTTAATGGTGAATTTGAGTACAGCAAAAATATCGGAAAGAAGTATGTTTCTTCCGGCACAGAGCTTTATGGCGGAATCTATGTAAACAAGAACGTTTATATCGAAGTTTATTCCGCAAACGGCAGCAAGCGCGACAAGGAAAAGATCGATACATTCCTTAAGACTCTCGGCTTCCCTAAGCCCTGATCCGTAAGGAAATCAATTGAAATTACCACGAAGAGACCGGATGATTCCGGTCTCTTTTTTGTTTTGTGAACCATTAATCGGACACACACGAAAAGAAGCATTTACAAACATATGTTCGGGGTGCTAGAATGACGTTACTTTAATTCGGACAGGAGGAACCTGACATGACAGACCAGGGCATAAGATACACATACGACGGCACTTTCGAGGGTTATCTTTGCGCAGTCCTTGCCGCTTTAAGGTCAGGCAAAGTGCCGGCTTCGATAACTGACCGCAGGATGGAGAGCAGGCCTGATATTGCCATTCACGTCGCGACAAGTTTTAAGGATGCGCAGTATCTTTATTCCACGATATCTGCAAGGAGCAGCGCTGAGGTCCAGCAGATGGTATCGGACTATTTCCTTACTGATGCGGGTAATCTGGAGATCAATCTATCTGGAGATCAATCTATATAAGATGATCTTCTGCTCTCTGAAGTACGGAGCGAAGATCGCCGAGGACTATTCGAGCGAACTGATGAACGGCATACAGATGGCGATAAGGGACCTTTACAGGGAGGCCCAGTCGATACTGCAGGAGTTGGATTTTTATATAGGGGAGGAGGCGTCGTGCACCGTTATCAACCCCAGGAATTCAGTGCTGCCGATAATCAGGAAGCCTGTTCTCAAACGCCGTGATATCAGTGATTTCATCATCTACGATAAGAGGCATCACCTGCTTTTAGAGCGTAATGACGAGCAGAATATGCTGCTCGATATATCAGATTTTCCCGTGCCTGATTTTAAGGATCCGGCTGAAGCATATTCATATCTCTGGCCCTTTGTAAGAGACAACCGCTTTGATGTTAGGGTCATACCCGGGCAGAAAAAAAGCGGCTCTGCGATAGAGCCGCTCTGGTTAAAAGCTTCTTAGAGCTTTCAGCATCACTTCTGCTCTTCAGAAGATGATCTGATAGCCTTTCTCATGATCTTACCGTTGAATGTCTTAGGAAGTTCGTCTACGAATTCAACTACTCTGGGGTACTTATAAGGAGCTGTCTTCTCCTTAACGTAGTTCTGGATCTCCTTCTTGAGTTCCTCAGTTCTCTCAGTACCCTTAACGAGTGTGATCGTAGCCTTAACAACGATTCCTCTTACGCCCTGAGGGTCAGGTACGCCTGTAACTGCGCACTCAAGAACATAAGGGAGCTCCATGATGACATTCTCGATCTCGAAGGGTCCGATTCGGTAGCCTGAAGACTTAATGACATCGTCCGTACGTCCGACATACCAGAAGTAACCGTCCTCATCTGCCCATGCTGTATCGCCTGTGTGATACCAGCCGTCGTGCCAAGCTTCGTTTGTAAGCTCAGGAGCGAGGTAGTACTGAAGGAAGAGTCCCTTCGGGTGGTAGTTCTGTGTATTGATGCAGATCTCACCTGTCTCACCGGGCTTGCATACGTTTCCGTCAGGATCAAGGATCTTAACTTCGTAGAGCGGATTGGGCTTACCCATTGAACCGATACGGAGCTTTGCACCGACAAGGTTAGCGATAGCAAGTGTTGTCTCTGTCTGGCCGAAGCCTTCCATGAGACGGATACCCGTAGCTGCCATGAAGCGGTTGAATACCTCAGGGTTCAGAGCTTCGCCGGCTGTAACAGCATACTTGAGGGAAGACAGATCGTACTTGGAAAGGTCTTCCTTGATAAAGAATCTGAACATCGTCGGAGGTGCGCAGAATGTAGTGATGTTGTATTTCTTGAACATGGGAAGGATCTCTTCAGCCTTGAAGCGGTCGAAGTCGAATGTGAAGATAGGTGCTTCACAGAGCCACTGCCATCTTAGGATAGCCTGTTGTACCTGATGTGAAGAACATTACCATCGGATCGTAGCCGCATGCATAGTCAGCAGGACGCTCGAATACGTCAGAGCAGTTCTTGAACTCTTCGTTGAAGTCATGCCAGCCGGGTCTTGAACCGTTGCAGAGGATCAAAGTCTCAACTCCGCAGACCTTTGCTGCCTTCTCGCACTCGTCTGCAGCATCGTCATCTGCTGTACAGAATACAGCCTTAACACCAGCTGCGTTGAAGCGGTATTCGTAGTCGTGGTCACGGAGAAGGTGTGTAGCAGGGATAGCTACTGCGCCTAACTTCTCGAGGCCCATCATGGCGAACCAGAACTGGTAGTGACGCTTAAGAACGAGGACTACCTTGTCGCCCTTGCCGATGCCAAGTGACTTGAAGTAGTTGGCGGTCATGTTGGAATACTTCTTGATGTCGCCGAATGTGAATCTTCTCTCTGTTACGCAGTCTTTAGCAACCCAGAGCATAGCGAGCTTGTTGGGGTTCTTGTCTGCGATAACGTCAACGCAGTCGTATGCGAAGTTGAACTTCTTGCATGCAGGGACATTAACGTCAACGTCTACCAATGTGCCGTTCTCATCGAGGACGCCGTTGAGGTAGTGTGTGTAAACAGCATCTTCAAGGTTAGCTGCGTCAACGTTGGTAACGTTATCTGTACGCATCTCTTCTGAGTTGTAGGGTGTGGTGTAGTTCTCGCCCTTGCCCCATGCCTCAGGGTTCAAGATGATCGCATAGAAAACGCAGTCCTCACCGCCGAGAGCAAATTCTCCGTGGGGCTGTGTGGAGTCGAAATAGATGCAGTCGCCTTCGTGGAGCACTTCGGAGGAATCACCGATGATGACCTTAAGTGTTCCCTTAACGACGATATTCATTTCCTGATAATTATGTGAAACGAGGTGATACGGAGGATTCAAAGCCTCTTCAGAATAAGGAACTACAACGCGGAAGGGCTCGCAGAGCTTATTCTTGAATCTGGATGCAAGACGCTGGTACTTGTAGCCTGTACGTCTTGTGATAGGGCTGCCCTGGCCGTTCCTTGTTACTGCATATTCTGTGAGGGCAGGGGAGGAACCTTCCATGATGTCGGAGATCTCAACGCCTGCGAGGTTTGCGAATTTATAAATGAATGTAAAGTTGAAGTCCTGGGTGCCTTCTTCGAACTTAAGATATTCCTCAGTGGTAATATCGAGCTTGGAGGCAACTTCCTCAGGTGTCAGACCCATGTCGAGTCTCAGGCCGTGTACTCTGTCGGCAACTTCTGCGAGTCTTAGCTCAACGTTGCTGTTGTTTGCTGTTGACATAGCTTTTTCTCCTTTTCTGTCAATCTGTCTTGTCTTTTCCCTGCCGGGGCAAAAAAAAAGCCCCAACATCCTACTTGGACATTGAGACGAATATAAATCCGCGGTACCACTCAATTTGCAAACCTTTAAGTTTGCCACTTACGAAGTCTAACAACTCCTTTGCATTAACGCAGCATCACGGGCACTGTCTACTAGGGAATGGATCCTTTTCGGAATGCCGGCTCGGAAGGGATAGCCTGGTGCAAATATCGTCACGTGCCTCTCAGCTTTTAGCACTTCTCTGTATTGACCGAATCTCTGCGGCTTCTTCGTCACAGCCTTTAGCAGTTATTCAATTGTACGCATTTCATAGCCGAAATGTGACATAAGAATATAACTGCGTTACAGAATTGTCAATAATCGTTTTCAGATTATTTTGCAAGGTTGTTTGTGAAAGTGTAAAATATACGCATAATAATTTATTATCCGAATTATGCACTTTGTTATTTCGGGAATAAGTTTGGGTACACAGAAGACAACCTTGAACAGACAGCAAGCAAATTGCCAAGGAGAGATGATATGGCGGTTAAGTATCTTGTATCAGGCGGCGAAGGCGCGTTAGGAAAGACTGTTATCAGTATGCTTCTCCAGCGTGGAGAAAAGGTGAGAATCCTCATGAGCGAGCTCTCTGATACCAGGATCTACCGTAACAATCCGAATATCGAGATCTGCTACGGTATTTCCACTGACAAGGATTCCATGATCGAGTTTTTCGATCTCGATGATCCCAGATCTGCAGTTCTTTTCCATACAGATGAATATGTATCGCTTTCTGATGCTACGAATCTCACTATGAGAAGAGTTAATGTTATCGGCGCTGAGAATATCGTCGATATGTGCCTTAAGCGTAAGGTCGGCAAGCTCGTTTACCTGAGTTCAGCTTATGCTCTCAACCCTGAGGTAAAGGGCGAAGATCTCACCATTCATTTCGACCGCAACAAGGTTGAAGGTGAATATGCGAAGTCCAAGGCAGAAGCAGCAGCTTATGTCATGGAGAAAGTCTCACTCAACAGACTTAATGCGGTTATGGTTCTGCCTACGTTCATTATCGGTCCTGGCTATTCCGATGACTATGAGATCAACAAGGTCTTAAACAGCTATCTTAATAACGGCACGATCCCTCCGAAGCAGGGCGGCCGTGCATTCGTAGACGTCAGAGACGTTGCAAATGCAATGCTTACTCTGGCTGACAAGGGCGAGCCCGGCGCCGGCTACATCGTAACAGGCGACTATAAGACGAGCGGCGAGTTCTTCCAGGACGTTAACGAGATCAGCGGCAACGATGCTCCTGTTAAGACAGCATCCAAGCTCGTCATGAGCAAGTCGCTTGCAAAGCTCGTTGACTTCTACTACAAGATCACACACAAGGAGAATCCGAAGGAAGCTTATACTCTCTTCAGCGATAATCCGGATGCAAGATTCGAAGATAACAGCAAGGGCGTCCTTCCTGAGATCACCATAAGCTTTAAGGATTCCCTTAAGGATACCATCGAAGGCGCACAGCACGGCGGCGTTCAGGCTGCTGCTGCAACGCAGACAACGACAGAGCGCAAGACATCTGCAGATGCTATGGAAGCAAGACTTAAGCAGCAGCAGAATGTAACTGCAAAAGCTCATGCGGTAACACCTAATCCGGCCACAGCCGAGGCAGCTATGAGACCCGCACACCAGAGGTTTGCGGCAGCTGCTGCAGCTGCAAGAGCAGCAAAGGCTGAAGAAGCTGAGAAGAAGGCTGATGAGAACAAGTCCATCATTCCGCAGTCTACTCTGAAGGATCCTGAAGAGAAGCTGACTGACAGTGATGAGCCTAAGTTAAACAGTGAGACCACTTTCAGATTCGGAGGCACTCCCACTAAGTTTACGAGTGCTGCAATGCCTGCTGAGAAGCCGAAGTCCATTATCCCTCAGACCAATAAGCCTGAGGCTCCCAAGGCTCCCGAAGCACCCAAGGCAGCTGAGCCTGCTAAGTCGATCATTCCGCCTGTGGCTCCGAAGGCAGAGCCTGCTAAATCAATAATCCCGCCGACAGCTCCGAAGGCTGAGGCACCTGCCGCTGAAGCACCCAAGGCTGAAGCTCCGAAGCCTGCTGCTCCTGCAACATCCGGATTCCCGAGACCCGGTTTTGCAAGAACACAGACAACACCTTCTGCTGCACCTGCAGCCAAGGAAGAGCCTGTAAAGCCCATCAATTCAGCATTTAAGGCACCCGAGCCGAAGGAAAAACCTGCACCTGCAACTTCAGGATTCCCGAGAGCAGGATTTACCAGACCACAGACAACACCTTCTGCTGCACCTGCAGCTAAGGAAGAGCCTGTAAAGCCTATCAATTCTGCATTCAAGGCACCTGAGCCGAAGGCTAAGCCCGCTCCTGCAACATCCGGATTCCCGAGAGCAGGCGGCTTTGCCAGACCGCAGAACACTCCTTCTGCAACACCTTCCAACAGTGTTCAGAGACCTTCCGCAGCTCCTGCAGCAGGATTTACGAGACCTACAGCAGCACCTTCTGCTTCAACAGGTTTCCAGAGACCTGCAACAGCACCTTCTGCAGCACCTAAGCAGGCTCCTTCAAATCCGATCAATTCAGCATTCACATCAGGCAACTCTGAGAAGCTTGGCGATTCCGAATCCACAGGCTTCCTGAGACCGTCTTCGAACTCTGCTGTTACATTCCCGAGCCCTGCAGCAACACCTGCGGCAGCTACAAGAACGGAACCTATCAGCAGCGCATTTAAGTCAGTCGGAGCACCGGCTTCGAGCAATTCGAATCCGTTCAAGTCCAACCAGTCAGCTCCTGCTCCCAAGGCAGAGCCTGAGAAGCCTTCTTTCAGAACTCCTTCCATAAACGATGAGAGTACTGTTGACGATCTTTTCAACGACCTCGAAAAAGAGATCGAGAGCTATGGTTCTTCTGACGGACCTGTTGTTCCGCCCGGAATCTTTGCTCCTCCGCCGAAGCCGGGTCAGTGATAAAGCACATGGCTTCATTTAAGTCTGATAAAAGAATAATCCTAGCAAGCGCGTCTCCCAGGAGGCGCGAATTGCTGTCTTTGGTTACTGATAATTTCGAAGTCCTGACAGCTGACGTTGATGAACGCGCCGCGGAAGTCAGGATGGAGGAAGAAGGCGTGCCCGCGCTCAAGGTAAGCGAGCACTTAGCAGAGATAAAAGCCAAGGCCGTTTACGATTCCCTGTCTGATGAAGAGAAAGAGAATTCGATCGTAATAGGTGCCGACACATCGGTCATTCTGGATAACATAATCTTCGGAAAGCCCGCTGACAGGGAAGAGGCTGTAAACATGCTGTCGTTGCTGTCAGGACACACGCATGTGGTCGCGACAGGAGTCGCTGTTTTCGAGGGCGGGAAAAAGAAGACTTTCACAGAAGAGACCAGGGTTGAATTCAACGCATTGGATGACTACCAGAGGAAGCTTATAGAAGATTACATAGACACCGGATCGCCGTTCGATAAAGCAGGCGGATACGGCATTCAGGATATGGGCGCGCTCCTGGTGAAAGGGATCGACGGAGACTACGCAAACGTCGTCGGATTCCCCGTCTCAAGACTGGCAAGAGAACTATCAAACATGGTAAAATAATCGTTGGAATATGTATAGGTTCCAAAGGAGGAATACTATGTTTGGGATAGGATTAGGCAGTTTAGTTAGAATCGGCTTCAGAGTAAGCGACCATATTTTAAAGCAGCAGGAGATCGAGCGTTCAAGGACAGCATCCGAGAGGGCACGTCTTCAGGCTGAAGCTTCCAGAGAGAAAACGATCGAAGAGAATGCAAGACACAGAAGAACGCAGCTCGAGGACGAGATTGCGCGCGCGAGCGTTGCTGTCGAATGCCCTAACTGCGGCGCTACAGGCAACCGCATCAGGAAAGCATCCACAGGCTTTTGCCAGTTCTGCGGAACCGCGATCCAGATCAGTGCGAGCGGCATTGCTTACATTGCAGATCCCATCGAGAGGGTAAA
>CACZML010000116.1 GCA_902782235.1 Oscillospiraceae bacterium
ATAAGGCAGACCTACTTCATCATCAGCGGCCTGTACCGCAGTACTCGTGCAGTTCAGGTTGTTTAACAGGTCTGCAAACGTCGGATAATCATGAGTCTGTGATACTGTGAAGTAGCAGTAGATCTCTGTTGCAACACAGTTCTTAAGATCCACAGCTTTCTCATCGAACGAAGTCTTATTTGTATAGTAAGCAAATCCGTGTCCTTCGACTTTTTCCAATATGTCGCTGTTAGGATCAGGGGTGGGCGTCGGTGTATTGTTCTTTGCGGTGATAGTAACGATATAGCCGTATGCCCAGTCAGGATTCTCACCTTCATAAGGCTTTACGAGCGTGAACATATTGTTATTAACGGTTATTCCGTTGATCTCAACAGGCTCCGCTCCGCTTTGTGCCAGGCTCTCAAATCTGACATCAACGTCATTAACATGATCGCAAGGAACGAATCTCACATTAATAGCTGTCCACTGCTTCTCTGCGTCAATGTAATATCTTCCGCCATTCTCATCACGTGTGGCAGGTCTCCAGTTTGCTGTGCTCGAATTCGGATCATCTGTAGTGTATTCAATATTTCTGACTACATCCGTTGAATCCGGGAACTCAATGCCGATCTCATATACGGCGCCCCATTCAGTGGCGTTCTCAGGTTTGGTTATAACGATCTCGTTATTCTCGAAAGTAAACCCGGAGAGAGGTGTCGTACTGCCAATATAGTTCTGATCCCAGTCAATCCTGACATCAAGGTTATCGACACCCTGCTTCGGAGTGAGAACAAATTTAACCTTGGTGTAATCCTTATAAAGATCGTACTTAACGCAATAGTCCTCTACTTCTGTTAAAGGTCCGTCATTAATGGAATACTCGATCTTTTCGACAGGTGAATTCTCTCTGTCGTAATTCAGGTACATTCCGGGATACTTCTTTTCGCCGTGGCGGATGAATACATCGTAAACATCTGCCCAGGAATCACCATTCTTATAGATTTCAAATTCTCTTTGGAATGGACCGGTGCCTAAAGTTAATCCGCCATCGGTTGAAATGTAAGTTGCGATAGCATCCGATTCGTTATTTGTAACGACATGGAAAATAATGCTTGTAGCGTTTTCATAAACGGACGGAGCAATATAATCGCCGCTTACCTGAAAACCGGCGCTCTCACCCATTTCAAAATCAATCTCGTCTACAAGGCCATCGTCACAGTGGAAATAGATACCGTTAGGTCTGGTAGCGGTTACCTCTACAAAACAAGGGCCTTTAGTCCAGTCGAAATCACTCTTGTTAAGTGTGAACGAATTATTCGTTACCGTCGGAGTCAGATCACCCTGCTTAACACTAAGTGTTCCGGATTTAGGAACGAATGTCAAAGTGATCGTGTCTGCATTAGCGTCAGGAGCGATGAATCCGTCAAGCGGAACGTCCTGGGACTGTCCGTTTCCATACTGATATGTAAATGAACTGAAGAGATAATCGTTGAATGCTACATAGATTCCCGGATCATTGTCGGGCTCAGGCTCGCCGTCCTCAACCCATCTTGCAGAATCAAAACCGCTGATCCTGTAGGTATATGAAACATTCGATGTGCAAATAACATTGGCAAATCCGCCTTCGCCTGTCTGCACGGTTGTTCCACCTTTTCCATACAGCTGGATACCGCCCTTAATTGCAGCACCGGAATCAAGCTCAAGAACTGAACCCTCAGCACCTGTAACGCTTCCGGCAACGGCATTGAGTTCTTTCTTTATTCTGATACCGTTAGGTTCTTCAGGTGTTTTGCCGGCAGCGATTTCCAGCTTGCCGGTGCCGGTTATCGTTAATTTGTCAGCATCAAGTTGAACATGATCAAAATCACTATTATTGGTAACAGTTAATTTACCACTGTTTCCAATAATGACGTCCTTAAAAGTTGTAGGACTTTTGACCGTCATATTGCCGAATACAATAGCCGAATAACTGTCCTTCAGGTCATCCCCTCCTAAACTGTCAAAATGCGAAAAGATTCCATCTACAGTTATTTCTCCCGTATATGCGTTGTTTGCATCAGAGTAGACACCATATCCGTTAAACTGAACCTTGCCGCTTCCGAAAAGAATATATTCCAGATCATATAAACTTCCGGCATCGATCAAAGCATTGTTAGCAATAACAGGAATCTGATAAGAATCAGGATCACCGGTGTTATAGCTGTCTTTTACAACCTGCGGGATTTCAAACGGAAACTGAGAACCTCCGTTATCAACATAAACAGCAACACAGAAGGATCCAGCGGGGAGCGAACCTTGGTTCATACGCACATTATCGGCGTCATCTTCGGTTGCATATGCATAGTAGACCGTCGGTTCACCGGCAGCCCTTACCGTCCTGCTGAACGGCAGGCATGTAAAGAATACGCAAATTGTAATAATTGCAGCTAAGAAGCCACGTGAGAATCTTAATGTACTACTCATAGTCTCTCCACCTACTTTCATCCAATAATTTGTCACTATAATTATATCAAGGTTTTTAGACAATATGTGAAAAAGACGCTAAAAAACCATTACTATGGTGTAACTAAGTAATTAATAAAAAGCTCCCGCAGGATATAACCTTGCGGGAGCTTCTTGTTTTTATAACACCTTAGTCCTTAAGACTTAATACCTTTGCACTCGTTGACATACTGTCTGATAGGTCCGATGTCTGTGTACTTCTTAACGCCGTCGCCGTCAGGAATGATGAGGACAGGAACGTTAACGATCTCGAACTGTCTTGCGAGTTCTGCGTCATCATCTGCATAGATGAGATCGTAGTCGAAGCGCTGCTCATCGAACATTGCCTTAACTGCCTTGCACTTAGCACATGTGTGTGTTGTGAAGAGCATCGGCTTTGTGCCTACTGCGTCAGGTGCGGGCTGGAGCTCGGGAAGTTCCTTTGCTTCTGCCTTTGTAACTGTAACAGTAGCTGTTCTGGGCTTCATTGAAGACTCGCATGTGTTGTATGTCTTTCTGTCCTTGAACTCCTGGAGCTTACCGTCGTTCCAGTTCTTAACCGGACGGTAGTAACCTGTGATACGGCTGTATGTTTCGGTCGGGCCGCCGCACTCAGGGCAAGCTTTAACTTCGCCGGGGAGGTATCCGTGAACGGAGCAGATGGAGTATGTAGGAGACATTGTGTAGTAAGGCAGTCTGTAGTTCTCGGCGATCTTTCTTACGAGAGATGCTGCAGCCTTCCAGTCAGGGAGACGCTCGCCTAAGAATGCGTGGAATACCGTACCTGATGTGTAGAGAGTCTGGAGGTTATCCTGAACATCGAGAGCATCGAAGATGTCTGTTGTGTAGCCGACAGGAAGGTGTGAGCTGTTGGTGTAGTAGTATACGCCGGAAGCATCGTTTGCCGTGATGATGTCGGGATATCTTGCCTTGTCGTGCTTAGCAAGACGGAATGCTGTGGACTCTGCAGGTGTAGCCTCGAGGTTATAGAGGTCACCGTACTTCTCCTGATATTCGGATAGCTTGTTTCTCATGTGGTTAAGAACGTCAGCTGCAAATGCCTGTGTCTCTTCGTGAGTGAGGTCCTTTCTGAGCCACTTAGCGTTGAGACCTGCTTCGTTCATACCAACAAGACCGATTGTGGAGAAGTGGTTGTTGAATGTTCCGAGGTAGTGTCTTGTGTAAGGATAGAGACCCTCGTCGAGAAGCTTTGTGATAGTGTTTCTCTTGATCTTAAGAGATCTTGCAGCGATATCCATGAGGTGGTCAAGTCTCTTGTAGAAGTCTTCCTCATCAGCTGCGAGATAAGCGATTCTCGGGATGTTGATAGTAACAACACCTACGGAACCTGTGGACTCGCCTGAACCGAAGAAACCACCGGACTTCTTACGGAGCTCACGAAGGTCGAGTCTCAAGCGGCAGCACATTGAACGTACATCGGAAGGCTCCATGTCGGAGTTGATGTAGTTGGAGAAGTAAGGGATACCGTACTTTGCAGCCATCTCGAAAAGAAGCTTGTTGTTCTCTGTCTCTGACCAGTCGAAATCTCTTGTGATGGAGTATGTAGGGATAGGATACTGGAAGCCACGGCCGTTAGCGTCGCCTTCGATCATGATCTCGATGAAAGCCTTGTTGACCATGTCCATCTCGGCCTTACAATCCTTGTACTTGAAGTCCATCTCTTTGCCGCCGACGATGCAGTTCTGCTCAGCGAGGTCGTTCGGTACTGTCCAGTCGAGAGTGATGTTTGTGAACGGGCTCTGTGTACCCCATCTTGAAGGTGTGTTAACGCCATAGATGAAGGACTGGATATCCTGCTTAACCTGCTTGTAGTTGAGGTTATCAACCTTTACGAAAGGTGCTAAGTATGTATCGAAAGAGGAGAAGGCCTGAGCGCCTGCCCACTCATTCTGCATGATGCCTAAGAAGTTGACCATCTGGTTGCAAAGTGTGGAGAGGTGCTTTGCAGGAGCAGATGTGATCTTGCCTACGATGCCGCCCAAGCCTTCCTGGATGAGCTGCTTTAATGACCATCCTGCACAGTAACCTGTGAGCATGGAAAGGTCGTGAATGTGGATATCAGCATTTCTGTGCGCGTCTGCGATCTCTTTGTCGTAGATCTCAGAGAGCCAGTAGTTTGCTGTGATAGCGCCGGAGTTGGAGAGGATGAGGCCGCCTACTGAATATGTAACTGTGGAGTTCTCTTTAACACGCCAGTCTTCAACCTTGACGTAGCTGTCTACAAGGTTCTTGTAGTTCAAGAGAGCTGAATTCATGTTACGGATCTTTTCGCGCTGGTTACGATAGAGGATGTAAGCCTTAGCTACGTCCTCATAGCCCATTCTCTGGAGCGTAGCTTCTACGCTGTCCTGGATAGACTCGACATCGACCTTGCCGTCAACTGCCTTCTTCTCTGCGTCCGAAACTGCGTTTAACGCGAGCATATCAATGATCTGATTGTTATACTCTCTCTTCTGTGCAATGAAAGCCTTCTCAATGGCTCCCGAAATCTTGCTTAAGTCGAACTCTACGACTTTGCCGTCTCTCTTGATGATTTGAAACATGTTCCTCTCCTTAGCTCTCTCCGCGAATTTTAGCCTGCGGTATTATTTTCTTTGCACCTTCCAATGCCTTTTCCAATTCTTCGCGCGGCAGTTCGCTCAATCCTTCGCCGTTTAAGAGATCTCCCGAATCAACGAAGTTCTGGAGGAAGTAATTCTCAGTTCCTTCCACCTGACTTGCGATCGTCACGAAATCTCCGGCCACATGCAGGGGCGATACCACAGTAGTTCTGAACTCGTGGGCAACTCCGCTGTCCTTGATCACCTTGATGCTCCTCTTGATGAGTTCCACATCGAAGTTCCTGATCCCGACAGTCTCCGCATACTTGTCAAAGGTGTTCTTAACGTCCATCGCCACGTAATCTACGTTGCCCTCTGCCAGGATCTTCTCGAGCCTGTCCGGGAACGTGCCGTTGGTATCAAGCTTTACCTTGAACCCCATCGACTTGATCTTTGCGATAAACTCACCAATGTCAGAATGCAGAAGCGGTTCGCCGCCTGTGATAGCAACTCCGTCAAGGATTCCCTGTCTTTTCTTAAGGAATGCGAAAAACTCGTCTTCGCTGATCCTCAGATCTTCCGGGGGATTGAACACCAATGCCGGGTTGTGGCAGAAGGGGCATCTCAGGTTGCAGCCGACGGTAAATACCGTACAAGCCACGTTCCCGGGGAAGTCCAAAAGAGTCAACTTCTGAAGTCCGCCTAAGATCATGCCCACATACCTCGCTTCTAAATTGAAAATAGGTGCGAATGCGCCCCGTATCTCTTCGGGACGCTCTTAAAGATTACCTATATGTTGTGGTTGTGTCAACCTTAAAACCCAATATATTGTGCTTGTAATCTGACTGTAATAAATGAGCAAAAACTAGTCAAACAATAGGGTTTCAAGACTTTTTTAGATTTTTTCTGATAATTTTTTTGGAAAAATGTAATATTTCTTTTGGATTTTTGTCCCCAAAAAAGGTCAGTCTTTTTTCTTTGCTATCCTGTTGAACTGGGGTCTGACTTCGACCTCTGTCACAGCCGC
>CACZML010000117.1 GCA_902782235.1 Oscillospiraceae bacterium
GGTCTTTTCGGCTGATGCAGGAAAGACGGGCAACCAGGACGTCCAGAAAAAGGATCCATTGAACTCTGGGCGTTCTTTCTGCTCACCTTTTCGATCTGTTCGAGTACAACTCTCTCAAGCTTCTTTTTCATTGTTTGACACCTCTCTCATTAATATTTTTACTGCTATAAGACTCAACGCGTTATAGATAACGCCGAGAGCCGCATAGTAGACAAGATGATTGTCCGGGAATACCAACATAAGGCCTGTGATAATTGGGGCCAGTATTGAAATCCCGATACGTGACCTCTTCTTGAGGTGAATGAATTCTATGTCAGAAAGATCCATATTCGGATCGCGGATAGTACCAATATAAAAGATGATGACTGCAGACAGGACAAAGCTTGCCATACATACGAGCGGGTAATTGATGAGCCAGTTTGATACCAGTATTGTGGAAAGCGCCATGAGCACAGAGGAGATGAAACATCCGATACTCGTCTTACAGTGAATACCGTCGGAACTGGTCCTTATCACAGAGAAGGTAATCGTGAAAACCGCAATCTCAAAGAAGGACTTAAAGACCAGCGCGAAAATACCGATCAGGATAAAACCGATTACTCTTTCTAACATCAGCTGGATAGAATATGCATAGAACTTAACATCATCTTCTTTGATGATGTCGTTCCTGCACATTCTATCCGCCAAGTATGTCGATATGTATTCCATCCGTTACTCCCCAGTTCGCGGCCTTGATTCGTTTTGATAATATAAAATGACCGCTCACTAGGCAATAAAAAATAGAAAACTCAGGGATAAAGTAAAAAAATCTGGGATAAAGTAAAATTTTCAGGCCAGAGGAATGGCTATCGAGATGTGAAAAATGCCATACTCGGTATCGATGAAACAGTTGCCGTTATTGGCTTTGACGGTGTTTTTGATGTTTGCTAGCCCGAATCCGTGGTTTTTCTTGTCAGATTTTGTCGTTTCGAAGCTGTCATCGTCCGGCAATTGACCTGCATAAGGGTTAGTAGAGTCGATTATAAGCAAGTCAGAATCCTTAATTATCTTAAAAACAATCCGCTTCTCGTCACACTTCTGAACAGCTTCAATAGCATTGTCCAAAATGTTCGTAAGTATCGTTACCAGATCACTGTCGCTGATCTTAAGGCCTGTCAGGTTATCAGCAATGAAAGGAATGATGATGCCTTTCTCTTTTGCCTCGAGATACTTGATGTTCAATACTGCGTTGATAAGAGTATTGCCGGTATCGATAACATCAACGCTTTGCATCTCTTTTCCCAGCTGTTCTTCAATATAACGGATCTCTTCGTCGACCTTGCCTTCACGTGCGAGCATGAGCATGACGTTAAGGTTGTTTATATAATCGTGAGATCTGGCCTTCTGCCTTTCGCGCTCATCAGAAAGTGAACGGTACATCTGATTAAGGTGCTCTGCCTGCTCGAACAATAATTCCTTTTCACGGATCTCATTTTCGCGTTTAACAACATTATCAAGCAAAATAAATAACAGGATATTCAAAATAAACATGCCTGCTGCAAGGAAACTCAGGCTGCTGTAAACCGCTTTAACACTCTGAGCTTCAGAAGAAACAACAAGGTCAATAACGGCAATGGCGGTAAACAGCGGGAAAAAGGCAAAGATAAACCAGCCCTTGATATCAAGATTAGAAAACACACCTTTTCTATATGCTATATTAAGAACAAATACTACTATAAGAACTGTGAACTGGCATATGAGCTCCGAAATAACAGCATCTGACACCGGAATCTCAGATAAGCCCGTTACATTGCATAATTGTTCGACAATCAAAAGCAGCGTAAATTCGATTGAATATAAAACCCCTGTATAAGCCAGATTAGACAGAAGTATCTTTTTGAATGAAACTTTAAAAACTATGAATGAAATAACAAATTTCAATATAAAATTCACCAGAAGCTTAACCGGGAGATAGTCGTTAAGAAATAATGTTGATATGGAAGTCAGGATAAAAAGAACAACAAACAAGAAATAATCCAGCGGCTTTTCCGACTTGCGCTTCAGAACAGTCTTTAAAAATGTATAGTAGACTAATATATCTGTGAGTACGAGTATGATCGTTATAATATGAGCCGTCATGCTGTTTTTCCCCTGAACAGTGTATAAGCGCGAAAGACGTCGTTGTACTTTTTCTGCGACACAGGGATCTCCTCTCCGTTATCGAGAACAACCAGGTATCTGGAAACAGACTGAACATGACGGAGATTAACAGTCTCATTAGAGCTGACCGCAATAAAATCGCAAGGCTTCAGCATATCTGTCAACTTTTTCAGAGTGTATCTGATCATATAGCTCTCTTTCGTATCAGGCGAAAGTACAAAAGTCGTGTAGTTGCCTACCGTCTTAAGATATGCGATGTTCTTTATCTTAAGACTCCTTTTTCCTATTGTGAAATCCAACGTTACTTCTTTATCTATCAGATTCAAATTTGTCATGACGCAGTCAAGGCACTCGAAAAGATAATCCTTAATGTCGTCCATTGTCTTCAAAATGAATCTTACAGCCCTTACATGATATCCGTCAGTGGAATAATTCATGTGCGCTGATAAAAAGGCGATGTTAACCTTATCGTTCTGCTCTCTGATCTTCTTCGCAACCGATATGCCGTCGATCCCCTTCATCTCAACGTCGAGAATGATCAGATCTGCGATCTTCAGCATGGCATCATCTTCAAGAAGTTCCTCTCCCGAAGAATAGCATTCCACACTGAAAGACATGCCTTTATCTTCAAAGTATTCTGCGATCAGTTTCTTTTCAACTTCAAGGAATTTTCCTTCGTCATCACAAAGAGCAATCTTGATCATTTACCGACATTGATAAAAGGACCACCGCGCTCTTAAGATAACACCACAGACTATGTTACCGGCGGCAACCTGTTCTCCCCCGTAAAGAATATACATTAATTATTCTTTGGATAAAAGACCTTTACTGCCGCTTATACTTATAATATTTTAGTTTTTATTTATTGCCTGGGCTGTGATAATTGACGCGGTATCACAGCCTCAAGCAATGAAGAAGATGTTGGAAAAAGACTTTGGAAAAGTCTTCGGGTTTGTTGCGAATGCATCTATGCTTGTTCGCGCCTTGAAATCTATGGGGGCTTTCAAGGTTAAAGATGTAAAGTTCAGGTGTCCTCCTCTCTGCCGTGGTTCATATCAGCAATATACAAACAACATTAGAGAAAAATCAACCTTTTTGGCAAAACTCAGGGATAAAGTAAAAAATCTGGGGATAAAGTAAAATTTTCGGCCGTTTTAGCCCCTCTCATCGAGTACTTTCTGGATCCTGTCTTCCGCGATTTTTATCACCGCATCGAGGTCCTTCTGGCCAAGAAAATATGCCGGCATCTCTTCGTCAGGATCATGCTTATGTCCGGATCTTCGGTCTTCATCTTAGAGCAGGTGAGAATTACGTTCTCGACAAAGTCGACATCCTTGGATGAGAGATCAGATAATCCTCCGGAACCGCCGCCGTTGCCGCCCATAAAACTGCTTCCGCCGTTATTATAGTATGTAACCGCAGCAGAACCGGCGGTCTTATAAGCTTCACGGCTTAAGACGAACTCATCGTTCATGGCGATCTTTGTCTGGAACTCGTCTGTCAGAAGGAGCTTTACGAATTCGCCGCATGCCTTTATGTCCGTTGCTTGTGAAGATATCGCGACCGAACGGCTGGGGATAAACCTGGGACCCCGCCCGTCAAGTGACGGAAGACCAAGCATAGCTACGCCTTTCCCGTGCGAGGCGATTCCCATTCCAATAAAATAATAACCTCCTATACCGGTACAGGATTCCATATATTCGCCTTTTGGAATTCCTTCGCCGCCCGCTGCTTTCTGATACCAGTCATTTATGGAAATACCATTTTCGCGAACATTGTCTTTGACATAATCTGCAAGGATCTTGAATTCAGGCTTGGACAGATCGACTTTGCCTTTGCTTATGAATTCATCCCTCATGCTGTTAAAGAGCAGCGAAAAATATACTGCCTGGCCATAGATTATAGGATCGTTTCCGTTCATTACCTCGTCCGTGAATTTTATATATTCATCAAGGGTAAAGCCTTTGCCCGAGCTCCCGGCGTTAGCAGTCTTAGTCATTATCCCTTCCAGCTTGAAGCTTACCGGAAGCTGATAGAGTGCTCCGTCAGTTTTGGAACCTTCGATGATGTTTGTAAAGTATTTGTCCGGATCTGCATCCTTAACAAACGGAGTGAGATCAACAAGACAGTTTTTGTTATATAAACGGCTGAAGCTGCTGCAGTCCAAAAGGATATCCGGCGCGTCTCCGTTCATAATGTCTATTGCAAGCTTGTTGCTCAGACTCGAGTTGTTTCTGGTCTTTGTCATCACCCATACGTCTTCGTTATTATCATCATATGTATCGTCAATGATATTCGTGTCATCATAGTTAAGGGCGTATTCTATAAAGTACTTGCTGTTCGTCTCATTGAATCTCGTAACAGCTTCACCGGTTTTATAATCTATTCCGTTGGGAGAATATATCTCCAAAACGGTCTTGCCGCTATGCGGATTTTTATCCGCTCTGGTAAGCTCTATGAGGTTGATCTTATCTGCCGTATGCCCCTCATATATAGAATTATTATCGAAGCGTCCGCAGAACAGGATACGGTCATCAGAGCATTCCACCAGATTAAATCTCTCTGCGAGTCCGAAGTTAAGCGAACACTGATTGTAATCGAAAAGTTTTTCTGTCTTCTTCTTCTCTACGTTGATTCTGAACAATCCGTCCGAATCCATGAAATAGATCGTTCCGTCAGGACTTATAAAACTGTTGTATAAAGAGACCTTGTCTAACCACTCATATTTTTTCGAGTCTGCAACAGTCAGTTTATTAGTCTCAAGGTCAAGCTCATAATAAACTTTCTCATTGAGATTGAGGCCTCTGCCGGTACTTACAGATATAATGGTCTTTTTATCGCCATCAGCCAGGACATAATTTATATAAAAGCTCTTATCCGACTTCTTAAGTTCAGTCTCCCTGACAGTACCGTCCGGAGCCTTCACACTGATCATGCTGTAACGCTGATCGGTCATTGTCTGATACACAGTAGTCTCGATCTCATAATCCCCGATGAAATAATGCTCCGAGAATGAATCATCACTGCTTGCTTTGCACGGACGCGTATCCAGAAGTTCACCGGTCAAAGGATCGTAATCTCTTTCTTTCAGATTGGTCTTCGCGGTTAACTTGCCGTTGTTTAAATATATATTGTTGACGAATGACTCGCTTACGGTAAGATCCTTCTTAAGTTCGATCGTGTTCACCGTCTGCTTTGTATTGCGATCCACGACTGCAATATAATCAAATTGATAATCTCTATAATTATATGTTTCCCAGTCAATCTTATCATCCGGAGGAATCTGGTATTCTCCACGCGTTTCAAGATAGTAATACTGATCATCCGAGGCAACACAACTCTGGTTTAGCCAGGACCCGGCAGCACGGCCTTTCTCTGCACCCGTCTCAACTTCGATAATGTTTGCATCAAACCACGGTGAATCTTCAGAGATCTTCCGGATCTCTTTGTTCGTCTTCCTTCCGCATGATGCTGTTGCTGCCGCCATTGCGAGCAGCAATGCAACAGACACCGCCTTGACCGTTATCCTTTTCATATTCTTTTTCTCCTAACCCCAATATCTGCGACCCTGTCAAAGCCTGAAGTATTCTTGACCTTCAGCTTCTACTGCCGGTTTGACCCATTCAAAATCTTCCTCTTCGCAATCCGGATACTGCTTTGGCGAAGAGTAAGGAATGTGGTAAACTCCGAGTCTGGTTTTTCCTTCGGAATCATAAATGATTTCGATCCAACCATACTTATGCCTCTCGGGCACTCCGCCGATCAGTATGACTTCCTTTACACCATCCTCGTGAACGATCTCATGGCGGTAATATTTTGTAGCACTGCACTTATCGGTTATGTCGGTCCATTCATCACCGAGCACCAGATACAGACGTCCTTCTTTTACTCTGACAAGTTCAACCTCCTTGTCACTTCTGTATTCCGCCCACTGATATTCTTCACCTGTATCAGGGTCTGTTCCCCATTCTATTACTACTCCATCGACCATATCATGATGGAAATATTTGAATATCTTTTCCGCCGCATTAACTACTTTATTTCTCGTGACAGGGATCACCATGATCATGACCATCGCTGCAAGCACGGCAGCAACAGGGATCAGCCAGACATGACTGACGTGTTTTTCTGATACGAGCTTTGACCTTATCTCATTAGACTTCTCTTCATCTAAGTCAAATTTATCGAAAACTGTTTTTATCTCTTTCATACAGATCGCTCCAATCTTTCTTTCAACTGTTCCTTGCCTCTCTTGATCCTCATGGCAACTGCCGATTCCGAAAGCTTAAGGAGCTTTGCAACTTCCTTATATGAATAGTCTTCGTAATAGTGAAGATATAAGGGGATCCTCAATGTCTCATCCATTTTCATAAGACTGTCGTAGACCTCTTTATCTCCATCAGTGAGTTCGTAGAAGCAAGCCAATTCTGCCGACGCGGATTCAAGATCAACACCTGCCCTGTGAGCCGGTGCCTTCAACAGATTTTTGCATCCGTTCGCCGTCACCTTCATCAGATATGCCTTCTCACTGCCCGGCTTAAGAAACACCGTTTTGCTCAGGAGCTTCAGGAACACGTCCTGAACAATATCCTCGGCATCATGTTTCGAACCCAGGTAAGAGAGCGCAAATCTGAACAGGTCACCGGCGTACTGATCAAACAATCTGACCACTTCGTCGTTTTTCAAATTCCTTCCTCCATATTCGAGATCTCACTTATAAAACAATTCTGCCACGAGTTTTCTCACATGGAAAAATGTTTTTTTCGAAAATTCTAAAAAGGCAGGAAAAATCGCCCCTGCCAGTCATGTGGTATATTTACGATAAGGTCAATGCGGAAAATATAACCCGACACATCTGTCTTATATGCAAGAATACGGCATCTCTCACTCTCTGTCGTGTTTTTAAGCAGGACCAGATGATAGCATTCGAACCATAAGGAGGCCGGTTATGGACCAGATCAAGATTGGAGAGTTCCTTAAAGAACTCAGAAAAGAACATAACCTTTCACAGGAACAGCTTGCTGAAAAGTTTAATGTCTCATCAAGATCGATCTCCCGCTGGGAGAACGGCAACACGATGCCTGACATCAGCGTGATGATAGAACTGGCAGACTTTTACGACATTGACATCCGCGAACTTCTGCGCGGAGAAAGGAAGAGTGAACAGATGGATGAGGACTTAAAAGAAACATTGGTCATGGTGGCCGACTACACAGAAGCCGAGAAGGCGAAAATAATGAAGAAGGTATATATCTGCGGTCAGGGCATGCTGATCACTTCGGTAGCCTCAATGATCATATATTTCCTTTCATACTGGATCGAAGGGATGGTCCTTACGCCGTTCCTGCTGATCCTTGCCGGCGGCATCTTTGCGATCAACACCATCCTTGCCAGCCTTCAGCTCAAGGGCAAAATGAGCAAGGAGCGCAACAAGAAACTGATCAGGATCACGGTCACGATCTGGGTCGTAATCGCAGTGATCATCCTTTTCTTCATGACATTCTGCCTGCCCAAGATCATAGTTACGATGCTTGGATTGGAATGACCCTGATAACGAATCCGTGATTCACGAAAATATCTGCCGCAAAGATGGGGACTATACACCAAGTGACAGAAAGTGACACGTTCTGACCCTCAAAACGTGTCATTTTCAAGCAATTTCCGCGATATTGCTATTAAGTGACACGAAATGACCCCCAAACGTGTCATTTTCAAGCACTCGAAAATTATGCTTTCCCACTCAATAAAAAAGGGCTGTCTCCGTGAGGCAGCCCCTTATATTTTTACATCTTATCGAAGTAGAACGAATCTGCGATATCCTTAATATCTTTGTCCGTATAATTATTTGGATTGCCATCGTAATCAAACGGCATGATATTTATCACCACAAAGCTATTTTTGAGGTTTGCCGTGATGAATGTTCTTCTCCTGCCTCTGACGTCTTTACCCTCTGAGATCGTGACCGGAATTCCGCTCTTTGTCATATATGTATACTCTTCAAAGCCTTTAGAGGTTCCGACATTAACAGTTACAGTGTCAAAATACCCTCTCACGCATCTTCTTATCTGGAAATTGTACTTGTTTTTATAAAGTGCATCCATCTGGAACGTTCCGTCATCGTAGAAGTATGCGCCGCCGGTAATGTTGTCATTAAAGATATCTCCGACCTTTTCCTCGAGCCTTTTCTCATCACCATCGTCAAAGCCCGTATGAAGCTTAAGATTGTATTTTGCCGTTATCTCATCGACCTTATCAGCCATCTCCTGCGAGTAAATAAGATATGAACCATACTTTTCACCAAATGGATCTACACCTGTGCGCTTTTGTTCCGCATCAGCTTTATCCAGGATCTTCCCGTCACGGTCGTAGCTTTGCTCGAATTTGTTCCACTCGGCAGATGCCTTGTATTCAGGCGTATCAGGATATCCCTGCAGCGACCATTCCTCGCGCGGAGGCATTGAATTCTTAATGTCTTCTTCGATCGACGGTCCCCATGAACTTCTTCCGAAAGATAAAGGTCCGATTCCGCCGGTGATTGCTGCATAGGCCGTGATTCCCATCGCCGATACTACAGCCGCAACCAGAAGGATCGTTAC
>CACZML010000118.1 GCA_902782235.1 Oscillospiraceae bacterium
GATTCTGCTGTAAAAGATAAGTTCAAGTTCGCTGACACGATCTGCGGAAATCTTGGATTACCTGCGCTTCCAAAAGCTAAGTAATCAGACCTTCTTATCAGGGCAAATAACTTTCCAGTCTTTATGCGAGTATTCGATTCCCTTACCCGCATGGTTTTCGACTGCTGTTCCTTCGAGCTTGCCTGCTACGATCAGCTCCATCGCTTCGACCATGTCGTCGAGCTTTTTGACGTCGATCGGCTCATAGCTGAAATGCCCGTTGTAGATCTTCTCTATGCCGGATTCGTTCAGCACTTCGCGGATATGCTTTAACGACTCCAGATACGTCGCTGGCTCTTCTGATTCTTCAAGGAAGAGCCAGAGATTCTCTATTATCGAATCGCCCGAAAAGCAGATCTTCGCATCGCGGTCCACCAGCACGATGCTGCCCTTGGTATGCCCGGGCATCTCATACACCTCAAGCTTCTTGCCGCCAAGGTCTATAACGTCGCCCTCCGAGATATTCTCAGGCGCCGGAAAATACACCTCTTCAGCATCGATGTTCTTCACGAAATCCCCATAGAAATCCTGCACCCACGGCTCATTTATCAGCATCGAAAACTCGAACACGATCTCATTGTACATTATTTACGACCGTTACCGGCAGGTCAGTGTAATGCCTTACAAGTTCGTTAAGATCGGTAAGCCCATATGCTGTATCGATCAGGCACGCCTTCTCTTCGCCCTTCACAAGGTATATCGACGCATTGCGCTGTTCGTAAAACTTATAAATGCCTTCTGCAATTTCTTCTACAAAATATATCCCGTGTTCTGTCTCTGCCATATTTTAATCCTGACTGATGTTTTTCAATATTATAGCCAAATCAAAACGTGAAAATGCCTATCAAATCTCTTTGATTATTTTACTTTAAAACCAGTTTTTTTACTTTATCCCTGAGGTTTGCGTTTTCCATTGCTTTTCGCTGTCTCGATATGATATTAAGATATCAGCTTTAACGGCACGTGTTCGGATAAGTATTTCTCACGTAATGGAGGTACAGCTCACAAGGTTACTGATGTTTCAGTAGCTGTGTTCGACATACAAGAAATCCATATGTCCACACGGCACACGTTAAAGTCTATGCCTGATTAAAGGCGAAAATTTAAAATTCGAAAAGGAGAATATATCATGAAATCATTCAAGAAGGCCATTTTGGCAGCAGGTCTTACTCTCGCAGTTGTAGCTAGTATCGGTGGTTCAGCTTTCTGTGATTCCTATAGGCATAAGAACGATATCGGCGGATATGGTGCAACAGTCGCTTCAGACATTAAGGGCACTAGTGGAAGCGCATACACATCCTACGGCGGTTATGGCACAGTTTCCCTGAATTCAACATATGTTTATTGCAGCACAAAAGCGAACGGCGACAGAGGCACTTATACAAGTAACAAGGGACACTATAAGTCTGTATCTACATCCTTTACAGCACCTAATGGCAGTAGAAGTGTAAGCATATCAACTGATCACTATGTCGCTGGCGGCGGTGAGAAATGGTACTTTACAACATCCGACATTGACCAGAATTGATTATTATTTAAAGTTTAAATTGGAAATCATTTTCCTGTCGTTTGATTATTGATCGGATGAACCGTGATGGTTTTGCTTGAAATAAAAGTAAAACCATCACGCGTTTTAAAATATAATAAATGTTAAGAGTTAGTACACTCTTCTTTGTATAGGGATAAAAGGAGAACTGGAATGAAAAAGACTTTTCAAAAGGTTATTTGTGCTGCCATGATCTTATCTATGGCGTTACCTTTTGCAGCATGTGGGAATAAGGATGAGATTTGGTCGACTGAGACAACGTCGCCTGAAGACCGTGCATTTTTAGATCCCGATGCTACAACAATAACATTTGGAGTTCCGATGTTTTGTCATTTTGATGTTGAGCATCTGAAGTTATTTAATGAGGAACTTTTAAAAGACGGCCATAAATATCAACTTAAGATATCCGGTTTTGAATATGATTTTGAAGATACTAAATATTTTGAAAATATAGAGAATGCCCTGAAAAATGGTACTGTCGACGTTGCATTTCTGGGTATGGGAGATGAGAACAACAGCACATACAACCTGATTAATTCAGGTGCTGTTTTGAAACTTGATGAGATCCTCTCATCTGATAAGGGAAAAGCTCTTTATGAAGCATTTCCAAGCGCCTTATGGGAGGCCGGCAAGTGTAATGGCCATATCTATTCCATTCCGCAAGCTAACTTAGATGATCAGGGAATATATGCTGCATTCAACAAAAAATATATCAGCGACGAAGCTATTGAAAACTGGGATGGAACCATAGACGGCTTATATAAGATCATCAAAGATGTTAAGTGGAATGATACGGCTGCTCCCCGTTTTCAGTATCTTATTTCTGATTATGATTTTGAGTCAATTATCAGGTGTGAGATAAAAAACAGCTTACTCTATGATTTTGACACCATGACGATCCAGAATCCTTTAGAGTCAGATAAATTCATCAACTATTTTAAGGTGCTTGAACAGATGAAGGCAGACGGATACCTTGCTGAGTCTGTGTCTTATTATCAGAACACTTCTTATATCGACAACGAAACAGATCTTTCTTCAGGTAATTATCTTGTTGCATTATCAACTGGTGAACCAAATGATTATTTTCATAAAGACAACATATGCATCAAGAAATTAACTCCGTATCTTCCGGCAAGGGTCAACACATCAATAGGCATCTCCTGCAATACAGAGAAGTTAGATGCTGTTCTCGATTTCCTTGGTTTGTTTTATGGAGAAGAGAAATATTGCAACCTCCTGTTGTATGGTAAGCAGGATGTTGATTATAAGCTCGTAGACGGTTTTGCTGTAAAAATGGACGGCACTGAGCTTCCTTATGATTTCACGACAAAGCTTAGCTTGGGATTGTTTGTTAACACTCATCCTGTTGTCGGTGAGAATTTTACGAGCAACCGTAAGGAAGAATATTTCGCATTATATAAAAATGCAAAGCCCTCTCCGTTTATTGGATTTATTCCAGATTCTTCCAAATACAGTTCTGTACAGGAAGATCTTAAAGCATTCCTCAACAGTCTCAACAAACAATCTCTTGATCAGGCAATTAAAGAATACTCTGTCAAGCTCAAGGCTGACGGCATTGATGATTATGTATCCTCCGTGAGAAAACAGTGGGAATCGTACAAAAATAATTTATAATGTATGACATCTGTGTATATTTTCGCGGGGGTGTCAGGACATGAAGAGGAACAAAAAAGCGATAGTAATCACGGCCATAGTAATGTTTATTGGCGTCCTTCTGGTGCTTCTGGGCTTCTTCGGGAACTGGTTTTTCGGGCTCTTCAAAAAAGGCTTTGACTCACAGAACATAACATCTGCAGATATCGGCCGCAGCATCGAGACGGATATTCTTGTCGCTTATGAAAATATCGATCTGGGCGATAAGGCCGCGCAGTTCGTCGGTAACTTTAACACCGGTGAAGGTGCGATTATGATAATCGATCTTTCCTCTTTGAGCGAAGCCGACAAGGAACTTTACTTCTCCAATTATGGCCAGCACATCACCATTAAAGGCACTATAAAGAGCGTGAGCGATGAAGAATTACAGGAAGTCTTCAATAAAATGTATGAGCTCTACGATCCTATATTTGCTGAAAGGGATAGTGATATGACCCTGGAAGAGTTCCATGGCTATCTTACCGATCCCTTTATCCCCTACGCCATCGAAATAACATCTATCGGCACCTTTAACTGGACACCCTTCATCCCTGCCGGCATTATCGTATTCCTGCTCGCTCTGGTGCTTGAGATCTGCTTTGTTTTCAAGCTCAAGAAGAGGATCGTTCTTCCCGTAGTTTGCGGATTGATCGTTCTCATTCCTGTCATCATGTTCTTTAATCACATCAGGACAATGACGTCAGTAAAGAAAGTCACTGACGGTCTTTATACCATGGAAAACTACTTATGCACTGATACCAAAGGACTTCTTGAATCAGATGCACATACTGTTTCCGACCTTTTCGACTGGATACTCGATAGGCACTTTTATGGTTTGAAAGTGGATATCAACGAGGACAACTTCGCGTTCGGCTGCGCTGCTTTTGCTGCAAACACACCCGATGGCGACCATCTGTTCGGAAGAAATTTCGACTATATGGAAACTGATTCGGTCCTCGTTCATTCACATCCCAAGGGTGCCTATGAATCTATCGGCGTTGCCGATCTTGCAGTCCTCGGTGTCGGCAAGGCCTTCTCTGTTGATCCCGATTCTGCTCTTGGAAAACTCTACATGGCCATCGCCCCTTACGTTATTGTTGACGGCATAAACGAAAAGGGTGTCGGCGCCGGAATCTTGGAGCTCGATATCGACGAGACACATCAGGATAACGGCAATCCCGATCTCCTCATCTTCTGCGCGATCAGAGGCATCCTCGATAACTGCGCATCTGTCGATGAAGCACTCGCATTCCTTAGATCCTACGATATTCAGACTGATCTTAACGCCACATATCACCTGTTCATCACCGACAAGTCCGGCAAATACGTCGTCGTCGAGTGGCTCGAAAACGAGATGGTCGTAACAGAGCGCGCGTGCGCCACCAACAGTGTTGTCGCACCCGGCAAGCACTTCGATGAAGGCGATCCTGACGACAGGCTCCCCACTATCGATCAATGCCTTGGATCTAGCCGTGTTGCCTCTGAAACAGATGCAATGAAGATCCTCGCCAAGGTTAAGAACGTCAGATTCACCGAATGGTCATGCGTCTACAACCTTGAGAAGTTCAAGGTGGACATCTGTCTTGACGCTGATTATTCAAAGGTCTACACGGTCAGCGCGAAGGATTTTTGAGGTTGAACTCTACAGTTTATTCTAATTCCTATTGACTTGGTAGGAATATCATGTTATCTTTAATGCATGCCATAAAAACTATCCGGTAAAGACTTCAAAATAATACTCTTTACCACTTGATGCCTTTGTAGCAATTGACATCATAAACTAAAGGGGCTGCTTTCTGAAGAAGAGGGCGGCCCCTTTTTTTGCCCTCCTATATTCGCCGCGTGTAATTTTTGGCTCAAAATTCTTCAAAAGTTACACAAAAATGTGATTTTGTGTAATTTTCGACGATTTTTTAAAGGAAAATTACACGTCGCTTCAATCCTGGAAAACCGTTGTGCAATTTTCGCCTCAAAAAAGGGGCAACAATTGCATAAAAAGCTGTTTTTGTGCAATTTTCGAGCTTTTTTTAGACCAACAATTGCACACGCCGGCGAGACCATGCATCAAGTGTATCTGAAACCTCGAAAATTACCCCGTTTCAGATACACACAAAAAAGCGGCCGGACAAATAAACACCGGCCGCCACAAGAATAAGGGGTGTATATATTACTTCAGCTCTTCCCTTCTGAACTTCACATAAGACAGCGCGAGAACTGCTGCGACTGCGACTACTGAAGTTACGAGAGCCGTAGTGATGTTGCTGTTGCTCATGTCGGCAACGATGAACATTGACTGTCCTGCAGGAGTAAGTCTTACGAACTTTTCTGCCCAGTCGAAGTTGAGAAGGATCTGTGCGCCGACGTTGGACATTAACATAAGTCCTGTGTTAAGGCCGATTGCGCCGCCCTGGTGTTTGATGAACATTGATGCAATGAAGCATGTTGCTGAATAAGCGATCTCGACAACTGTAAATACGGCTGCTCTTGCGATGATCATTCTTGCAAAGCTTCCGTCGAGGCCGGTAACGCCGCCCATTGCGAAGCTGATCGTTGTAGTGATTATCATTGAAACAACGCTGTACAGAGCGACTGCGGTTGCGTATGAGATGAACTTTGCCAGGAGGATGTTGAATCTGCTGTTTCCTGCCATAACGCCGATCAGGAAAATAACGAATGCATTGTAGTTGTTCAGTCCTTCAAGGAAAGCGTCATAGCCTGTAAACTCACTTGCGAATGAGAGTGCTGCGAAAAGCATCAGTGCAGGAAACGTGACGATCGCTCCGCCGATTATCCAGAATGATTTGGAAGAAAATGTCTGCTTCATCTCCCACTTTAATAAGCTGTTCATTATGCGCCCCTCCCTAAAAGTTCAATATAGTATTCCTCAAGTGTCCTCTCGTGCTTTGCCAGATGCGTTACGAGCACGTTGTGGTCACGCATGAGT
>CACZML010000119.1 GCA_902782235.1 Oscillospiraceae bacterium
AGGATAATGAAAAACTCCCCTAAACGCGTCTGTTATGCGCATTCAGGCGCCAGAGATATAGCAAAATACGGCATTTCCTGACAAACGTGTCTGGCACTTAGGACAGCCAGGTGATATAAATCACGGTTTTGAGATGCTATAATATAAAAGTCAATTGAAAATCATTTGATAATCGAATCAATACGTGCGGGCCGCTTATTCGGGCGGCTTTGCCGTCAATATATATTAGAACGGAAGCAACTAACAGATCTTTAGACAGTGGTGATCTTGATCCTAATTTAGATTCTTTAGCATATAAAGCTAAATCTCGAAAAGGAGTAAAGCCAATGAATACTGACAACAGAGAACAGCAGGTAGACCAGTTATTAAGAGGCGTTTACCGCATGTGTGTTAACAGGGACGATTGCAATGGCTGTCCGTTCTATATCACCAAGTGCACATTTGAAGAACCCAAGCCCAGAACATGGTTTGACGAAGAGACCATTACCATCAAGGCAGCTCCTGATATCGAGAGTGCTCCTGCAGCCCCTGCTGCATCTGTAGCGCCTGCACCCGCAGCGCCGGTCGTACCGGTAGTACCTATCCAGGAAGAGGCTGCCGAGAAGCCTGCCGACACCAAGGATTCCGAGGGAACATGGATCGTAAGCACGACGATGGGCACCGCGTTCACCAAATATGTTTTTATCTGCTCCAAGTGCGGTTATAAGAAGGAATCATTCTTCTCGATCACACCCATAACTTATTGTCCCGAATGTGAGAAAAGAAAGGCCGGACTGCTTTAATTGACAAACGGTCCGCTAGAAAATACAATCGTTTTATCGGATATAAAACTCATTTGAGTCTATAAAATCTTCAAAGCCTTAAGGGGGTTCACAACATGAGCACGATGGAAAAGACTTTTAACGACGGCGAGATCATCATCAGAGAGGGAGACACAGGTAATACTTTCTTCCAGCTTTTGGGCGGCAAGGCTGCAGTTTACAAGAACTATGGCAAGGATGATGAGGTTCAGATCGCTATTTTCGAACCCGGACAGTATTTCGGCGAGATGGCCGTAATCGAGAATTATCCCCGCAGCGCTACCGTTGTTGCATTGGGTGAAGCTCAGGTTGTCGAGATCGCTGCAGAAGAGCTCAACGATTACTTCACACAGAATCCTGAGAAGATCATTTCCATCATGGAAGTATTCGGCAGCAGAATCAAGAAGATGACTGACGACTGCAACGAAGCTAAGAAGGCTTTGGACGATGCAAGAAGAACAAATTCCAAGGACAAGTATCTCGGCTTCTTCGCACAGATGGCCCAGCAGTCCATCTACCTCACATCAAAGAACTTCAGACTTGAGCGTCCGAGCGCAGAAGAGCTCCGTGAGGCTTCAAGACTCGTTTCCAGCCAGAATTCCGGCGACGGTGAGACATATAACTACGGCACGATCATCTTCAAGGAAGGCGACGTCGGCAAGTGCATGTATATCCTCCATAGCGGCAGCGTTGGCATCTACAGCAAGTACGGTGCAGTTGATGAACTGAAGCTTCAGGAAGTTGAGCCTGTTGCATGCTTTGGTGAGATGGAGATGCTCACAGGCGAGGCTCGTGACACCACAGCAGTTGCAGAAGTAGGCGACACAAGAGTTGAGATCATCCGCGCTGAAGATCTTCCGGGCCTCTTCAAGTCAGCACCTGCTAAGGTCGACATGATCCTCAAGAACCTCTCTTACCGTTTGAGAAGCATCACATACGATTATTTCAAGGCTTGCAAGGAAATCTACGATTCCGCAAACGACTGATATCTGATTTAACTGAAATTATTTAAGGCGGTGTCTTCAATAAAAGGCGCCGCCTGTTTTATTGTTGACTGTTGGTTGACTGAAAACCCGTTTCCGGTCAACCAAACAGCGTACTTTTGCCAAATGTTGACTGTTTTGGTACCTAAATCTCGAAAAACAGGTACCAATCTGTCAACAAGGCATCTAACTTACAAAAAAGTGCCGGCCCTGCTGTACTGCGGAAAACAGTTAAACAGTCAGCAAAGACCGGCACATATGTCAAAAGGGTTTCTATTCCTGTTACCTTATCAGATCTCTGTTTTTACAAGGTCCTTCTGTTCTGTCTGGGCCTTGTTTGTAACGACCGTGAAGCCTCCGACAAAGCAGATTGCGAAGCAGATTCCGAGTGCAAGATTTTTGAAAGCCAGACCCCAGATGATTATCATTGCGATGAACATAGCTGTCTTTGTCACAGTGATTCCAAGGATCTTCTTGGAATCGACTCTGGAAACGATCTTATCCTGATATTCAGCTTCCTTTGCCTGGCCTGAACCAATGGAATTTCTGAAGTGCTCGATCATGGACTGATCGAAGTATTCCTGTTCTTTTTCGAAGCCTTCTGCGAAAATCCTTCTTCCTTCAACGAATGTATCTCTTGATTCTTCAAACCAGCGTGCGATGCCTGTCTTGTCTGAGGGCTCGCCTGCAATTCTTCTGATCTCAGAAAGACCGATGATGTACTTAACGCCGTCGATCTTCTTTGTCATAACAAAGATCTCTGCCTGGGGCATATCCCTGATGACCTTGCCTTCAGCTGAAACGAAGTCCTGCTTTGCTTCAGCGAGCATTGTGCTAAGAACATCATATGAGAGAACGCTTCTTAAGCTGTTGTGGATCTCGATCTTGCCGTTTGCGACTCTCTTTAAGAAGAATCTTGAAAGTCCGCTGATATCTGTACCTTTAACGTATGCCATAACTGTTTTCCTCACTTTGCGTTTTGCTTTTGACAGCGTAATAGTACCAGTCAAAAGGGCGTCAAAACGTGAAGTGTCGCGAACGGCACTTTTGTTGTCGCGAACTGTAAAAGGGCAGTCTCAGACAGGCTTTCTGGCGCTTAATCCGTAGTACGCGCGGTATAGGATTATCCGCCCGCCAGTTGTGTTCTCCGCAATGTATCTGTCGAGCAGGGTCTCATCCAAAGGCGCACCTTCGATTGCTACGCCGTCCAATATCGGAACGGCCTCCAAAAAGCTCTTGAACGAATCCCTGTCCTTGAAGTATTCGCGCGTGTGGATCGGCACGAGTTCGACATCCCTAAATCCTGCTTTGAGGACATTCTCATAATCAACGATGCTTATCGGCACATCATCGTTCCAGCCCTGGCCGCCGCCCATGATGAGCTTTAAGTTCCAGCAGTCATACTTGTCGACGCCTCTGATGAGAAGGTGTCCGCCGGGCTTTAGGCACTTCATGATCTGGACCGGATCGGTGCATGTGTGGCGTGCTACTACGATGTCGAAATATTCATCCGGCACATCCATTCTGAGGTTGTCCATGACCTTGAACGAGATGTTTTTCCGGCCGCTTGCCGCGAGATTTGCGCGGGCAGTTTCTATCATGGCAGGGGAGTAGTCAGTGCCAAGGATCTCCGCGCAGCCGGGGAAGAATTCCAGGATCTTCTCGCCACCTGCGGTGCCGAGATCCAGTATGCGCGAATCCGGCGTGGCAAACGAACGGAGCAGGCCGTAAAGATCCCAATCCGTCAGGCATTCCTCATGAATACCATACTCATCGAAAGTCCAATGAGCCATCTTCTCGAAATATTCAAAATCGCTATCGTGAGACATAAAAAAAGAACCTCCTTTCACGAACAGCAAACCTTACGGACCAAAAGGCCCGTCCTTCGTTGTCATTCATGATGAGATTCTAAGGTTCTTATCATTAGTAACCCCGCCTTAAAGGCGTCGCGGCTGCAGAACGCGAATAACTAATTATCCTGCAACAAATCTATTATACCACAGCACCGGGCGGAAATTGCCTTAATAAGTCTTATTCTTGTAATGAAGTTGACCAAGAATTCTGATACAATGCTAGGCTAAGACAAGAAACAAACAGCGGTGGGCGCATGAGATTAAAAGACTTATTAAGATTTAAGAACATTGTAATTCAGTGTCACGACAATCCGGACGCGGATGCACTTGCATCAGGTTATGCGTTGAAGTGGTATTTCGAGAAGAACGGGAAAGACGTCAGGTTTATCTACAGAGGCCGCAATGAGATCAAAAAGAGTAATCTTACGATCATGGTCAAGAAGCTTGAGATCCCGATCGAGTATGTGCCCTTTATCAGTACTGAGGAGCAGCCTGACCTGCTGATCACTGTCGATTGCCAGTATGGCGAGAAGAACGTTACCAAGACAGAGGCAAAGAAGGTTGCCATCATCGACCACCACAGAAAGCTGGTCGAGACAGATGATAAGCTTTCCAATATCAACAACGAACTCGGCAGCTGTTCCACAGTCGTTTGGAAAATGCTGAGGGAGGAAGGATACGATCCGAACGAGAATAAGTTCGTTGCCACAGCGCTTTACTACGGCCTTTATACCGACACGAACAGGCTCTCGGAAGTATCTCACCCTATAGACCGCGATATGCTCGATTCCCTGAATTTCAACAAGGCAATCGTTACTGAGATGAGCAACTCCAACATCTCTTTGAACGAGCTCCAGATCACGGGAAAAGCGATCCTCAATTATGAATACTACGAGAGCAATAAATATCTTGTAATCGAAGCAGAGCCCTGTGATCCTTCGATCCTTGGTGTCATCAGCGATTTCGCACTTGAGACAGAGAGCGTTGATGTCTGCGTCGCATATTACGTAAGTCCATACGAAGTTAAATTCTCCGTAAGGAGCTGCTCCAAGGAAGTCTATGCCAATGAGCTCGCAGCGTTCCTGGCTGACGGAATCGGCGGCGGCGGCGGACACATCCTGAAGGCCGGCGGCACTATCAAGCCCGAACTTCTTACAAAGCCCGCAAAGGAACTCATCAGAGAAAGACTGGCTCTCTATTACGATACATATCTCGTCATCTATGCAAAGGATACGACTCTTGATACATCCAGGATGAGACGCTATTCCAAGATCCAGCAGACAATGGGCACTGTAAGGCTTGCCGATGTTTTCCCTGTTGGAACACACATCAATATCAGAACCCTGGAAGGCGACGTTGACACGGTAATCGACGAGGAAGCTTATCTCATGATCGGTGTTGAAGGCGAGATCTATCCGATCTCCGAACAGAAGGTCAAGAGCAGCTATGAATTCACGAATTTCGTCTATACGAGAGAATTCGAGTACGAGCCGAGGATCAGGAATTCCGGCACAGGCGAGATCAAGTATGTTCTGCCATATGCAAAGACCGTAAGGTCCCTTGGCACATCTATCATATTCGCAAAGCCTCTGGAGCAGCCTGTAAAGCTCTTCACGGCATGGACAGAGGACAAGTACTATTCAGGCAGGGTAGGCGATTATATCGCTGTCAGAGCCGACGACGAACACGATATCTACATCATCAATAAAGATATCATGGATAAGTCCTATAAGCCGTTCTGATCTTGCAAGTGCCGAAAAGTGACACGCTTGAGGGGTCATTTTGTGTCACTTTATAGCAATATCGCGGAAATTGCTGAAAAATGACACGTTTTGAGGGTCAGAACGTGTCACATTCCGTCATTTGGCATGCCTGGCAAATAAAAACCCGGTTATCGAGAATTTGCATACACACAGGGTGGTTCTCCACAAACAGGAAACCAAGAAATAGCGGCGCCGTTTTAACGACACCGCTTTCACTTATATCATGTTATAGAGATCACAATCCGTACTTGGATCTTGTTGCCTCATCGAGAGCAGCGTCGTTAAGTATACGCTTGCCCTTTTCGATCAGTTCCTCAACGGTGTAATGCTTAA
>CACZML010000120.1:0-5890 GCA_902782235.1 Oscillospiraceae bacterium
CTCGCTGTGCTACAGGTTCAAGTTCGAATCTCCGATTCCCATGAACGAGACATTCTTTATCTCTGAGCCTGACCTTTACTACAACAAGAAAGCCTTTGATGAAGGCGATATAAACCTTTGCTTCGTCATCGGTTATTCAGGCTCCGGAAAGTCCGTTCTGACAAGGGAATACGAGGGTGATGACATTGAGAAGGTATCTTTGGATGACCTGGTCTGCGTCAAGGACCACTATACGATGGAAGACCTCAAGGTCATGAGCGAGATGCTCTATTCCTTCTTTGAAGGCCCGGGCGCCAAATACTATATCTCCATAAAAGAGCGCGACCTTTTCGCTGACAGGAGCGAAGTCTTCGTAGAGTTCATCAAGTACGCAAGAAAGTATTCCGCCGCGCATAAAGAGCGCAAGTTTATTCTTGAAGGCATCTGGACCTATCTCTTCTTCGACGACCCTTCGAAGTTCGATAAATATGCCGTTTACATGAAGGGCACTTCGCTTATCAAGTCTAAACTAAGAAGGATGAAGAGGGAGTCTTCGAATAAGCCGATCGAGTCCTGGGACAGGCTTTTGGAATTTGGCATCTATGCGGGCGACACGACTTTCAAAGACAGCAATGTCGACAAGTGGAGACGCCATTTCGAGAAGAAAAAAGAGACGGTCATAAAGGAAGAAGACAATTATTTCACGCTCCTTAAGCAGAGCATTATGGCCCGCATGAACAGCATAAACGACTGCTTTGTCCATGGTGATGCAGAGGGCATCAAGGCTATCTCCAAGAAAGCCGCATCCGACTGCAAAATGGATATCACCGAGAAAACGATCGTCTGACCTAGCCTGAAAGAATAAGACGGCAGAAGAATCCGCCGCCTTATCACCAGGAGTGTCTATGTAATGAGCAGTTGTTTGTTTAGGATGTTTGGACATTTACTACGAAACGGTACGTTCCGTCCGGATATTCATAGACACTGTAGGTCCATTCCCAATAGTCTTCCTGATTGTAAGAGCCGTCGGACACGTAGCCCGGCTCACTTGCAGGACAGTAGTAATCCACCTGATAGACTTTTGCTTTCTTCCCCTTAAGATCTTTACCTGTTCTTGGAGTAGCTTGTGATACGGCTGCCTCGATCCAAGTCTTAGTTGTCGAAGAGCTCCCGGATGATTCGCCAAGTGCCTTATCGATCTCTTCATTTACGGCTTCGACGTGAATAGAACTTCCTACAGCAGCAAGGCTCGGGAAAGTGCATGTCTCGATCTGGTAATCGATATCCATGGGACCCCTGTCGCCGTAACGCTCGATGTATCCTGCCATGCTGGAGCATTTTGCAAAACTTGCCATCTGGGCCTTTTTCTCAGGTGACAGATCGGTGTGCACATGGAATGAGATTATCGAATGGATCCCGTATACGAAGATAAATGCGACCATGAGCGCCAAGAATATTACGACAAACGGTACCGGATTAAAAACTCTCTTCTCCTTTTCCATCTCAGATACCCTCCTTAAGACCTGTTCCTGTTGCTGTTATCTTACCGCGGCAAATATTGAAAGTCAATGACTTTTTATCGAATATCAATATAAATTTTCCGAATAGCGCGAAAACCAGGCGGCGTGGACAAGCCCTAAACCACTAAAAATATTCAAATAATTAACAGTTAATTCATCCTAAACTGATAAAAGAAATCTATATAGTGTTAAAATTCTTTTATGAAACAGATAAAGAACATATTGCCTAAAATCTCAAAGACCGTTATCACGGCGGTCATGGCTTTAATCGTTCTTTTTTCGCTTATTCCGGCACAGGTCAGCGCCGACAACCGCTTTGTTGTAGACCCTACGGGAAAGCATGAGGGTCTTGCGGCATTCCTTTACGACAACAAGACCGGCCTTCCGACCTCTGAAGCTAATGCCATTGCGACTACTTCAGATGGTTTTCTCTGGATCGGAAGCTACGGCGGACTTATCAGATACGACGGTTCCACCTTCGAGAGATTCAGTTCCAAGACCGGAATTGCGAGCGTGGTAGGCCTTTTTGTCGACAGCAATAACAATCTCTGGATCGGTACAAACGACAACGGAGCTGCCGTCATCGACAGGTTCGGAAATATAAAGATGTACTCCAAGCGTGACGGTTTGCCTTCTGCTCTGGTAAAGACTTTTGCTGAAGATGAATCCGGAAATATCTATGCAGGCACAGCACAGGGCATGGTTATCTTCGATAAGGAGGGCAGTCTCAGTGTCATAAACGATCCCCGGATCCTTGATACAAATATCAGGTGTCTTGAGACCGGCGTTAACGGGATTACATACGCACTGACCGTAAACGGCGATATCTTCACTCTGAAGAACGGTCAGCTGCTCGGGTATTACAGAGGTGAGGAAGATCTTGGAGTAAAAAGTATCCATTCACTTCTGACAGATCCTGAGGAGCCGGGCAATCTTATTCTGGGCGACACCGAATCACGCATATGGTACGGCAACTTAACCGATGGTTTCCCCAAAGACCAGAAACTGTCCGTTAAAGACCACGGCAGCATCAACAGCATGAAGGTCATCGACGGGGACCTCTGGGTATGTGCAACTGAAGGCATCTTCGTATTCAAAAAAGACAGTACAGAACCCAAGGCTCTCGAGAATATCCCGATGAATTCCAACATCGAATATGTTACCACTGACTATCAGGGCAACCTCTGGTTCGCATCCTCCAAGCAGGGTGTCATGAAGCTTGTCCCGAACCGGTTCACCGATATTTTCGACCACTACGGACTTGCCGATGCAGTCGTAAACACGACCTGCTATTACGACGATAAGCTCTTCATCGGTATGGACTCCGGCTTTACCGTAATCGACAAAAACGGACCTGTCGAAAAGGTAAGGATAAGCAATGCAAGAACAGCTTCAGGAAAGCATCTGGGAGACTTGAATCTCGTATCGATGCTTGACGGAGTAAGAATAAGATCAATAACCAAAGACAGCCGGAACAGGCTCTGGATCGCCACTTTCAATGACCTGGGGCTTGTCAGATACGACGGTGAGAATGTAGTCACATTCGGTGTGGAAGATGGCATGCCTTCGACAAGGGTAAGAGCGGTAGCCGAGTGCAGCGACGGCTCTTTCCTGGTCGCCTGTACCGGCGGTCTCGCAGTGATCAGAAATGACAAGGTCGAGATAGTATACGACGCGGATTCAGGTATAAAGAATACTGAGATCCTGACAACTGCAGAAGGAAAGAACGGCAGTAAGCTGGCTGGCACTGACGGTGACGGTATCTATGTCATCGGCAGGTCCGGATTAAAGCACATTACGACTGATGACGGCCTTATGTCTGATGTCGTAATGAGGATCAAGAAGGCAAGAGATCATGATGTTTACTGGATAGTAACCAGCAACTCGATTGCATACATGACGCCTGATTACAAAGTTCACACTATAGTGAATTTCCCGTTCTCAAACAACTTCGACATGTATGAGAATTCACAGGGCGAAGTGTGGGTCTTGAGCAGCAACGGTATCTATGTCGTAAAGTCGGATGACCTGATCAGGAACGAAGAGATCAACCCTGTTTTCTATGGCATCGACAACGGTATCCCCACGATTGCAAATTCCAATTCATACAGCTGTGTAACAGATGACGGAGTCCTTTACATCGCGGGCACGACAGGTGTCACCAAAGTCAATATCGAGAAGACTTTTGAGAATGTAAGCAGCATTAAGATGAGTGTGCCTTATGTCGATGCTGACGGTGTAAAGATCTATCCGGAAAATGGTGTCATCACTATCCCCAAGAGCGCGAAAAGAGTCACGGTCTACCCTTATATCTGCTCTTACACACTCTCCAATCCTACAGTCTCATATTATCTTGTCGGCTTCGACTATGCAGTCAATACGACACGCAAAAGCGACCTTAAGCCTATCGATTATACGAACCTTAAAGGCGGTTATTACACCTTCAAGATGACGATCTCTGATTCGATGGGCAAAGATACGAATGAATACAGGATCGAGATCGTAAAGGAAAGAGCCGCATACGAATATCTCTGGTTTATGCTGATCATCTTTTTAGCCCTCTATTTCGGATTTGCAGCGATCGTATATGCATACGTACAGAGAAAGACAAAGGCGCTCCTGCAGAAACAGGAAGAGGACAAGACGCTCGTCAGAGAGATCGTAGAGGCATTCGCAAAGACGATCGATATGAAGGACAAATACACTAACGGCCATTCGAAAAGAGTTGCCGAATTTACCGCGATGCTCACCCGCGAACTCGGCTACAACGAAGAGACCGTCGAGAAGTACTATAACATCGCCCTCCTCCACGATATCGGCAAGATCGGAATCCCTTCTGAAGTACTTAACAAGCAGGGCCAGCTTACCGACGAGGAGTATCACCAGATCCAGTCACACACGCTGCTCGGCTATAACGTATTAAAGGACATCAGCATTATGCCTGAGCTTTGTGTCGGTGCTGAATCACACCATGAGAGACCGGACGGAAAAGGATATCCACAGGGCCTCAAGGACGATGAGATACCGAGAGTCGCGCAGATCATAGGTGTTGCCGACGCTTTCGACGCGATGTATTCAAGCCGTCCTTACAGGAACAGGATGAGCTTTGATAAGGTCGTATCGATAATCAGGAATGGAAGCGGCACGCAGCTTACACAAGACGTCGTTGAGGCATTCTTAAGGATCGTCGACCGCGGCGGATTCAGGGCGCCTGACGACGATGGAGGCGGCTCGACAGAAGACATCGACAACATCCATAAGAGATTCAACAGGGAAGAGAAAGAAAAAGCCGAACATGCCGCTGACAACGGGCAGGAACAGTCTTAAGTCCTGACATTCTTCTAATGTGCTAAAATATTGAGATACAGCGTATCGGAGGGGGAGAACCGGCCATGAAGAAGTGGATCTATTTTGTTATCCAGTTTGTTATCTCATTGGTTATCACATCGATAACCTGGTATCTTTTCTCGGTCATCAGCACAACTACCGTCACAGGTGAGACGAACTTCACGCCGCTCATCATCTGGTTAGTCGGAATGGTAGTCCACTTTATCCTTACAGTCTTATATATCCTTTTCGGATGGAAGAATGTCGATGAGTGGAGATGGTGGTGCATCCTGATCTCCGCTGCGATAAACATTATTACGGTCATTATCGGATTGTACGGAGCATACGCGATCCAGTATCTGATCTTCTATTACTGACAGGGGAGGTAAAGCTATGGAACAGACCAGAAAGTGCCCTTCATGCGGCGGTACAATGATCTTCCAGCCGGGCTTTAACAACCTGCTTTGCCAGTCCTGCGGACATAAGGAAGTCATTCCCGAACTCGTCTCCAAGATCCCTGTTAACGAGATGGATTTTCTTACTGCGCAGAATACAGCCAGCCACGACTGGGGTATGGAAGCAAAGGTCGTCACCTGCAAGAACTGCGGCGCTGAGACGATCCAGAATAAGCTCCAGCTCTCCGGCATGTGCCCCTTCTGCGGTTCAACTACAGTTGAAGCCGCTGACCCTGCTCAGGACATGATGGCGCCCAACGGGATAATTCCGTTTAAGATCACGGAAAAGCGCGCATTCTATATTTTCAAGGACTGGATAAAGGACAGGTTCTTAGCGCCTGAACTTCTTGCGGAGAATGCGCAGCTTAATAAGTTCTACGGCATTTACGTTCCGCTTTTTACCTTTGACGTTCTTACGGAGAACCGCTTTACAGGCCGTTATTCCGAGGACGGCAGAACGCTCCTCCGGTGCGGCAAATTCCAGCATCAGGTTGACGATTTTCCTGTCGTCGCAAGTAAGCAGCTTGCGTCCGACAAGCTCCTTTTAAATGTCATTAAGGATTACAGGACTAATGAAGCAAAGCCTTATACGCCGGATGCTCTGGCAGG
>CACZML010000120.1:5934-8542 GCA_902782235.1 Oscillospiraceae bacterium
GAAGCCTGGAACAGTGTCGGTCCTGATATGGATCACTATCTGAAGAATGAGGCCGGCAGGCAGAATATCCCAAGGAATCTTAAAGGGGTTGATATGTCTACGGATTATTTCGACCTCAAGTATAAATATCTTATCGTTCCTGTCTGGATCAATTCGTTCTACTACGACAACAAGCTCTACATGATCGTCATCAACGGTCAGACAGGCAAGATCGACGGCCAGTGGCCGAAGTCCTTCGGCACATTCGCCAAGAAGGCAGCGCTGTTCTTCCTGGGTTCGTTCGGTCTGGATTAAGGAGTATTTATGGCTTCCGGCAAAGAATATCTGGATTTTATATTGGAGCAGTTATCACTTCTCGATGACATCACTTCCCGCGCCATGATGGGCGAATACATCATTTACTACAGGGGCAAAGTAATTGGCGGCATCTACGACGACCGCTTCCTCGTAAAGCAGACGAAGTATTCGTTAAAGCTCATGCCGGATGCAGATCTTGAGCTCCCATACGAGGGCGCGAAAGAAATGATCTTAGTGGATGACGTAGACAACAAGGAGTTCTTAAGAGAGCTTTTCGACGCGATGTATCCCGAACTCCCCGCTCCCAAGAAGAAATGAGGATAATATGGATTTGGAATTAGTTTCTTACGATGCTTCATACAAGCAGCGTGTTTTCGATTTTACTGACAGGTGCTTTGCAGAACTCGGCAAAAAGTTCGAACCTTCTGGCCGTCACTATTTCTATGAAGACATCGAAAATTCCTTCGAAGCATTCTATTGTTTGATCGACGGCGAGAAAGTCATCGGAACTGTTGCATTAAAAAAGATCGACGCGTATACTGTTGAACTCAAAGCCTTATATCTTGATAAGGCATACAGGGGACAACATCTAGGAAGCCGCCTGATAAACGCGGCAATTGATGAAGCAAAAGCGCTTGGATTTAAGAGCATGGTTCTTGATTCAATGTCCAAGTACAAAGAAGCTTTAAGGCTCTACGAGAAATGCGGTTTCAAGAACACTGAAAGATTCAACGACAACGTCTACGCTGACGTATTTATGAAACTTGAGCTTTAAGGAGATAGATATGTTTGAAAGTGAATTTGCAAAAACTGATTATATAGCAAAAGACAACGTGGTCTTTCATGTGTGGAAGAAGGAAGCACATTTCGACGACTACAGAGATCCCGTGAAAGCTTCATTAGAGCTTCTTCGCGAGCACAAGGACAGCATCTTCATCGTCGATGCCAGAAACGGTTTTGAAGACGTTAAAGAAGATGTCGACTGGGGCTTCAATTACTTCCTTCCTGAGCTCAAAAAGACCGGCTGTACGATATGGGGATTCATTCTCCCTGAAGTATCTGAGATAGAAGGAGAGATAGATCTCTGGACTCGCGAGATCGAGAAGAATTTCCGCGTGATAAGAGCAGTAAGTTACGAAGAGATCTGAAAGCCAAAGGGGGATAATATGGCACAACAGAACATCTATGACAACGAGGTATTCTTCGACAGCTTCAAGGGGCTTCGAAGTGATGAGATCAACTTCAACGAAGTGATCGAAACGCCGATCATCACTGCGATGCTTCCTGATATGAAAGGTAAGAAAGTCCTTGATATCGGCTGCGGCATGGGACAGCATGCAATCCAGTATTCCAAGGCAGGCGCGGCATCAGTTCTAGGCACAGATATATCTGAGAAGATGCTCGCATACGCAATGGAAAACAACTCCGCAGACAACATCACTTATAAGCGCATGGCCTTTGAAGACATCGCGCAGTTAGATGAGAAGTTCGACATCATCACGAGCTCTCTTGCTTTCGATTATTCACAGGATTTCGATGGCCTGATGAAAGATGTTTACGCATTGATCAACGACGGAGGTTATCTTGTCTTCTCAATGTCGCATCCGATCTCGACTGCATATGACGGAGTTTACGACAGATATACGAGAACAGCGGACGGCGTAAGACTCTATGCAAATCTTCACAACTACGGTATTGAAGGCGTGCGCCATTTCAAATGGGTCGTCGACGATTACGAAGTCTATCACCGCAAAGTATCGACCTTGATCAATGCGATCGCAAAAGCAGGCTTCATCATCGAAGAATGCCAGGAATCCAAAGTTCCTGAAGAGATCCTCGCAGAGCACCAGGACAAGTTCGGCGGCGTTATCCACCAGCCCGACTTTATCTTCTTCAGGTGCAGGAAGTAAAACTCTTCTCAATACTTGGTATAATAGCTTTGTGGATAATTGGTTTTGCTTTGGGCCTGACTGAGTTAAGGTTCAGAGATGATGTGGGAGAAAACTTATATGGATAAGAACGAAAAGAACTACATCCGGTCTTGTTATTTAGGATTGGGCGCTTCACTCATTTCTCCGTTATTCTTTTTCTTATGTGCGAATCTGATTCCTTATTATTCCAGTCCTTTCTTTAACTTGCTTGTTCTTTTATTGCTGGCTTCTCCTGTAGTCGGACTTGTTTTTTCGATTATAGGTATTTCTAAAGCAAAACAGGCCGAAAAGAAACACATCGTTGCAGGTTCTGTTGGCATGACAATTTCTGCATTGGAAGTATTGATCGTTCTCATTCTGGCTTTGCCTTGGCTTGGTAC
>CACZML010000120.1:8585-9083 GCA_902782235.1 Oscillospiraceae bacterium
ATGTTGAAACGAATAAAGAAGATTGGGAGCGGATGGAACTCCGCCGCAAAGGTTATCCCGAAGGTTATCCTGAGAAACCTCTTGAGGATTTTTTCCACCTTACACTGGAAGATGATTATGCAATTACCCGTGATGAATCGGATGCTTTCAAAGATATTACCTGGCGTGTTATCCGCAACGGACATGTCATACTTGAACGCAATGCAAATGGCGAATTAATGCTTGAAACTCATTCGCAATGGATTGATGGAGAAGACGGCGACTTTGCCATATATCTAATAGCTTTTGTTGATGGCCAATATCGGAGAGTAAGCAACGTTATTGAATACACGCATTTGCCGTCTGATTGCTGATTCGAAATATTGAAGAAATAAATGGGGAAATGGTAATGGTTACAACTATAATATTTGTCCGTCACGCCCAAGCCAATTACGGCGTGGATGACAGGATCAGACCTCTTACAGAGGATGGCTTAAAGAGCAGGGAAGTCGTTGTTGA
>CACZML010000121.1 GCA_902782235.1 Oscillospiraceae bacterium
AATTCATCAGCTGAAACAGTCACATGGGAAGAATGTACCTTGAGAAAGTGGCTCAACAGCAAATTCCTTGATAAGGCATTCAGCACGCAGGAGCAGGGCGCTGTACTTGAATCCCTCGTCGTAAATGAGGACGGCGCGAAGGGCTCTGAAGCAGGCCCCGATACTTATGACAAGGTTTATCTTTTATCCATTTATGAAGTGATCGATCCGGAGCTGGGATTCCCCACTGATTGGAAGGACAAGGGCGGCACGCGCGTTGCGCTTAATACCGAATACACCAAGAGCAAGCGTGCCATGACCAATACCGACATGTCCGGCGCGTGGTGGCTGAGGACCCCCGGCGACGCCAAAAATGCAGCGAATGTTTTTAATGCCGGCAATGTTTTCGTAAGAGGCGGCAACGTTAATAACTTCATCTTTGCAGTGCGTCCTGCGATGAATATTGATACATCAAAAGTGCTTTTCACATCACCTGCAGAGGGCGGCAAAATTTCAGGTGCGCCCGGCGCTGACGCAATGAAAGAAGTAGGTTCTTATACCGGCAGCGACTGGAAGCTCACAATAAAAGACGATACAAGACCTGTTTTCGAAGCTTCCGTCTCAGGCTCAAAGACGATCCTTAAAGACGGTGCGGTAAAGCTCAAATACAAGGGCGCTTCTACAGGCGAGAATGAATATATCTCGGCCATTATCGAAGATACAGAAGGCAACATCCTTTACTACGGAAATATCGCCGGCAACGCTGCTGACGGAGCAGATTCAGGCAAAGCCGCAATCAATGTTCCGGCAGAATTGATGCCCGGCACATATAAGATATTGGTCTTTTCCGAACAGTGTAACGGAGACTTTAAGACTGATCTGGCAAGCAATATCGTGACGCTCGACATCACTATTTCAAAATATAAGACAGCAGACAGGAATCTCTTAATCGGCATCAGCGCTGCTATTGTTGCAGCAGCATGCGTTGTTGTAGTTGTCGCTGTCAGGAAAAAGAAGCACGCTTAAAAGATCCGGATATACTCCGGAGGCCTTTTTTCGCGCGCTTTTTAAAACGGATTTATTGTATGGGGAAAAATCTTGTAACGTTTTGGGGACTCGTGCGTTATTAAGGTGAAAGGAGGAATAGAAATGCTTTTCGAAGATATCTATGAGAACTATTTCAAAGACGTCTGCCGGTTGAGTTTCAGCCTTACGAAAGATGAAGTATCTGCAGAAGATCTTGCGCAAGAGACTTTTGTAAAGGCTTTGGCTTCGATAGATTCTTTCGATGGCTCAAAAGATATCAGAGCATGGCTTTTTACTATTGCTAAGAACACCTTTTACAGCGAGTGCCGGAAGAAAAAATGGATCGCGGATGGGGAGATACCGGAAGAGATAGCTTCCTCTGAACCGGATTTTCTGGAAGTCATCTCTGATAAGGAAAGCGCAGTGTTGATCCACAAATATCTGCACAGCATGAAAGAGCCATACAAGGAAGTCTTCCACTTAAGAGTATTTGGCGAATTGGATTTTGAGGAAATAGGAAACATTTTCGGTAAGAGTGCCAGCTGGGCCCGCGTCACTTTCTACCGTGCAAAAAACGAGATTAAGAATTACATGACTGAAATAGGAGAGACATAACATGAAAGTTAAATGTGCAGTTATAAATGATCTGTTGCCGTTATACGTTGATGATGTTCTTTCGAAAGAGTCCAGAGAGCTTGTCGAAGAGCATATCAGTGAATGCGAAGCCTGTAGAAAAACGCTCGAAAACATGACGGGCAAGATGAGCATTCCTGTTAACAAAGAGCTCAGGATGGATGAGACAAGATCACTTAAAGGATTGAAAAAGATCGTCACACGCTATAAGGGGCTGGCTATTGCATTTGCGATCATTGCAGTGATCCTGATCATGGTCTCCACAGTGTTAATTATGTGCCAGATCCAAAAGGATATTCCCTATAACGGAAGCAACATAACACTCGACGAGCATGACAACGGGTATTACATTCACTATCACGGTACCGGAGCAATCCTGTATAGCGCCGGAAGCGTAATTGACGGCGAATGGGAAATCTCTTTCTCACAGACGGCTTTTGACAGGATCATCTGGCCCTTATACCGTCACGGAGACTATGAGGTAAGGTTTTGCGAAAAAGGCAAGATTACAAAGCTTACCACGCCGGATGGAGTTGTGATCTGGGAAGCAAATGAGCAGCAGATGCAGGCCCATGAGGAGTGGCTTAGGTCGCATGAGAATTAACGCCAAATAACAAGTGGTTGAAAAGCAACAAAAAAGCGGTGTCTCACTTTTGGAGACACCGCCGTTTGTTTGTGCAAGATTAAAAAATGTCTTTTTCGCCAAACAGTTCTTCTTCCGGATTGGCTTGCTCTGTATTCGAAAACGACGGATAGAACGGGACGTTTGTGCCGCAGTACATGCATCTGCCGAGCATTGGAGCGTTGGGTGATTTTTTTACCGCCTTTCCGCATTTCGGGCAGGGCTTGACCTGGGGCTTGGCTGAAATGAGGCCCTTTTTCTCCTGGCGCTCCTTCATGATCTCTTCGATCTTTGCGTCGAAAAGCTTGGGATCAACGCCCTGTTCGACCATTACTCTGTACATTGCTTCGAGCTTGATCTCAAGGTCCGTGATCTGGCCGGTCATATCGCCGATACGGATATTGGCATCTGCCAGGCCTTCGCTCGAGCGGTCATTGATAACAGTTACCTGCTGTGTGTGGTTAGTGGAATACATAGACTTGCTACACCTCCATCTTCAGATTCCCTTATTCGTATTGCCTTTGGCTTACCATAAAATTATATCACGACATCCAAACCTAAATATTGCATTGGTTAACATGCTATAATTTAACCATCCGGGTTCTTTCCGGTAGGGTTTTGTTGGCTGCGCGTGCGTTGGAATGCTTGCGGGGGATTAGATCGGTGTCTGATTTAAAGAGCTATACCTGTGCGGAATGTGGTGCCGTACTGAGTGTTGATAAGCTCCAGGGACAGTTTGCATGTCCTTTTTGCGGAGCAGAGTTTAATTCTGTTTATTTCCATAGAGATGAACTTATAAAGCAGGCGGATGAGTGTCTCTCGCGGGGCGCTTATGAGGCAGCACAGGAGAAGTACGATGCCGTTCTGGCCAATAACAAAGGCGATCTTGATGCTATCCGCGGATCACTTTTTGTTGCCGGAAAGATCCATTCCATGAAGGATCTTAATAATTCCGAGAACCTGCTCAGAGGTGACATTGAAGCGATCAAGGGTATAGAAAATTCATGCAAGGACAGTCTGAACGAGGAAGATGCCGGTTACATCAAAAAGCTGGCCGGTCTTTTCGATAAGGCTTCTGACATAAAATTCCAGAAGGAAAAGATCAAAACAACTCTCGAGAAAGAACGGGAGATCCGCAACGAGATGAGAAAGCATGTACAGCCTTCAGGCGGTGTTGTCGCCGGCTGCGGCACAGTTTACGGCTTGTTGATCGTTATGCTGCTGGGCGCAGGCTTTATGAATTCAGAGATGGGTGTAGGAGTAGGAATACTTATCTTTATTATCGGTCTTATTGCAGTTGGACTGGTGGCAAACCTTGCAGATAAAGGCAGAGTTGATGTTCTTGAATATGACGCATTAGCCGAGAACTCAACGGTTTTAAAAGAGAAACTCAGCGAGATGGAAGAAGCATATAACGCAGATCTTAATTTTGTTCTGCGTTACGGCAGGGCTATCAGGACCGGCGCGAAAAGGCTCGAAAAGAAAGAGATCAAGATCCCTGCCGGTACAGATGCCGGTGAGGTCATCTGCGCGAAGTGCGGCGGAGCACTTGCACTTAATGCCGACAAGGAACTCTATGAATGCAGTTACTGCGGCGTCTCATACGGCACCGTTATGTTCTTAGGTGACCTTTTGCAAAACGCAAAAAAGGCAATAGGATATGACGGTTTTGATGATGCGGACCAGATCCTTGCGCACAAGTTAAGACTCAATCCCGGTGATTCCGATGCTCTTCTGGGACGCTTTCTTTGTGCTGGAAAATATAAGTCATTAAGTGAGATCAGGTTCACTGACAAGGCGTTTTTCTTCCATGTGGCAAAGCTTACAGAGCGCATTGATAAGCTTGAACACAGCATATCCGTTGATGTTCAGCATGCCTGGCCTGAACTGCGCCGTCTTTTTGATCTGATGAGCGAATATGCCGGGATCAGGAAAGAAGCTGACAAAACCAATGAGAAATGTAATAGCATCGCAGGCAAGATAAAAGACCCCACACGCACCAAATATGAGATATATAAATATCAGAAAGAGTATTCCAGGATTAAGACCGCTTCATTGACGCTTGATGACGAGAGAGTCGAAAAATTCAGGGAGGCCACAGCGCAGCTGGATCTGATAAGGAAGATCTTTAAGGACAGCGCGTTCGCATAAGGAAATACAACTTTAAAAGTGCAGGGTTCTGTTTATGACATGGATCGATGAAAACAGCAATATCAACGGTACAAGTTCGGCGAAGTGTCCGAACTGCGGCGCGAGCATATTCTATAACGAGAAGTTAGGAAAGCTCGTGTGTGCTATGTGCGGCGGACTTTTCGATCCTGAGAGCATGAAGTCTGCCGGCAGGATTGAGAACCGTGATACTGAGGCGGCCGGTCACGAGGAAGACAACAAACAGGAATTCGTATGCGATTCATGCGGCGCTGCCGTTGTCACTGATTACAATACTTCAGCTACATTCTGCGCATTCTGCGGATCACCTACGCTAATCAACAGGCGCCTTTCCAAGTGCTTCAGGCCGGATAAGCTCATTCCGTTCAAGATAAGCAAGGAAGAAGCCATTGAGAACTACCTTAAGTGGGCTAAGACACAGAAGGGCATCCCGAAGAAATTCACTTCCGAATCCGTGCTGTCGAAGATCACGGGTTACTACATCCCGTTCTGGCTCATCGATGCCAACTGTATTTCGGAGGTAAGCGGCACAGGCCAGAAATACCAGGGCGAGAATATCGAGAATTACCAGATCGACAGAACGCTCGTCTATAACGTCAGAAGGGTTCCTTTTGACGGCTGTAAGAAGATAAGCAACACGCTTATGGAAGCTATCGAGCCTTTCGATTATAAAGAGATAAAAGACTACAACGATATGTACCTTCCGGGCTTTTTCGCGCAGCGCTACGACCTGTCTGCGCTTGATATGATGGACATCATAAGGATCCGTCTGGACAGCTACGCGGAGGGTATCGTAAAGCATCTATCGGCTAAGGAATACGACAGCTTCAAGGCTGCCTGTATGGTTCCTTAATATCGAATACGAAGGTTCCACATACGGTATTGCCGTCAACGGCCAGACAGGCAAAGCGTCAGGCTCTCTTCCTATAAGCAAAAAGAGAGTTTATTCGCGCGCGATAGGCGGAGCGGCTCTTGATATCCTTAAGTATTTAGGTCTGACACTGCTTATCGCTTTCCTTGCAGATGCAGCGGTCATGTTCCTTACCGGCGGAAGCGCAGCCGACTGGTTCTACTATGGAATGCTGGCCGTTATGTGGCTCGTAGCA
>CACZML010000122.1 GCA_902782235.1 Oscillospiraceae bacterium
TAAAAAGACTGAGTACGACAGCTCCCTGATGGATTCGGAATACAAGAGATATACCTTCGCTCTTTTAAGCCAGACAGTTAAGGATTTTGGCGGCGATGACAACGTAATGGTATCTCCCGCATCGATCATGATCGCGCTCGACATGGTTGCCGCAGGAGCAAAGGGCGAGACATTGGACCAGCTGACGAACCTTTTCGCGAAGGGGCAGGGACCTCTTACACAGCAGGCTTATGCAGCTTCGATGATGGACAAGATCAACAATGCCAAGGATATTGATTTCTCCTGTGCGAATGCTGTCTGGAATAACGGTGCGCTGCTGGGCGACAACGTCAATATGGATTACGTGAAGTATATCCGCGAGACATTCCTTGCTGAGTACACGGTCACGGATTTTAACGAGAAGACGCCTTCTGAGATAAATTCCTGGGTCGACAAGAAGACCAACCACATGATCCCCGAGATCATTGATGAATTAAAGCCCCGTACGGTAATGGTGCTCGTAAATGCAATCTCATTCGATGCGAAGTGGGAAGACAGATATGACAACTCCCAGATCCGTGACGGTGAATTCCGCAGATCAGACGGCAGCACGCAGGAGGTTGTCTTCCTTAACGACAAATTTAACGTCTATTACGAGAGCGATAAGGCGACAGCCTTCAAGAAGATGTATACGGGCGGACAGTATGCTTTCCTCGCGATCCTTCCCAAAGATGAGAGCATCAGTGCCAACGAGTTCGCAAAGAACTTCACCTATGAAGATTACAAAGCGCTTGTAGAAGACGGCGTACAAAGCGGACTGACCGTCACAAAAATGCCTGAGTTCAAGTCTGATTTCAGCTTCCTGGCAAACGATACGCTTATGAATCTCGGCGTAACCGATATCTTCGAAGAGGGAAAAGCTGACCTCTCCGGCATTTCGAGTAAACCCGGCGACCTGTATGTTTCAAGGGTAATCCACAAGACTCATATCGAAGTCGACAATATCGGCACAAAGGCTTCTGCCGCAACGGCAGTAACAGTGCGTAACAAGGGCGAGACCATTGAATCTGTAAGCAAAGAGATATTCTGCGACAGACCGTACGTTTATGCGATCGTAGACGTAAAAACAATGACTCCGGTCTTCATCGGAACGGTCAATCAGGTTTGAGGCAGGTGTCATAGTAAGATCAGCGCTGCTGCACTTAAAAATGTAGTAAAAATCAGTCTTTTAATCAGCCTTCCACGGGTTATAATATGCGGAGTGTTTACGGGTTATCCCATACTGTAGCGCTCCGCATATCACTTTGGATGGAATTGGTTTTGGAAACTGCTGAGAATAAGAGCCTTATAAAGAAGATCCTTTATGTCGTCGTGACTTTGCTCCCGATGGCTATATACATGGTCGTCTATATGCCGACATTCTTCTGGGTTGAAGGTCTCGACCACGGCGGCAATTTCCACATCATCCACACGGCGATCGATGACATGATCCCCGTTGTCGAAGTGTTCATCATCCCTTATGCTCTCTGGCTTCCGTACCTTTGCGCCGGCATGATCGCCATTGCAATAAGGAGCCGCAAGATCTCCCGCAAGACTTCATATATGCTCATGACGGGCATGACACTGTTCATAATCATTTCGCTGGTCTATCCCAATATGCTTGAGCTCAGGGCAGCAATTCCTGACCGCCAGAACATCTTCCTCGACATGATCGCTTATCTTCACTCGATCGACACGCCGACGGACGTTCTTCCGAGCCTTCATGTTTACGATGCGCTCGTTGTTGCAGCAGGCATGCATCTGGCTTTCAAAGAGAAGAAGGCGCTTCTTATCTCAAGCGATATCCTGGTATTCCTCATCGTGCTTTCCACGATGTTTATCAAGCAGCATTCGATCATCGACGTAATCTCTGCGATCATAATGTTTATCCCTGTTTTTATCACGATCTGCTTTCTTATCAAGCCGGTGAAAAGGGAAGAAGCTGATTAAAGCTTTCTATTATTGCCCTTTAAACATATGAATTGACAGTTGCTCAAAATCTATTGATTATTCCGTGGTATAATAATAGCGTTTAGGGTGTTAGGCACTAGGAGCCGTTTGGCTCTCATAAGTGAGGGGGAAAAAGCTTATGATGAAGTGTCCGAATTGCGGTGGAGACCGCTATCTGAACGACGGCAACTGCAGAAACTGCGGTTCTGTCTTACCTGGGCTGGAAATTGCCCAAGAGGATTATTTAAATCCAAATGTTAAGCCGGCGCGGGCCAGATTGAACCGGTTGTGTCTTATCGGGTTCATTCTTTCCGTATCGTCTGTTTTTTCCGCTTTTGTTTGTTGGACGGCGTATTCTGTTTTTCCCGATGAGAATGTAGCGTCGGTTATTTTTGTTGTTAATTTAGTAGCCGGCGTTCTTTCCTTTCTTATAGGTCTTATTATCTCGATAATCGGGGTCAGATCTGCCGGTAGAAAAGGTGAGCGCGGAAGAGCATTCGGAGTAGCAGGCATTATATCTGCCTGCACAGGAGCGGCTGCCAGTATTATTCAAATCATTGCCAGTTTCGCTTTGGTCTTGGCTTTAATTTATGCTTTGGGCAAAACCGGCAGTTATATAGGTTCAGGTCCTAATCTCAATAGTACTCCTGAATATTCCTGGACTACGCAGACATACACAGAAGAGACGACAATAAATCCGGAGGAATCAGAAGAACTGTCGAAAACAGTAACTTATGGATCAGGTTATAAGAAGATAGTAATTTGGACATATAACTATGAGGAATTTGAATTAAATGTTCCCGGGCAGTTTATAGAGACTCATCCCGAGTTTGGCAACAAATACACAATAGAATACACCTTTATCGATGGTGATGAAGAGTATCAGAAAGCTCTGTATAAAGCTCTTGGTTCAAGCCTCTTTGAACAACCTGATATTTATCAGATACCGGCAGGTTGGACACCCAAATATGTTCAGGGTGAAATGTCGGAATATGCTGCTACATATAAAGAGCTTGGTATTGATGTTGACAATAAAATAAAGGAAGCCGACATTGAGTCTAACATTGTGGATTATGGAAGAAGAGATGGAGAGGTAATAGGTCTCGGATACCGGTCTTACACCAGTGTAATGATATACAGAGCTTCAATTGCGAGAGAAGTTTTCGGTACGGATGATCCTTCTGAGATCGAGAAGATCGTGGGTGGCGGATCCGGCAACTGGGACAAGTTCTTCAAAGCAGCAGAAAAACTTAATGAAAAAGGATATGCTGCGGTTTCGGGACCGAAAGACATCCTATTCTCGAATCAAGACAACAAAGGTTCTCCATGGGTTCAAGACGGCAAATTGATAGTTGATCCGCAAAAAGAAAAAGAACTTGATCTCGTGAAGAAGATATGTGACAAAAAATGGTCTAATGATACGGAAATCTGGGACGATAATTGGTATGCTGACTTGGCGGGCACGGGATCCCGTCAGACATTTGCTTTCTTTGGACCTGCCTGGTTCTTGGAAGATTTGCATGGAACCCACAATGGTGTCGATTATACCAAGCTGGATTCTTATGGAGATTGGAGAGTTTGTGTGCCTCCTGTAGGCTTTAACACTGTTGGATCCCTGATGCTTGTGAATAAAGAAACTACAGGCAAGGATACTTATCTTGCTTCGGGTGTAGCAGAACTTGTCGAATGGTACACTCTCGATACATCAGAAACCGGGTTCCAATACATGTGGGCGGCAGGAACTGCAGACTGGGACAACGATCCTTCAACAGTGATGGATAAGGAAACTGTAGTTTCCAATACTGTCATGTCTAAGATTAAGAATGAAGAAGTTGTATTCGGAGGTCAGGATATCAATCCCGTATTTGTAGCCGCTTCCAGGAAAGCGTCCGCACATCATATTTCAGAATACGATAGTTGGATCGAATGGAGGTGGTGGGATGTTGTTTTGGATTATGCATATGGAAATATAAGCAAAGATGAGGCCATCGAGAAGTTCAAGGAAAGGGTTAATGAAGAGGTTTCTTTTGATCAATAAAGAAAGCATTTGCAACTTATAAGCTGAGGGGGAAAGAGCTTATGAAGAAGTGTCCGAATTGTGGTGCGTCAGGCAATGATAACGACAAGTTCTGCAGATCGTGCGGAACGGATTTAAGTGGGGTGAAAACGCAGGAACAGGTTTTGCCTGAAGTTAAGCCGGTTGTGATCGATCCTGTAGAGAGTGATCCAAGTATAACCTATCCTGTTGCAACTCCGGCTAAACCGGTTTCTTCTCAAGCAAAAGAGAAGATCAGTATTACATGCCTTTTAGGCTTTATCTTTTCAGTGATATTAATACTTTCATCTGTTGCGTATTGGATTTTCCAGTTGGGAACCTACACCAAGCGCTTTCCGAACGATGCTGATGTACCTTTTGCGGCTATAGCGTTCTTGTGTATTCCGGTCGGATTCCTTCTTTCTATGATCGGCACGATTACCACGGTAGTTAATAAAAGTAAAAGCAAGAGATTCGGAATAGCAGGACTATGCATTACCATTGCCGGATCTATTGGCGGCATTGTGATGTGGGTCTTATTCTTAAACGGAACGCTGGATGCTTTCAATAAATACGATGCTAAAGAAATCTATATAAACAATTATGAAGTAAGACTGCAAAGGGATGATCCTTCGTTGGCTAGTGCAGAGAAATACTTTTGGAACGGCTACCCTTCAAATCTGGTTATTGAGCCGGGAGAATTGAGGGATGGCACTAAGATCACAAGCATTGGCGAAACAGAGGGTTTTCGTGTTGTAGTGGAAAACACTTTTGATTATTATTCGACAGATGATTACAGAAATGCAGTTATGCCTTATTTCGACCATAGAAGAAATCCTTACAAAAATATTGAAGGATATGGTATCAGGCCCGGAACGGAACTTCATTTCTCAAATGTTATTTTTGAGGTGAAAATCGGGAAGGATATTGAGAAAGTCAGCATCAGAACATACTCAGATGACGACCCGTCCAGGTATCTTGCAGTTAAGCGCAATGTCGGAAGCACGATTATTTTCTACAAGTATTTTTATAGCTTTACAGTCGATCCCGAAAATAAGAATTACTATGCTGAAAACGGAATTCTTTACGATAAAAAGACCAATGAGGAAGTTGATGCTCATTACTTCACCTATGGCACTGCCTTTGATGAAATGAGTTATAT
>CACZML010000123.1 GCA_902782235.1 Oscillospiraceae bacterium
GGCCACACCTGTTCCCATTCCGAACACAGAAGTTAAGCTCACTGGCGTCGACAATACTCGGCTGGCAACGGCCCGGGAAGATAGATTGCTGCCGGATTAAATTCCTCGATAGCTCAGTCGGTAGAGCGTTCGGCTGTTAACCGAAATGTCACAGGTTCAAGTCCTGTTCGGGGAGCCAAAGCACCAGTCAAATGACTGGTGCTTTTTTATTGCCTCTATTTGAAGTAAAATTGATTTGATAGGAATTATCGATCAACATCAAAGGAGGCACAAAATGGGTTTATTTGCTAATCTTTTCGGTAACGCAGGCAAGGATATCGACGACACATTAGGTAAGATGAAAGATCTTGCTGATGATATCGCGAGTGTTAAGTATGCTGATGACGATGAGAAGCGTCTCATGAATGGTCAGCCTGCAGCTTCTAATAACGACGCTGCTTCCTTTAGTGCGACATTTACAGAGGAAGAAGGACCTTCCGGTGATTCCTGGGGCCCAACGATGCCTTCTGAGCCTAATCAGTTTAATTCAGGTCTTTCTTATCAGGACTACTTTTCGAAGGTATTCGGCGAAGCTTTCCCAGAGTACCAGGTCAACAGAGAAGAACATAAGAATGGTAAGGCAACCATCTATACATTCTATCTTGCCGGCGTAAAAAAGCTTGTGGTCGAAGTTACTTCATGCAGTGTATACCGTTATAAGATCGCCAAGGACTGCAGAGCCGAGGGCATACCGCATCTGCGTTATTATCACGATTACGACGGATGGTGGAATACAGCATCTTACGTTACAAGACGTACAGCTAAAGCGCTCGGCAAATAAACTGATTTGATAGTTGATAAATACTAAAAGCCGGAATCTTATTGATTCCGGCTTGTTTATTCCCTAGATCAGACACTTGCAGACAATTAAGAATATGATCACTGCGATAGTAACCAAAAGCAGAACGAACAGAAGTCTGCGTATCCAGAGGGTAGAAGGAGGATTACAGGCTATCTCACCTGTTTTTCCGTTGATTGCGACATCGAATTTTTTGCCTCTGAAAGTGAACGAAGCAAGATAGACAGGTGCAATGATGTATCTGTATTTGATATCGGAATACTCGGTGGTGAAATTGAGATTATGGCAACTAACAGAACCTTTCTGATAGGCCCTCTCATCGGCTTCAATCTCGCCCTTCAGCTTTTCCTCAATGTTCTCCTGTGCTGATTCCCAGCCATAGTAAAGCGTTGTAGAATAACGCTCTGCATAATATCCTGCCATGTATTCAGGTGTGTAAGGAACTGTCGAATAGAAATTGAAGTTCTTAAGTTCATCTATCTGACTGTTGAGGACCTTGGAGCTTGCGCATACAGGGACCTCGTCAAACTTTTTCCTGTAGTAGCCTTTGCATTTCCTGTAATAAATTCTGTTCTCATCATCGAGGAAACCGACGTCAAGCTCGTAATGAGATACAGTATAGGCTTTGAAAACCCAATAAGGAAGATAAAGAGGAGTAATGCTGTCGAGTGAGCAGTCTTTTAGTCCTTTGGGAGCATGGCGCAATCCAAACAGATAGTTTGAGAACATCTGTCTGGCTTTTTTCTCATCTATTGCAAAAGGGAGAATTCCGTTTGGTGCCATGATCCCGTCAGTCTCTGCTGCGGCAGAGATATTAGTGGAACCGCAGAAAGGACAGCTGCCTGAGATCTGTGTGGCGCCATGGATCACTTCAGCACCGCAGTTAGCGCATGTAAGTAGCTTGATCTTTTCTCCCCAGCCTGTAGTTGGCTGGGTGACATTGGGATCATAGGGTATGCTCTCGACAGTTTCTTTCCTGAACGGACTGTCAGTTATACTCTTGTGCTTTCCGCAAAGAGAACAGAACATTTCCCCGGATTTGGCATCATAAGTAAGGGTGCCGCCGCAGTTAGGACATTTGCGGTCTGTTTCCGGCATGGTGGTTGTCTTTAGATAATTATCGTCTGCCATATTCAATCCTTAGATTCCCGCGTTGTAGATCAGATAGGCTATGAAGGCTCCAACTGCAATTATTCCAAGGATAATCAGCAGAGCTATAAAAAACTTGCGGGCAGAAGGCGGATCGCAGGCCACATCACCCGTACTGCCGTTTATTGCCACATCATATTTTTTACCCTTGTATGTAAACGAAGCGAGATAGACCGGAGCTAAAATGTATTTATATGTAACGTCAGAATACTTGGTCTTAAAATCCAGATTTCTGTATCTGTCGCCTCTAAACTTGCGCAGCGCATCTTTCGGAATGAGTTTATTCAGTTTTCCGGTTATATAATACTGAACTTTTTCAAAACCGTGTTTTAGTGATGTTGAATTGCGTTCCGCATAGTATCCGGCCATGTAATCAGGATTAAATGGCCGTGCAGACAACGGGTCGAATTGCCGGATCTTATCAACCTGACTGTTGTAAACTTTTGAACTGGCAGACAAAGGAAATTCCTGGAAATGCTTTTCGTAGGTTCCATTGCAGGTTTTGTAATGAATATTACCATCACTGTCGTAATATCCGATCTCGATCACATAAGAAGACTTAGTATTAGCATCGAAGCCGAAAAAAGGAAGATAAACAGGAAACAGATTATCGAGGGTACAACGGCTTATCTTGTACGGAATAAAGAGTTTCCTTTTTATGTGTTCGCGAAAACACCCCCTGGCCTTATCTTCATCTATTGAAAAAGGAATAATACCATTTGGCCGCATGATGCTTGTGGCCGCGGCAGTCAGAGCAATGTTTGTGGAGCCGCAGAACGGACAGCGTCCGGATACCTGCGCGGAATCATAGATCAGTTCAGCACCGCAGTTGGCACATGAAAGGATCTTGCATTTAATTCCGGGTGTTGCACTGTTAGCGTTAAATATTTCGTTATATGCTATGCCCTTTACTTCAACATCCTCATGCGTTCCGTAAGATATCTCTTTATACTTACCGCAAAGAGAACAATACAATTTCTGGGCGTTAGCATTATAAGTGAGCGTGCCGCCGCAGTTAGGACATTTGCGTTCCGTCCCCGGCATGGTGGTTGTCTTTGTGAATCCGTTATCGTCTGCCATAATCTATCCCTATATATATTTAAAGGCCGGCTGTACAAAATCATTATAGCAAAGGGTTAAGTTAAGTTTAAGTTAAGGTTTAGCGCTTTTGCAGTTAAGGTTGGTTCTTTAGAATGTAGATCGTAAGGGATAGGAACCGGCCGGTTTCATTCGGAACAAGAAAATCAGGAATAGAAAATAGAAAGAAAAGAGGTCGCAAATATGTGGACAAGGAAGAGTGTTAAGGAAAAGGGAAAGAAAGCCTTTTTCGGAAATTTTTGGAAGAGCGTTCTGGTAGCAATCATTTTGGGCATTACCTTAGGCGCAGCAAGCTCAGGATTCAGCAGCGGATCATCACTGTCGTCATCGGTTACAAGCCTTATTAAGACAATGACAGAAAGCCAGTCCGGCAGCACAAACGGAACGATTACATATACTGATGATCAGGGTGATTCCCACAATGTAACTTTCGATTTAGATCTGTCAGATCCGGCAAGCGTTGATCAGGATGAAGTAAAATTCGTCGTTAGTACAGTTCTTGCAATCCTTGCAATCGGATTCGTAATCTATCTGGTAATTACAGTTTTCGCGCTGGCATTCAAGTACTTGCTCCTGACACCGTTCGAATACGGATGCAGGAAGTTCTTCAGAAAGAATCTTGATGAGCCCGCAAAGCTCTCCAACATAGTTTATGTTTTCGATTCGCACTATAAGAACATCGTAAAGACAGCATTCCTCACAGATCTTTTCATCTGGCTCTGGAGCTTGCTCTTCATCGTACCCGGAATCATTAAGTCATATCAGTACAGATTGGTTCCTTACATCATGAGCGAGAATCCTGAAATGAGCTTCAGGGATGCACAGGCAGAGAGCGCAAGACTCATGAACGGCAACAAGTGGAAGACATTCGTTCTTGATCTTTCATTCATCGGTTGGGACATCCTCTCAATCTTCACATGGGGCCTCCTTGAGATCTTCTTCGTAGCACCTTACAAGGCATCTACACATGCAGCTCTCTATGAGTCAATCAAGTACGGCATCGATGCAAAATAACATTGGGATTAGGAATAGGATATAATATTGTCAGCCGGAGGAGAGCAATCTCCTCCGGTCGGCTTTGGAAACGGAGAAACTTATGAATTACAAAGTATTGATCGCTGATGATGAGAAGGAGATCAGAAACCTCTTAAGGCTCTATCTCGAAAATGACGGCTTCAACGTTATGGATGTCGCTTCAGGTGAAGAAGTGGCAGGCGCCATGGATAAGTTTAAGCCCGATATCGTTCTGCTCGACGTCATGATGCCCGGTAAGGACGGCATCCATGTTCTTAAGGACATCCGTGAAGTAAGCAATGTGCCCGTAATGATAATCTCCGCAAGAACAGCTGACGCCGAGAGGATCTTGGGTCTTAACGTCGGCGCTGACGATTATATCTGCAAGCCTTTTAATCCTCTGGAAGTTGTTGCCAGAGTTAAGTCAAACCTTAGAAGATTCTATTCTCTGGGAGGCGGTGAAGGACAGGCAGAGAAGCTTACGATCGGCGACCTGGAACTTGATACCGAGAAGTGCCTCCTTTTGAAGGCCGGCAAGGCTATGGAGCTCACATCTGTTGAGTACAAGATCATGGAGCTTTTAATGAAGCATCCCGGCAAGGTCTTCACCAAGCAGCAGATCTATGAATATGCCTGGGGTGAGGATTATTTCGTTGCTGATAATAATATAATGGTTGCGATAAGCAAATTAAGGACTAAACTTGATGAGGATCCGTCACGTTACATTAAGACGCTGCGCGGATTAGGATACAGGCTCGAGGCCTGATTTTAAAGCAAAACTGGCAGTGTAACATTGTTACAAAGGGGTATTTGATGGCGAAAAAACAAAAAAGCAGCGGAACAGAGCTTAAAGGCTTCCTGCTCAGCAGATTTTTCTTTGTCCTCGCCATCATAAGCGTGGTCGAACTCATCGTAGTCGGCCTGACGAACGCTTATCTGATCCCCATGCTGGTTACATTCACACGTTAT
>CACZML010000124.1 GCA_902782235.1 Oscillospiraceae bacterium
TTGAGCACTGCGATCATGTTCTCTTCGGAGCTGTCCTCACGGATCTTTCCCAAAAGCTCAACAAGCTTCTCGTTCTCTATTCTCTCGATCTTGTTTGAATTCTCACTCATTTCCCATACCTCTTGATAATCAAAATACTGCCTTTACCGCCCATGCCCAGAACATAAGTGTCACGAGCATGAATATCATCGACAAAGATACCGTACGCGCACAGAAATGCGGTGCGACATCGTGATTCTCGGAATATATTACATTCATTGAGCCGCAGGGCAAAGCACACATCAGAACGATTACACTCTTTGTCTCAGCGCCCATCGGATAGAATAAAGATACTGCGAAGACAACTCCCATTACAACTGCAGGAAGAACCATAAGTCTTAAAGCAGATACAATATAACCCTTCTTATCCGTAAGAAGTTTCTTTACCTTGACGCCTGCAAGCATAGAACCCATTACCATCATGGACATCGGGACCGTCATGTCTCCGATAAGCTTAAATGTCTCGCTTACAAAGCCCGGCATTCTCCACGGGATTATGAAGAGAACGATGGCGAGGATCGATGCGACGGAAACGGGGTTCTTGAAGATCTCCAGGAGCCTGAACTTCGGCTTTTTGGAGAAGAGATATACCGCATATGTATAGAAGAAAATGTTGTAGCAGAGGTTATATACCGCAGCGAGAAGCAGTCCGTAATTGCCGAACAGTGCCTCCATAAGAGGGAATCCTACAAAGCCCGTATTCGCAAAGACCGTGCAGGTAACCATTATCCTTCTCTCATCTTCTGACATTTTCGCTTTCTTAAGCGAAAGCCGCATAACGATGAGCGTCAGAGCATAATAAGCGACGCCGAAAGCAGCGCATGTGATCATGCCGTTTACTGCTTCATTTGAATATGTGTGCTGGCTTGAATTTAAGATCATGAACGGCAGTACGGCCGTAAGCAGGATCTTCGATAAAGCCTTCTCGGCGTTGGCGTCGATAACTTTGGTCTTGTTAAGAACAAAGCCTAATGCAAGAAATACGAATATCTTGAAGAAAACTATATAAACCTGAATCATTAGATCAGTCGTTGCCTGAAAGAAGCGTTGCTCTTACGGCTGAACGGTAACCCTCCATCCTCTCTGATACTTCGAATGCGGACATCTTCGGATCGTAGGATGCACCTGCCTGATAGAACCTGCCCGTGGATTCGACGGAATCAAATATACCAGCTTCGATTCCCGCTGCAAGTCCCGCACCCATTGCAGTCATCTCATCACTCAATGCTCTCGTGATCTTTACGCCGAGAAGGTCGGACTGGAGCTGCATCAGGAATGAGCTTGCGCAGACGCCGCCGTCCACCTTCATTGTGCCTGCCTTAATACCTGTATCGTCAGTCATGAGGTTTACAAGTTCCGTGACCTGATATGCGATAGATTCAACGCCCGCCCTTACGATCTGCGCTCTTCCGGTGCCTCTTGTAAGACCCGTTAAGATGCCTCTTGCATCAGGCTTCCAGTAAGGTGCGCCCAGGCCCGTAAATGCGGGAACGAGATATACACCGCCGGCATCTTCAATCGAGTTGCAGATGTCATCACACTCAGCCGGAGTATTGATAAACTGAAGCTCATCCTTAAGCCAGCTGATTACTGAACCTGCCTGGAAGATACTTCCTTCGAGGGCATAATTCGTAACACCCTTAATAGACCATGCACAGGATGTAAGAAGTCCGTTCTTGGAGAACACGGGTTCTGTTCCGAGGTTCATCAACGTGAAGCTTCCCGTACCGTATGTGGTCTTGGAATCGCCTTTATTTACTGCATTCTGGCCAAGAAGAGCCGCAGGCTGGTCACCCAGTACGCCTGTTATGTGAACGCCGTTTATAGAGAGGAGATCCTCGATCTCATCATTATCAAAACCGCTGTCCTTAAGGAAGTCCGGCTTGAGGTCGATCTCACCGTAATCAGCACAGGACTCCATGGGCTTCGCAAGTGCTTTCTGAGGGATTCCAAAGAGCTCTAAGAATTCCTGATCGTATTCTTTTCTTGCGATATCGAAAAGCATGGTCCTCGAGCAGTTCGAATAATCGGAAGCATAGGAAGCTCCGTTAGTGAGCCTGTATACGAGGAAACCGTCGATCGTGGAAAGGTGTGCTTCACCTGTTGCGCAGCGCTGTCTTAAGCTCCTGATGTTTTCCATGAGCCAGAGCATTTTCGTAGCTGAGAAATACGGGTCGATCTTAAGACCTGTGATCTCGGTGATCCTTCTTCCCTGTTCTCTTATCTCAGGACGTCTGCAGATATCGGATGTTCTCCTGCACTGCCATACGATGGCCTGATCCAGGGGCTTTCCGGTGTGTGAGAAAGCAACCGTTGTCTCACGCTGGTTTGTGATGCCCATGCATTCGATGTTGCCCTTTGCCTCAGGGTGTTCTTTAAGGATCATGGCGATCGCTTTAAGTACTGAAACATATATCTCTTCAGCATCGTGGCTTACCCATCCGGGCTGCGGATAGTACTGCTTAAAAGGCACATGTGTACCCTGTGACAGATTTCCTTCCTCATCAAGGAGGAATGCCTTTGTGGAAGTGGTTCCCTGATCGATGCAAAGAATATACTTCATACGAATCTCCTTATCTGAAATAGATCCTGTTAAGATTCCTGTACCATTCGTTATCTATGGAGTCAAAGTCTTCCTTCGTAAACCTTACCATCCAGTTGCCTGTAGGTGTTCCGGGGATATTCATTCTTGTATCTCCGCCGTAGCCCAGCATGTCCTGAATAGGAATTATCGCTACATCCGCATGGCTCATCCAGAGTGTCTTGATAATAGCTCTGCATGAACCGCTGCGGCTGCCGCCGTCACCCCAGTTATCGCCTGTGAATCCGCAGTATTCAAGACAGCACTTGCGCACTTCCTCCGGGCTGTCCCAAAGCCAGCCGAGTAGTGTGTTGTTATCGTGTGTGCCGGTGTATGCGACACAGTTGTTATCGAAGTTGTGAGGCAGGAACGAACTGTTGTCACCGGGATAGAATGCGAATTCCATGACTCTCATTCCGGGGATACCTACCTTGCCCATGAACTCGGCAAGATCAGGCGTAACTTCGCCCAAGTCCTCAGCGATAAGTCTGGATCTGTCCTTGAACTTTTTGTCGTATTCTTCGAAGAAATCAAGGCCCGGACCGGGGATCCACTTACCGTCTCTTGCCGTCTCGGCATTAGCCTCGATCTCGCAGTAGGATGAGAATGCACGGAAGTGGTCGATCCTTAAGTAATCGAAGAGCTTGAAGTTGTCCTCAAGCCTGCTCATCCACCATGCATAGTGGTCAGCCTTCATCTTCTTCCAGTCATAGATAGGGTTGCCCCAGAGCTGGCCGTCTGCGCAGAAATAATCCGGCGGAACGCCTGCGACGCTCTCGAAAACAAGAGCCTCCGGCTTCGGCTTTCTGGGTTCCTTCAAAGGCTCGCCGTCCTTATCGGTGGTCTCGCCCTTCTCAATGGCTTTCTTATATTTCTCGAGAGCCTTCTCATAGTCCTTAAGGACTTTATTGACTCCTGATGGAGTTGCCATCTTGAAAAGATCCCTGCTGGCCCAAACGTCAGCAGAATCTCCCGATACATAGAACGGGATATCGCCGATTATGGAGATCCCAAGATCGTTGATCTCTTTCTTGACCTGTGCCCACTCATCGAAGAAAAGGTACTGCACAAAGCCGTGATATCTGTAGTTGGGATTGTTCTTAAGGCCTGCTACGGCTGACTTCTCGTAGTTTCTTAAGTTAGCGTCAGACCATTCCCACCAGGGCTTGCCGAAGTCGGCGTCCTTAACGGTCTGGTAAGCTGCGACATCCTGGACCCACTTGTTGTCCTTGATGAACTTGTCAGCTTTTGTGAGCAGGTCCTTATCCGCACGCTCAAAAGCTTTCCTCAGGAGCTCATCCCTGTTGGTCCTTAAGAAATCGTAGTCGATACGCCATTTATTCTGGGTATATTCTGCCTGCTGAACCTCTGCAGGTGTCAGAAGGCCGCGCTTTTCGAGCCTTCTGGGATCGATAAAAAGCCAGTTGCCGGCAAAAGCCGAGAAACTCTGATAAGGTGAATTACCCATGCCGGGGTAGGAAAACGGCAAAACCTGCCAGTACTTCATGCCCTGGGAAGCCAGTTGCTTCGCGAAGTCTATTGCCTCCTGTCCGATCACGCCCGTGCCAAAAGGACCCGGAAGTGAGCTGATATGCATTAGAACGCCACCACCACGTCTCATTATTTGTAATTCCCTTCTTTCTTATATATAATTACTTGTCTCTATTAGGCTATTATACATTTCTTGAGGGCAAAATGAATTCAGTTGATGAAATTAAAAGACGCCGGACCTTTGCGATAATCTCGCACCCGGACGCAGGTAAGACCACGATTACAGAAAAGCTCCTCCTTTACGGAGGTGCTATCCATCAGGCAGGTTCTGTCAAAGCGCGTAAGGCTGCACGCCACGCTACTTCAGACTGGATGGAGATCGAGAAAAAGCGTGGTATCTCAGTAACCTCATCAGTAATGCAGTTCGAATACGACGGCTGCCACATCAATATCCTTGATACCCCCGGTCACCAGGACTTCTCAGAGGACACATACAGAACGCTCTGTGCCGCTGACTCCGCGGTAATGGTCCTTGACGGCGCAAAGGGTGTAGAGGCCCAGACAATAAAGCTTTTCCAGGTATGTAGAAGAAGAGGCATCCCGATCTTCACATTCATCAATAAGATGGACCGTGCTGCAAAGAATCCTTTCGACCTCATGGACGAGCTCGAGAAGGTATTGGGCATCAGATCCGTCCCGATCAACTGGCCTATCGGCACAGACGGCGACTTCGAGGGCGTTTATGAGAGAGCATCCCGCAATGTCCTCCTCTTCGACCGCGAAAATAACGACCACGGTGCATCCATGGTTACACAGAGCGTTTCCGGCATCGACGATCCGAAGCTCGACGAGATGCTCATGACAGGCCATCTCGAGACATTAAGAAATGACATTGAACTCCTTGACATGGCAGGCGACGAGCTCGACATGGA
>CACZML010000125.1 GCA_902782235.1 Oscillospiraceae bacterium
CAAAATAGCCTAATGCCTTTCCGATTGCCGCTAAAACCTTTTTCATAAACTTTAAAAACCCCTTTCGTTGTTTAACACAAGGCGATTGTAGCACCGGGAATGGGGGTTTCTTCCGGGGTTGGAGTGAATGGTAGGTTATAAGTCGTGAACGGTTTTTTCGCCCTGCCCGAAATGATTTATAATAGGAACCGTGCAAAGAACTTCCGGAGGATCAGGACGTGCGTATTGCCATCTGTGATGATGAGGAAAAATACAGGATAACGCTTAAAACTATCCTGGATAAACTTTTAAGTAATATCGATTACAACATCGATACTTTTGACGACGGCAATAATCTTTATGAGGCTTTCTCGGGCAGTCCCTACGACCTCGTTTTCCTTGATATCGAGATGCCAGCAGTAGACGGCATCACGCTCGCCAAAAAGATACGTGCAAGATCTGAGAACGTCTTTATCGTCTTCCTCACAAGCCACATTGAATATGCGCTCGAAGGATATGAAGTAAACGCATTAAGATACTTAACCAAGCCTGTCGATATAGAGAAACTCAAGGAAGTCATCAGATACGTTCAGGAGAAGCAGGGCAGTTCGCGCCAGATAATAATCAAAGAGGACGGCGAAGAGATCCTGATAGATATCAACGACGTGATCTACATGGAGTCCATGAACCAGAACGTCAGGATCGTGACGGCAAAGGGCGAGCACGTGATCAGGTATAACATCGGCGACTTCGAAGAACAGCTCAAGAACGACGGTTTCTTCAGGATACACAGAGGCTATCTGATATCGCTTTCGAAGGTCAAGAAGCTCTCCGGAAATGACGTCATCCTGGATGGCGGAGAGACACTCCCCGTGAGCCGCAGCAATGTCAAACCGCTTAAAGAAGCACTTTATACATACGTAGAAGGAACGGCTTTCTGATATGTCACAGGAATGGATCGAATTCATTATAAGCATCGCGCCCATGGTATTGAGCGACCTTGATTATATCTTCTCGATGCTGCTGGTCGTCATAGTCGCAGCATGCTTCCTGGGACGTTATATCGTTCTGTCCAGAAAGCTCGTCCTGTCGACGTTAAGTGTGATCGGCGTAACCGTCATAGGAGTCGTGGCCGTAAATGTTGTTCTCACATCAATGGGCTATACGGACAAGGTCGATATAGACACGAACATGTTTATAAACAGCATCCTTAATGCTGTGCTCTTTGTATACAGCTTAATATTCTATTTCTTCGCATTTAAAGAGAAGCGTATCTTAAGGGCAATCGAGTCTGCCATTTGTCTTTATCTCGTAAGGCTTTATCTGGGCACCTTCTCACAGATGGCAGTGGTATATTTTGCCGGCGGAACCTTTGAGATATTCCATGAGGTATACTTCGACAACTTCGGATACGGAAAATATTGGAACGCAATATCCATAACGACTTTTGCGATAACGCTGGCTCTTCTCCTGATCGCATATTTCGGCTTCTACAGGCCAAAGAAATACTACATCATAAGCATCCCTGCAAGGATCTTGTTCATAGTCTGGGCTGTTTTATTTGTGGTCTTCCCTTTTTTACCTGCTGTCATGGAGGCTGCCAATACCACGCTCGAACTACGATACGGCGTCATGAGCGTCATTTATGCGGCCATGCTTGTAATCCTTGGCCTTGCAGCGCCTGTGCTCCTCGTTATTTTTTCTGCTGAGAGATCAATGCTCGAAAAGAACAGGTCCCAGGAAGCCTATCTCGCGGCAGAGCTCGAATACATCGGACAGTATAAGAAAAAGCAGGTCGAGACGAACCGCTTCAGACACGATATCAAGAATAACCTTGCCCTGACTCAGATGATGCTCGATGAGGGCCACGCGGAAGAAGCCAGGGAACACTTAAAAGACATGCTCGGAAAAGTCAGCTCCCTGTCCCCCAAATATGTCACGGGCGATGAGATGCTGGACATCATCATCTCCATGAAGGCTGACAAAATGGATGAACTGAATATCAGATTCACATTGGACGGTGTTGCTGACGGAGGCCTTCAGATAAAGCCGATGGACATGTGCAGTATTTTCGCGAACGCCCTTGATAATGCGATCGAAGCTGCAAGCTCCTGCAAAGAGCCTTTTATATCTTTCGCTATCAAGAGAACCGATAAATTCTTCGTTATCAAGATCACGAATTCAGCTGAGAAGAAGATAGACATCGGCAAGCTTCTTTCCACGTCAGGCTACACTTCCAAGAGCGACAAGAAACATCACGGCTTCGGCCTCATGAACGTCAGGCGCGCCGTTGAAGATTACAACGGTATCCTGAAGGCTGAATCTGATGAGAAGTCATTTACACTGTCTATCCTGATGCCCAGAGCGTAAAAAGACAGCGGCATCTTTCATTCGGAAATCTCTCGGCTATAATATTAATATCGCTTTCACAATTTAAACCGGATCCACAAGTCAGAGGAGGAGTCGTGTTATGAGTGTAGTTGAGAAGTCTTTCTACAAGGGTGAAGTAATAGTCAAAGAGGGTGACATCGGCGACAGCTTCTTCCGCCTCATCGAGGGAAAAGCCAGTGTTTACGCAGACTGGGACAAGAAAGATCAGGAGCCTTTCCGTATTGCTCTTCTTGAGACAGGCGAGTATTTCGGCGAGATGGCCATCATCGAAGCGTATCCCAGAAATGCAACTATCGTCGCTGTAGGCAATGTCCGTGTCATCGAGATTCCCAAGGACGACCTGACATCTTATTTCCAGGAGAATCCCGACCAGATCCTCGTGCTCATGAAGCACCTCGGCAACAGGATCAAGGCCATGACCAACGACTATAACGAAGCTAAGACGCTCCTTAAGGAAGTTAGAGAAGCGGAAGCTGCCAAGAAAAAGTCCCTGTTCTCAAGGATCAAGAAGCATGTTGATATGTATGAGAGCAACAAGGACACGATCGCTCCTCCGCCGAGCGCAGAAGTGATCGCTCAGGTTTTCGAGACCATCACAGATGAAGGCAGCGGCGACATCAGAGCCTGCGAAGCAAATACCATCATCTACGACGAAGGCACCACAGATAACTGCATGTTCATCTTACGAAACGGCGCCGTCGGCATGTACGACAGGAACCGCGACAAGATATCAGAGCTTAAGCCAGTATCTCTCTTCGGCGAGATGGGAATGCTGACAGGCGACCCGAGAGAAGCCACGGCAGTCGCTGAGACTGACGACACATATGTTGAGGTGATCACACCGGATTATCTTGAGTCGATCTTCAACGCCTGCCCGGTCAAGATCGAACTGATCCTACGACAGCTCTCATACCGCTTAAGAGTCCTCAATTACGACGTCATCACGACATGCAAAGAGATCACTGAGGCGTACAATAAGTAACCGGATTATTATTGATTCTGTAAATGGGGGTGTCTTCATAATGAGACACCCCCTAAAAAATTAGTTTATGCGTGTGACAGATCCGGGAAGAACAGCTTGTCGCGCTCGATCGATTCGAGCCCCGCTCCCCTGTAGAAGAGCCTGTAGTCATCGCCGCCGTCGTACTCTTCGCTGACGCAAAGGTTCCTGTCCTCATCGAAAGGAACGAATCCCAGCCTGCATCTGTTGTCGACATCGATGCGCCTTAAGATCGCGATCAGGGGGATCCTCTCTTTGCTCAATACTGAACCGATCACCGTGCAGTCGTCCTGCTCCTTGACGATGAAGCAGTCGATGTCTTCTGCGTAGTAAACGCTGTCCAGGCCACCTGTATAGAACATCTGAAGTCCGTATTTGTTGATCTGCTCGAAAGAAGAACAGTGCGCGCCGTGTCTTACATAATCAAGATATTTCTGCCTGAGTTCTTCGCCCTTATCCTTGATCGGCTCAAACCTGCATTCGGCCTTCTCGATATTTAAGAACTCGTCTTTAAGAAAATATCTGTACTGGTTCTCAACGTTAAATCCCATCTTCTTATAGAATTCGAGTGCGCCAAGATCGCCGAAGAGATAGATGCCGTCGCAGTTATTCTCGTATGTCTCGATAACGTGCTTCATCAGCTGCGCAGCAAGGCCCTGTTTCCTGTAGTCCACATCGGTCATGACCGTGCCGATCTGAATGTAGTTCCTGATCTCACCGTTCTGCATGAACTGCATTCTGTTGGCGGAGACATTGGAGATCATGACACCGTCTTCAACGAATGAATAAGGGATATAATCCCCCTCAAAATAGCCGTCAGTGACCCAGCCTTCAAAATCAAATCCAAAGGTCTTTTGGGTCAGTTCATTAAGCAAATGGCGGGACTTCTCATCCCTCATGTAATCGCTTATGAGTTCTAACATATCTGCTCCTTAAGGGTTATAACAGATAACGCTGTTCCCTTCCTGGCTATATTTCTTTCCTTCCAGAAGCTTGAAGTGATGCTGCCTTGCAGTGCCTCCGAAGTATTCATAAGGCTCATCGTCTTCAGTCTTGCCTTCCAGGATCTCCTCAACACCCTTGCGCAGACATCTTATCAGCGAGATGTCGTCAAAGCCTCTAGAATGGCCGTGAAGGATAAAGTCAGCATTATCCTCCAGGAACATGATCCTGTCCAGATTGCTTATATATTCTGACAGTGGCGAGCAGCCGTCAAGCATCATCCAGAGGTGGTGATTGATCGAGTCACCCGTAAACAGGATCCTTTCCTCTCTAAGGAGCAGGAGTATGCCTCCCTGCGTGTGGCCGGGAAGCTCAAACACTTCCAAAGTCTTGCCTCCGAGCTCGAAAACATCGCCCTCCTTAACAGGCTTAAAAGGCGGCATCTTAAAGCCGTGCTCATCGCATATGCTGACAAATTCAGGCGAATTGATAAATAAATCAGCAAGCTCAAGATCCTTAGAATTCATGTATGCCTCATCGAAATACACATTGCCGAGAATGTGGTCGCCGTGACCATGTGTATTGATAACGATAATGGGCTTGTCAGTAAAGCTCCTGATGTAGCTCTTAATGTCGCTAAATCCGCACATCGTGTCGATGACACAGACCTTGTCCTCGCCCTCGATCACATAGCCTGTGGCGCTGTGACCTTCATCAAG
>CACZML010000126.1 GCA_902782235.1 Oscillospiraceae bacterium
GCGCAGAAATAGGGTAATCACCTTAAGTTTTCCTTAAGATTTAAGCATAAAAAGGCCGTGGCGGTCTTTATATGCATACTTTTTGATTATAAGGACAATAAGTGTTTTATATGCATAACATCTTTGTATTTGTCCTATTAAGTTAATGCGAAAGGCCTTGCTTTTTAATAAAGTTTGATTGAGGCATTACCTTAAACGGTACTGCATAACACAAATGTGCTTAGGCGGTTATCCTCCATAAATCCATAACCTCGCTTATGGTGAAAGGAGGTGCAATATGAGTGATTATGAAATGTTGATCGTGATACTCACTATCGGCATGTTAATAGTTTCGATCATTGCCCTTTGTTCCAGGACAAAGAAATAAGCCGCCCCTCCGTCCAAGAAGCTGCGGCTTATTTAGCTAAACTTCGAGGATAACCGTCTATACGGTAATGCCTCATTCCTGAAATAATTATAGCTTCTGCTTAATACATCGTCAATTTTGTTTTTAGGACAATAAACCCTGTTACAGCTTCAGCAAAAACAGCCCGTGGCGGTTGCAGTAAGCATATATTTTCCTTACCGCTCTCATCCTGAATCTTGCTTCACAAGGACCTTCCGGATAGAGTTTTTTGAGCTGGATCCCGTCATCTGAAACAGCTGCCAGGAATGAGATGTAGTGTTTCTTTGTCATCGGGTGATCCAATGTCACATAGTACTCGTCTTCAACTGTTTCTTTTTTGATCTGATGCTCAACGTCACATGCTTCCGCTTCGAGGGGAGGCAAGGTGATCCCGCAGCAGCTGACTACCGCTGCTCCTGTTGCTTCGATCACATTTCCGCACACAGGGCATACATAGAACTTGCATCTGTTCATATTCGATGCGCGGTTGATATTCCTGATATCCTCGCCTGACAAAAGCTCTATCACAGAGATCCCCAGAGCTTTTGCGAGCGGCTCGATAAGGCTCACATCAGGAAAGCCCTGGCCTGTCTCCCATTTGCTCACGGCTTTGCTGCTGACGAATAGTTTCCCGGCGAGCTCTTCCTGCGTCATCTTCTTATCTTCGCGGAGCTTTCTTATCACTGCTCCTGTTACATACTTATCCATGGCATTTGCGCCTCCTTTTCGCTATCAAAATAACACAGCCCGAAATACATTGTTACCCACGCTCCGTGGAGTCTTTTGGTGCTATAATGCGTATCTATGGGAAAGACAAAAAACTATATAGGTGACATCCTGATAATAATCGCGGGACTTTTCTGGGGCAGCATGGGAATCTTCGTGCGCCACTTAAACGACCTCGGATTTACGTCCATTCAGGTCGCGTGTTTAAGACTTACCACGGCAGGTCTGATCTTCGCTCTCGTCCTTCTCATAAAAGACCGCAAAGGCTTTAAGATCAATGCTAAAGACATCCCGCTGTTCCTTGCGCTGGGCCTTGTAAGCATTCTCTTTTTCACCTGCTGCTACTTCACCGCGATCCGCCTTATGACGATGTCCACCGCGGCGATCCTTCTTTACACATCGCCGATCTGGGTAATGGTCCTCGCGATTATTTTCCTTAAGGAGAAATTCTCGGTTCAAAAACTGATTGCCCTTGTGCTCGCTTTTGCAGGCTGCGTGCTCGTGTCAGGATTCGGCGGCAAAGTTACAGTTGTCGGAATCCTCGTAGGACTTGGTTCAGGCCTGGGATACGGCCTTTACAGTATTTTCGGCACATTCGCACTGAAGAAATATTCGCCTTACACAGTTACATGCTATACGTTCCTCATCGCAGGTTTTGGTTCAATATTTGTTGCCAATCCTGCTGATCTTTTTGCCAAGATCGCCGCAGTTGATAACAAGCTTTCCCTGTTCGGATTCGTGCTTCTGACAGCTGTCGTAACCGCGGTTATTCCGTTCCTTTTATACACGCTTGGCCTTAATAAGACTACTGCAGGAAGGGCGGCAGTACTTGCAACCGTTGAGCCAGCTGCCGCAACACTTTTCGGATTCTTTGTAATGGGCGAAAAAGTGGGGCTTGTGGCTATTGCCGGAATAATTCTTGTTTTCGCGGCGATCGTAGTATTGAGTGTAAAAAGTACTTCAAAATAACACCGGATTACCTGCCTGCAGACATTTTCGAAGATTTTCAATTTTTTATCGGTAGGTTTTAACCATTTTCAAGGCCAAAACATCATCACCTACAGACATTTTTATAGATTTATGGAGTTTTATATGTAGGTTGGCACTGGAATATGCCGTTTTTTCGCAAAACCTACAGACATTTTTTGTGTTAATCGAGAATTTATATGTCGGGTACTAGATACTACCGATACTACCCGTTCAACGCAGCAGATAAACTCGGCGTCGTGCCGCGGGGACCCCTGATAGCGAAGATCTTGAATTCGTCATTGAGCCTTTCAAAAGTAAACTCATCAGGCTCATACTGCTTCAAGAGCTTTATCTTCATGAGAGCCGTTATCGTGAGATTCTTGTCAGAATAATCGTAAGGGATGTCGGTCTCCAGGACCCTGCACTTATAAAGTATCGCGGACACGGGTGCGCCGACGTAGAGGAAGACTGTGTCGCCTCGCATGATGCCCCTGCCCTGCTTCCAGTCGATGACATCGGAAGCCTTAAAAGCTGCGATAACATCGTAGTATTTGGGGTTTGAAGGGATTATCCACTCTTTGGGCTCGCGCACAATTACCTTGGCTTTGCGCCTTTTAGGTGCTGTCGCTTCAAAGCTCGCGTCGATGAGATCAAAGACATTCTTCTCGGGCACGTCACCATTTAATCGAACAGATATCCAGTTTTTCTTGTTCATGTGATAAGCGGGGATTATTCCCTTCTGCTTTACGAGCAGATCGTGGAAGATGGGATCGTCGATCTTGAGGTTCATGACATAGATGACATCAGGACTTTCCAGGCCGACCTTATCGCCTCTGACATCCATTATGAGGCCGAACCATTTGCCGTTTTCCTTGTGCCTGAAAACGCAGCTCCTGTCGTACTTCTCCCACGGATATTCGGGCTTAACAAGATACTTCCCGCTTATGTATTCGAAAACTTTTTCTTTAATGTCTTTTCGTTTCATTGCTTATCCTTTTTTGCATAACGCCAAAAGCAAACTATCAACAGCATGTAGCATACCGTCTTCGGAAGCATCAGTGCTCCGAGAACAGGAATAAATGATGCCCCGATCGTTACCGGAATGTAGAATGCAAATGATAAAGTGACCAGGAGCCAGACAGGGCTTAAAACCTTTATGTCTTTCCGCCTCGAGAACCAGATAATGACGATCAGTGCGCCGACCACGACGAATGGTATGTTTCTGATTATTCCCATGAGCAGACTGCCGTCATTCGTAAACCATCTGTTCTGCGGGAGAAGGCACAGGGCTATCCTTAAGATAACAGCAATATAGAAAACGGTCTTGAAGATCTTGTTTTCCTGAGCCTTAAATGCCCTGATCCAAATCAGATACATAAACACATAGAAGACCGTCATGGTAACCGACGTGATCATCTTTCCCGTTCCGAGCCAGAATGAGAAATCACCGTCTGCAAAGTAATTGACTACTCTCGGAATGAGATGGAAAGCATCGCCGAAACCCAGTATAAGCGTCGCGCTTCCCATGAGTTTTCCAATGGTATCTTTCCTCTTTGAAAGGATCAGAAGACCCATAACAACCGTGAAGACCAGATACAGAATATCAAACGTGCTCTCTCCGTATTTCATGCCGGTCCTCCCGCCAAGCCTTGCTTATATTGCCTTATTGCTGTTCCCTGTCGCTCTTAATCACTGAATAGCAGACGGAATCGCATATGCCCTGAATATTAAGTCCTGCCTGGCGGAGTGTGCCTTCGTACTTCATTCCGGCCTTCTGCATAACGCGTCCTGACTTCGGATTATTAGAATCATGTGTTGCGCAAACGCGGTTCATTCCTGCAACGTCAAAAAGATAATTAATTACAGCCTTTAACGCTTCAGGCATATATTCGTTGCCCCAGTAACTCCTGCTCATGCAGTATCCGATAAGGGCCTCGCCGATATCTTCCCTGACTCTTACAACGGAGATATTTCCGATGATCTTTCCGGTCTCCTTGAGCTCCATTACCCAGTTGAAATAATCACCGCCCTCATATCTTGGGATCCAGTCGTTGAGAACGTATCTGGTAACTTCCACGCTCTCGTGAACGGGCCACGTGAGGAATCTGGTAACCTCAGGATCATTGCACCAGCCGCTGTACATATCTTCAGCGTCTTCGATAACGAATCTTCTGAGTAATAATCTGTCTGTCTCGATCTGTCTGGTTCCTACTTTGTTCATTTCCTTCTCCTTATAACCATTGGATGAATGCTGTCTTATCTGAGCTGTTATAGCCTGCTTTCTCATAAAATCTCAGAGTTGATTCTTTTTTCGAGCCCGTGAGGAGCATCATCTTGTAGCAGTTGTTATCCATTGCGATCTTCTTCGCGTAATCAAGGCACTCCGTCGCGTAACCCCTCTTGCGGTAATCAGCGTGCGTCACGACATTCTCGACGAAAGCGTAAGGTCTGATGCCTCTTGTAAGATTGGGGATTATCACGCACACGCATGAGGATACGAGCTTGCCGCCGATCTCCTTTACGATGATGTGGTGATTGGGATCGTCCATTATCTGTTCCCACGTTTTTGCAAGGTGATCGTCATGCTCGGGAATGCCCTCTTCATGAAGGTTCAGATAGAGCTCGAGCAGTGCATCCAGTTCATCTTTGCGGGCTTCGCGTACCATGATAACTGTCCTTTCAATACTTTTAATTGACTATAACACAATTATCTTTCAAGAAATGCGGTTAGATGCGGCAATACCTGCTCTGCTTCTTTTCTTCCCATCTGATAGGCTCTCTCGAGTTCATCAGGGTTCTTTTCCGTTCTTCCTATGCCGATGGGCTTTGGCGGCCTGATAACAAATGCCGTGCCTTTTATCTCGCGTTCTTCGATCTCTTCAACCTGTATAGACCTCATGACGCTTCATCATGGCGTCTGCGATCGCGGGATATTTGCGGAGCGCAAGCTTCATCAGCGATGAGGTCTTTTTCTTCACATAACCTTTGGGCTGTGTGAGCACGATAACATTGCGGTCATATCCGATGCTCTCCATGAACTTATACGGGATCGAATCCGCGATGCCGCCGTCCAGATAGTATTTGCCGTCGATCTCGACGGGCTTGGACGCAACAGGCATCGATGCAGATGCCCTCATCCAGAGCATGTCTGCTTCGCCGCCGTCGGTGCACTTATGGTAAAAGCATTTGCCGGTCGTAACTTCCGTCGCACCGATATAGAATTCCATCGGATCGTTCTTAAATGTTTCCC
>CACZML010000127.1 GCA_902782235.1 Oscillospiraceae bacterium
ATGGAGCAGGTGAACAGAATCGTTTTTGTAGATGCTAGTATTTCCAACACCTACAGGGAACCTGATACGTTTTCCTCCAATTATTACTCTATTTCCTCCAACTGTTTATATCCTTTGCTTAGAATATAACTGTTTACAAGGAAAAGTGACTAATGGTCTGTTTTTTCATTTGGATTTAGAAGATTGTGTGTATATTGGCCTGTGATGATTGAAGCGTATTGGATCGGGTGCTATCATTCACCTGTATTAATCAGATTATGAAAGAAAGGAATAACTATGAACGAGGTTAACAGACCACGGAAACCGCTGCTTATCTTCTATATAGCAGTTCTCCTGATCCTGTTCCTGTGGAACTCCATGATCTTTCCGATGGTTGCAGAACAGGAAATCAAGGAAGTAGACTACGGCACCTTCATGACCATGACTGAGAAGAATCAGATCGGTAAGGTGCAGATTGGGAGCAATAAGATCCTTTTTACAAACAAGGACGGATCGAAGACATACAAGACGGGCATCATGAATGACCCTGATCTCGTCAACAGGCTCCATGCATCCGGAGCTGAGTTCACCAGCGAGATCGTTGAGGAGATGTCGCCGGCGGCAAGCTTCTTCCTGAACTGGATACTGCCGATAATCATTTTCGTTGTGCTAGGTCAGTATCTGAGCAGAAGGATGATGGACAAGGCAGGCGGCGGCCCGGGATCGATGATGTTCAACCTGGGCAAGAGCAATGCCAAGGTGTATGTAAAATCATCTGACGGAATCAAATTCAGCGATGTCGAGGGTGTCGATGAGGCAGAGGAAAACCTTCAGGAGATCGTAGACTACCTGCATAATCCGGAGAAGTACCGTGAGATCGGAGCTTCGATGCCTAAGGGCGTACTGCTCGTAGGCCCTCCGGGAACAGGTAAGACCATGCTCGCCAAGGCTGTAGCCGGCGAAGCTGACGTACCGTTCTTCTCGATGTCAGGCTCTGAGTTCGTTGAGATGTTCGTCGGCATGGGAGCATCCAAAGTGCGTGACCTGTTCAGGCAGGCCAAGGAGAAGGCTCCGTGTATCGTATTCATAGATGAGATCGATGCTATCGGTCAGAAGAGAAACAGCGGAAATCTCGGCGGCAATGACGAGAGAGAACAGACTCTGAACCAGCTTCTGACTGAGATGGACGGATTCGAGGGCAACAGCGGAGTAATCATCCTCGCTGCGACCAACCGTCCGGAATCACTCGACCCTGCGCTCACAAGACCGGGACGTTTTGACAGAAGAGTACCTGTCGAGCTGCCTGACCTGCAGGGAAGAGAAGCCATCCTAAAAGTACATGCCAAGAAGGTCAAGGTCGAGGACAACATCGACTACAGCGCTATCGCAAGAATGGCATCCGGCGCATCCGGTGCTGAGCTTGCCAATATAGTAAATGAGGCAGCTCTCAGAGCTGTCCGCGACGGGCGCAAGGCTGCAAGCCAGACCGACTTCGAGGAGAGCATCGAGGTAGTCATCGCAGGATACCAGAAGAAGAATTCGATCCTTACTGACCAGGAGAAGAAGATAGTTGCCTATCACGAGATCGGCCATGCGCTGGTCGCTGCAAAGCAGACCAATTCAGCTCCTGTCCAGAAGATCACGATCATCCCGCGTACTTCGGGAGCTCTCGGATATACTCTCCAGGTCGATGAAGGCAACCACTACCTCATGAACAAGGAAGAGCTCGAGAACAAGATCGCAACTCTCACCGGCGGACGTGCCGCAGAGGAAGTTGCATTCGGCTCAGTGACGACAGGTGCTTCGAACGATATCGAGCAGGCTACCAAGCTGGCGAGAGCGATGATCACCCGCTACGGCATGAGTGATGACTTCGACATGGTCGCTATGGAGACAGTTCAGAACCAGTATCTCGGCGGAGACACTTCGCTCGCATGCTCGGCAGAGACACAGGCTAAGATCGATGAGAAGGTCGTTGAACTTGTCAAGCAGCAGCATGAGAAGGCTGTACAGATCCTGACAGAGAACAGAGAGAAGCTCGACGAACTTGCAGCTCACCTGTATGAGAAGGAGACGATCACAGGCGAGGAGTTCATGAACATTCTCAACAGCTGATCAGAGATAGAAATTATTTGAAAGATGACGCTACAGATTATTTATACGATTCTTGAATATTTTCTCGTATTCTCATTCCTCGGATGGTGTGTCGAGGTGGCATATCAGGCGGTGAGCAAGGGGCTGGTTGTCAACAGAGGATTTCTGAACGGCCCCGTATGCCCGATATACGGATTCGGAGTGCTGGCGGTGTTTTTCCTGCTTCAGATAACGGGTGAGGGAGAATTCTATGAGCAGAACGCGCTCAAGGTGTTCCTCTTCGGAGTCGTCCTTGCGACGGCTGTTGAACTGTTCGGCGGGTGGATCCTGGATAAGGCATTCCACGCGAGATGGTGGGACTATTCGGACAGGCCTTTCAATCTGAACGGTTATATCTGCCTCCAGTTCAGCATCATCTGGGGCATGTCCATACTGCTCGTTATGCGCGCTGTATATCCGATGCTGAGCAGCGTTCTTGAACGCATCCCGCAGAATATAGGGTGGGCGCTTATAGGAATCTTCTCAGTAACATACATCGCGGACTTTGCTGTTTCAGTCAGTGTAATGATAGGACTCAACAAGCGTATGGCTGAGATCGATGAGATGCAGAGACGCATGCGCGTTGTCAGCAATGAACTTAGCAACCAAATCGGAACCAGGACCCTTGAGACCAAGCAGCGCGTTGATGACGCGAAGGTCCAGGCTTCGCTTGCGGGTGCTGAGGCAATAGAGCATATTTCAGCTGCCAGGACTGAAGCAAGAGAGGCGATCGAGACAAGCAAAGCTGAGACTCTGGCTCAGATGGCGGCATCACGTGCCGAACTTACGGCTAAGCGTAAAGCACTCGAAGAGCGCATTCTGAGCAGCAGGCATTTCGGAGCAGGGAGACTGCTGCGCGCTTTCCCGCAGATGAAGCACCATAAGTACGCAGAACTGCTAGAGGAGATTTGCGGGAAATTGAGGTACTAAAGTGAATTTGAATTTTGGCTTAAGCATCTTGCTCACTCCTTCCTTTGACTTGTGGAACTTGTCATCGTTCTGCTGTGACTCAAGAATTGCTGCGTATTCTTTTCTGGTCAGGAAGATATATGGTCTGAACTGGTCAAGGCTTTCTTCAAAGCGCTTTTCCATTTTCCACTGAGGGTGCTTTGAAGCTATGGCGTATTTACAGCCATGAAGTTTTGCCCCATATTCAGTGACCAGATTTACTGCCTGATATTGCATTCTTCCATTAACATAAAGTGATGCCTCGTTCTTAACGATCTTGATATCATTTGTGTTTTCTTTCCTTGTCCGCGTGTAACTTCCGTAGGTTTGTATTCATTGAGCGTTGGATGCCATTCCGCCGCGAGCTCCGGATCTGTAGTAGCTAAATCATTTTTTCCTGGAACAACCACTCTGTTAGCACAACATGGGCAGCCCTTTCCGTTTGCTCGGTTATATATTTGAGCGCTCCATATATGATCACACTTATGGCATTTCCATGACACTTCCACATGACTTCCTCTACCAACTTTTGTCGGATCAACTCCAGTGTTACTGTCATAGTCCCAATCCTCCATTAGATCAGGTAGTATTGTAGGTAAATCATTGACACCACTTACTATGACTTTTCCCGAACATAAGGGACATCCATTTCTATAATCTCTTGTCCGGTCACAAATTGCAGCGCTCCATTTATGACCGCATTTATGACATTTCCAGCTTACTATTTCTCCGCTACCGTTGGTGTAGTATTCAGGTCCATGCTCATTTGCCTCATAGTCCCAATCAAGCAAACACCATTCTTTGTCTAAAGATCCACGCTTAGAAAGCAGCGTATCTTTCTTTGTAACCTTTCTTTTGCCAGTTGCGCATTTATCGCATCCATCAGACGATTGCTGGTGTCCACATTCGTCTGCTTGGCAAATGTGTTGAGAGAACCCCTGGTGAAGAGTTCGAGTTCAAGTGCCAGTGAGTGTGCCTCCGGTTCTGGCTGCTTCAGGAGTTCCTCTCTGAAATCCTGAAGCGTTGGCGGAGTACCCATATAGTTTCCCTGTTTGTAGTAGCGGTACACGTTCTCCGTGCAGCGGTCGATGATAGACTGCTGTCCCTTCTGGAATTTATGCCCCGCTACTATCTGCTCACAGAGCGACTGCAGGAACTGCGACTTCTCGATTATAGGATCCGTCTCGCCGTAGTCTCTCGACATATCCATCGCATTTATGTGATTTGGTGATGTCGCAGATATCTCGATAACGGATCCTCCCATCGCCTTTACAAGCGGACTGTATTCACGCTCCGGATCGACTATAAGCTTTCCTTCTTCGTTACAGATGATTGCAACATCATCATATCTCGGATCGGTCTCAGAATGGAAAGGCATATACTCCTGTATCAGGCCACCTACCAGTTCCTGCATAGACTCAAGATCATCATCGATTTCGACCACTTCAGCTGTCTCGCCGGGCTTGCAAAGTATCACCCTGAGCATCTCTGTTTCATTATTTTCTGTCATTTAGATCACTCTCCTTCCGTATTTATTGCAAAGAAAAAGGCTCGACCTCTGACTGCAGATCAAGCCATGTAAATATTCTTTTCTTACTTTAGTTTCACTTAAGGTGCAGGAGTTACTCTATGCTTGTCAAACGAAATACGACAAACTTCTTCATAAAAACCTTCCATATAAATACCTTAAATACCAACGGCATCAACAGCTCTGTCAGAGATTAGTTCTCGGCAGAGCTGCTGTCATTGTCAGTAATAAACTTTGATACTAGAGAAACTTATTTCCATGTTTTGAGTTCACCTATGTAATCGCCATTCACGTATATATATGGGCTGGCTTCTCCTTCGCTGCCATAGTATTCTTCCCTGCCTGCCAGTAACTTGAAGA
>CACZML010000128.1 GCA_902782235.1 Oscillospiraceae bacterium
CATTATGCGCCCCTCCCTAAAAGTTCAATATAGTATTCCTCAAGTGTCCTCTCGTGCTTTGCCAGATGCGTTACGAGCACGTTGTGGTCACGCATGAGTTCGGCAACTTCCTTTGTATCTACGTTGTCGAAAATCATGATCGAACCTTCGTCGTTGTCGACGCCGCACAGGCCGTTTGCTGCAAGGATCTCGATCGCGGTGTCATTACATTCGGTCTCCATGACGATGTGGGTCGTGCAGAGATTGTCGAGATCGGTTTTCGAGAAGGTCGAGATGATCCTGCCGTGCGAGATGATTATGTAATCGGTCGCGAGCTGGTAGAGCTCGGCAAGGATGTGGGATGATACAACGATCGTGATGCCGTCGTCTCTGCAAAGTGAGATAAGGAGCTCTCTGACATCCACCATTCCCATCGGATCAAGACCGTTTACGGGCTCGTCGAGAATAAGGAGTTCAGGGTTATTTATAAGCGACTGCGCGATGCCGAGACGCTGCTTCATGCCGAGTGAGAAATTGCCGACTTTCTTGTTCTTAACATCGCCTAATCCGACGCGCTGAAGGACCTTATCGATCTTGTTCTTGTCGTTGTTTCCGTAGAGAAGCTGCGAAGACATAAGGTTATCCCTTGCGGTCTTGTTCAGTTCTAAGATGGGCTTTTCGACGAGGCATCCAAGCTTACGTCTTGCCTCAACAAGGCCCGCATTATCTGATTTTCCGAAAAGCTCGACCGTTCCCTGGTCGATAGGGCTAAGTCCTGTGATTGCCCTGATTGCTGTGGTTTTGCCGGCTCCGTTCTCTCCGATAAAGCCGTAGATCCTTCCTCTCTTGACCTCAAAAGACACGTTGTCCAATACTTTTTTCGCGCCATAGGTCTTAGAGAGATTGGTGATCTTTAAGATGGTGTCATTCATTCCAAATTATCCTCCCGTTTGGTATGGCTACATGATACCTGCCTATCCTTAACGGGAAGATAGCCGAACATTAACTAAACATTAAGATAACCTTGAAAAGTATTGGGACAATATCTCCCTTACATGTCTGTTATTGTGATAATATTGAAAATACAATCTGTATGGGGACTTCATAAATATGGCTATCATAGGAATCGATCTCGGAACAACTAACAGTCTTGCATCCGTTTATACAGAGAACGGCGTTATGGTAATTCCTAATTCGTTGGGAAACAGGCTCACGCCTTCCGTTGTCGGTCTTGATGATGACGGCAATGTCATAGTCGGTGATGTTGCCAAAGAGCGCCTTATCACACATCCTGAACGGACGGCTGCGGAGTTCAAGAGAACGATGGGTACGGATAAAACGTATAAGCTTGGAGAAGAGGCTTTCTCATCACAGCAGCTGTCATCCATTTTGCTCCGTAAGATCGTGGCTGATGCAAAGGCATACCTTAATGAAGATATCGACGAGGTCGTGATCAGCGTGCCTGCTTATTTCGATGACAAGATGAGAACAGCTACGAAGCAGGCTGCCGAGATGGCCGGTATCAAGTGCGAGAGATTGATAAATGAACCGTCTGCCGCTGCGCTGGCTTATCTTTACAAGCACGGCTGGAAGGACGGCACATATATGGTCGTTGATTTCGGCGGCGGAACGCTCGATGTATCCATAATCGATTCGTTCGACAGCGTCATGGAGATCATCGCCGTTGCGGGCAATAACCATCTGGGTGGCAAGGATATCAATGAAGCTATCTATAAGCATTTCTGCCTGGTAAATAACCTTCAGGAATCCAGCCTGACATCTGAGGAAAAGGCGATCATTTACAGGATGTCGGAAACCACCAAGATCGCTCTGTCGACAAACCCGATCGCAGTAATGTCCGTCTGCCTGAACGATAAGGAATACTCACTGTCGCTGGACAACAATGCTTTGATAAAGATCGCGCACGAATCTTTCGAGAGGTTATTTGAACCGATCAAGAAAGCGCTGAAAGACAGCCGCTTAAAGCCAACCGATCTTGAAGCGATCGTTCTTGTCGGCGGAAGCTGCAAAATGCCTACGGTTGCTTCTTACATCGAGAAGATAACAGGTGTTAAGCCCTGTTCCGACATCGATCCGGATACGGCGATAAGTGTGGGCGCAGGCGTATATTCAGGAATCAAGAGAAAGAACCAGCAGCTCAAAGATGTTGTCATGACAGACATATGCCCGTTCTCACTCGGCGTTGATTGCCACGACGTGAACGATGACATTGTAATGTCCTTTATCATCGACCGCAATTCAATGCTTCCGTGCAGCCAGATAAAGTCTTACTATGCGATACATGATAATCAAACTGAGGTAAATTTCAGGATCTATCAGGGAGAAAGCATAATACCAGAAAACAATATTTTTCTCGGCTCATTGTCTATTGCATGCCCTCCGACAAACAGAAACGCATTCATAGCTACATGCCGGATGACTTATGACATAAACGGTATCCTCGTGATAGATGTTACAAATAAAGACGGCGTTACTGTCAGCAAAACTCTTGTCGGAAACAATGTCAGACTGACAGAAAAAGAGATCGAGACAATAAAGGCCAGATTGGACAATCTCAGATTCAGCGATGATGTTGATGAGGAAAGCCAGCTGCTTATATCAAGAGCAGAGCGTGTCATTGAAGAGACCATAAGTTATGAAAGAGATTTTCTCATGAATGCGCTCGGCGTCTTCAAACTGACAATGAATAAGGGCAACACTGTTGAGAAGCGCAATGCAAAAGAAGGTTTCAAGAATCTTTTGGATCAATTGGAAGGACTCTCACAAGAATAAGCATTGGGTAAATAAATGAATCCGTCGTTCTGGTCAGTTCTGGGCATTGAGCCCACAGATGATATTAGGGCTATCAAGCGCGCGTATGCTGCGCTTGCACATAAGATCAGCCCTGAAGACGAACCTGAAAAGTTCCGTGAGATACATGATGCGTATAAAAGCGCACTCTTTTTTGCTGAGCATAAAGTCGTGTTCGATGAGGACGATGAGTTCGTTGAACCCGGCAATAATGATGAGATCGACAAGAGCGGCGAAGCCACTGTTTTAGAAGAGACGACTGAAATAGGGATCTTCCCTCCCGTCGCTGACATTAAGCCTTCCCAAGCCGGCGAAAAAGAACCAGGCACCGGGTTTGATTTCAGTTCGCTTGATCTGGATTCGGTCAAAGTTGAGAGTGCAGCAGATGTTATCATTGATGACATTGTTCAATTCAGGGAAAGCAACCAGCTTACATCAAGAGAAGTAATACACAACCTGCCTCATGACCTGGCACTGCATCTTTCGCAGACGATGTTTAATATGTACTGTTCTCTGGCAAATGCAGCAAATGATGCCTCTGTCTGGGACTCATTTATGGAAGAACCTCTTATCAAATACAGTATAAATTTCAGTTCATTCCGCAAGTGGGCCTTAAATGCCCTGGGCGAAGACTGTTTTTACAAAGATAAGCTCGTTAAAGCTTTTGAGAAATATGCGGATGATGCTAATAACGATGAGATAATAAAAGAAAAAGATATTAAATCTGAGCCTAAAATCAATCCTGACCGGGTGGTTAGAATCTTTATATTATGTATGATCGGATTGTTGGCAGCCCTTCTTATAGGGTATCTCATGTTTAATAAGATCACACCGCAAAATATTTCCGAGGTCATGGCAGGTGTCCTTTTTATGGTTCTTGCCCTGGGGTGGGGAATATATAACGCAAAGAAATAAAACCTGCATTAGGTAATTATATGGAGGCATAACGGATGCAGTCCTGCTGGGAGATTTTGGGAATAGAAAGAACCAATGATAAGCTTGAAATCAGAAAAGCTTATACTAAGCTTGCCCATACCATCTCTCCCGAGGAAGATCCTGAAGGATTTCAAAGGATCCATAATGCGTTTAAGGAAGCACTAAGATACGCCGGAAGCGGTGAATTTCCAATAGACATTCCTCAAGAGGATATACCATCGGATAAACCGGGAGAAGCAGAACCTGAAAAAGAAGAAGTTCCGGTCCTGCCGTACGACTTTTCGAGCGTTATCGATCCTAATGGGGATCTGCCGAGCGACGTAAAGTACTGGACAGAATTAATAGCAAGTTTCAAAAATGACATCGGAATAGAGACACCGGAAGATGTACTCAGATGGAAGCCGGGGACTATGCTTCAGCGCTCGAAAATGCTGTTTTCCTTATATAAGAACCTTTATGCATGTTCACACGATAAGGGCACATGGGATTCATTCTTTGAAGAGCCTTTGATCAGGCACGTGATACTTTTCCATAATCTGGATTTCAGTGCCATTTTGAGAGATCTTGTTGATAAGGATCCGGACGAAAAACTCATTTTGGATTGTTTTGTTGAACATAGAGACACCCTGAACCGCGAAGCCGCAGCAAAAGCTGCTGACGAAGAGGAAGCCCGCACCCGTAAGAAGGATAAAAAGCGTGCCAAATGGCTTGCACTAGACATTCTGGTCATCGTCGCATTTTGGTCCGTGTTTATCATTATGATGGTTATGGAAACCATGTTTGCGCTCTTCCTCGGAATCGAGTTTATGTTAGCTGAACTTACACTCTTCTTATCTTTCAGATTCCTTTATCTGACAAAGAACTGGGATGAAAAATGGGACGAAATGGCTTCCAACTATCTCACAGAAAGAAACATTTTCCTGACTGTAGTTTATGCGGCTTACCTGATTATCAACCTCAGCCAAGTAAGTAAATATGATATTCCAAATTTGTGGATAGGTTTTTTCTTCACCTGCATAGGCATAATTCATGTTGTTCTCATGTTATTAAAATCAAGAGAACGATATTAAGCAAACAGACTTTGCTTCATGTTTATCAGGAATTATTCGCTCTCAGATCCGCATAGCATGCCGGGCAGTGTTCCGGAGGAAGCCC